>NZ_JBEOPW010000218.1:0-215 GCF_040310465.1 Pseudomonas sp. H26/SER47-MNA-CIBAN-0231 | reverse complement strand
CCAGACACAGCGGAAGGAGGTGCAGCGAAGCAAACCGGAGCCGCTGCGCCCGGATCAGTCCCGGAGCGAAGGAACCCCGAGCCCCAGCGAGCGGGCCGAACGTAGGAGCTAGCGTTTTTTGCTTACTTTTTTAGGCGCCGGTGCGTGTCAACGTATCTGTCGCTTCACGGCTGTTTTAGGAGTCTATTACGCCCTTGTTTCAGGGCGCTCTGGAT
>NZ_JBEOPW010000217.1:0-230 GCF_040310465.1 Pseudomonas sp. H26/SER47-MNA-CIBAN-0231 | reverse complement strand
TCGATAACCTGGTCGCCGAGGGCTTCGCCCGGTGTCGGAAACACATCTCCCAGCCCCCGAGACACTAGGTCACGACCCCTGTGGGGGGGGGGGGGGGGGGGGGGGGGGGGGGGGGGGGGGGCGGCGGGGGGCGGGGGGGCGCGGGGCGGGCGGGGGGGGGGGGGGCGGGGGGCGCGGCGGAGACAGACACACCGCAGCGAGACCCCAAGCAACCCACCCCCAACAACAGA
>NZ_JBEOPW010000216.1:0-230 GCF_040310465.1 Pseudomonas sp. H26/SER47-MNA-CIBAN-0231 | reverse complement strand
TGGTGGGGGTGTCGGGGGCGGGTGCGGGTGTCGCAGGGTGGTGGTGGGGTGGGTGGTCGGTGGGGGGGGGCGGGGGGGGGCGCGGGGGGGGGGGGGGGGGGGGGGGGGGCGGGCGGGCGGGGGCCCGCCCCGCCCCCCCCCCCGCCCCCGCCCCCCCCCCCCCCGCCCCCCCCGCCCCCCCCCCCCCCCCCCCCCCACCCCCCCCCCCCCCCCCCCCCCCCCCCCCCCCC
>NZ_JBEOPW010000215.1:0-230 GCF_040310465.1 Pseudomonas sp. H26/SER47-MNA-CIBAN-0231 | reverse complement strand
CCGCCAGGTGATGCCGCAGCACCTTGCCCGTCAGCCCGCGCGGCAAGGCGTCGATGACCTGTACGCGGCGCGGCACCTTGAAATACACCAGCTCACCGCGCAAGAAGTTCTGCAGTTCGTTGGGCGAGACGCTCATCTGCGGATGCAGCACAACCGCCGCGGCTACGTCCTGCCCGAGGCGCGGATGCGGCACGGCGAATGCGGCGGCGTCCGCCACCGCCGGATGGCGC
>NZ_JBEOPW010000214.1:0-230 GCF_040310465.1 Pseudomonas sp. H26/SER47-MNA-CIBAN-0231 | reverse complement strand
GCACCATATTCAGCGCCTTTATAAAACGCAAACTCAGTTCCCCAACCATTATTTGAATAAACCGTTTTAATACCTGCATCATAATCATCTTCAAAACCTAAATAATACGGTACGCCAAACCAAAAACTATTTGAAATAAAACCCGGGTTACCAAATGGTACTTGATTTATACCAAATTGAATTTGCAATTGTTCTGAGTAATCATAAAAGGCATAACCATAACGTAGTGC
>NZ_JBEOPW010000213.1:0-230 GCF_040310465.1 Pseudomonas sp. H26/SER47-MNA-CIBAN-0231 | reverse complement strand
CCCTGGCACACCACGGCATGGTTATCGTGCCGACCGGTTATGGCATCAGCGAGTTCTTCGACATCTCCGAAACCAACGGCGGCACGCCCTACGGCGCCACGACCATCGCCGGCGGCGACGGCTCGCGTCAGCCTTCGGAAAAGGAACTGGCCATCGCGCGCTACCAGGGCGAGCACGTGGCGAAGATCACCAGCAAGCTCAAGGGCTGACGAACGACGCAGTACCTACGC
>NZ_JBEOPW010000212.1:0-231 GCF_040310465.1 Pseudomonas sp. H26/SER47-MNA-CIBAN-0231 | reverse complement strand
CCACGACAGCTAACGCCCGCCTTGGGTTGGCCGCAACCACCCACATTTTTCGCCCCGCGTATCATTCGCTCGCGGGGTTTTTTGATGCCTGTTTGCAGCACTGGGATTTGTTGTGGGAGCGAGCCTGCTCGCGAAAGCGTCAGGGCCGCCATATCAGCCGTGGCTGTTAATCCGCCGTCGCGAGCAGGCTCGCTCCCACAGGGGATCCGCGGGGCTACTGCAGGACGGTGA
>NZ_JBEOPW010000211.1:0-231 GCF_040310465.1 Pseudomonas sp. H26/SER47-MNA-CIBAN-0231 | reverse complement strand
GAACTGGACTTCCTGCGCGAGGACATTCCGCTGCTGATCAAGGAGTCCAAGGACGGCATCAACCGGGTTGGCCGCATAGTCAGGGACCTCAAGGATTTTTCCCGGGTGGACGCCAATCAGGAATGGCAGTGGATCAACCTGCAGCAGGGCATCGAGTCGACCCTGAACATCGTCGCCAACGAACTCAAGTACAAGGCCGATGTGCTCAAGGAGTATCAGGTGCTACCTGAC
>NZ_JBEOPW010000210.1:0-231 GCF_040310465.1 Pseudomonas sp. H26/SER47-MNA-CIBAN-0231 | reverse complement strand
GCTCTGGATCGTCAGCGGCGTGGTGATGCTCTTCGTCGGCTACCCCAAGCTGACGCCAGAGGAGCACCTGTCACGCCTGCAGCCGCTAAGTGGCGATTGCTGCGTCGCACCAGGCGCAGCGCTTGCCGCCAGCGCAGACCCGCGCACGCCGCTCAGCCTGCGTCTGACCGGTGCCGGTGGCTCGCCGCGCTATCTGTTGGACTACGGCGACGGCCCGTTGCTGGTGGTCGA
>NZ_JBEOPW010000209.1:0-231 GCF_040310465.1 Pseudomonas sp. H26/SER47-MNA-CIBAN-0231 | reverse complement strand
CTCGATGATGATGGTGTTGGCGCTCGGCACGTCGATACCGGTTTCGATGATGGTCGACGCGATCAGCACGTTAAAGCGCTTGTGGTAGAAGTCGCTCATCACCTGTTCGAGTTCGCTTTCGCGCATCTGCCCGTGGCCGATGCCGATCCGCGCTTCCGGCACCAAGGCTGCCAGTTCGGCGGCACATTTTTCGATGCTCTTAACGTCGTTGTGCAGGTAGTACACCTGGCC
>NZ_JBEOPW010000208.1:0-231 GCF_040310465.1 Pseudomonas sp. H26/SER47-MNA-CIBAN-0231 | reverse complement strand
CCCCCGGAATCACTGGGGGAGCTGGCTTGCCAGCGATTCGGTCGGCACATTCCCCGCCTTCTTTGCCGGCCCCACCCCACTCGCTGGCAACCCAGCCACAGTTTTATGTGCCGAATCACAAAGCCCGGTCAGCCCCGGATTTCTCTGTGGGAGCGAGCCTGCTCGCGTAGGCGTCAGGTCAGCCACTTACACTGTGACTGACACACCGCATTCGCGAGCAAGGTTGCTCCC
>NZ_JBEOPW010000207.1:0-231 GCF_040310465.1 Pseudomonas sp. H26/SER47-MNA-CIBAN-0231 | reverse complement strand
CCTCCAGGTGGGCTTGCCAGATACAGTCCACCACGTAGATGTGGTTCAAGGTGCCAATCATATTGTTGAACACCGAGACCCGTTGTTTATCGACTTCACCGGGTGGCAGCGCGGCGAGGCTGTCGAACAGGCGCAGGTCCGCCCAGCGCTTGTAATCGGCCAGCATGCAGGCAGTAGCTGTATTGATCATTGCAGTTCTCCCATTGCGATGGGCGCACTGCCAAGTTTAGA
>NZ_JBEOPW010000206.1:0-231 GCF_040310465.1 Pseudomonas sp. H26/SER47-MNA-CIBAN-0231 | reverse complement strand
GTGTTGGTGGGCTTCTATGGCTACATCCTGTGGACGTTCGTTCTGTCGTTCACCACCTCGACCTTTCTGCCGACCTACAAGTGGGCTGGCTTGGCGCAATACCAGCGTTTGTTCGACAACGACCGCTGGTGGGTCGCCAGCAAGAACCTGGTGGTGTTTGGCGGCATGTTTATCGGCATCACCTTGGTGATCGGCGTGACCCTGGCGGTGTTTCTCGACCAGCGCATCCGC
>NZ_JBEOPW010000205.1:0-232 GCF_040310465.1 Pseudomonas sp. H26/SER47-MNA-CIBAN-0231 | reverse complement strand
GCACCAGGTCGGTGGCGGTGACACCTTCATTGAGCTTGCCGGTCAGGCGGAAGCCGATCACTTCCGGGATCAGCATCGACACCGGCTGGCCGAGCATTGCCGCCTCGGCCTCGATGCCGCCGACACCCCAGCCCAGCACGCCGAGGCCATTGATCATGGTGGTGTGCGAGTCGGTGCCGACCAGGGTATCCGGGTAGGCATAGGTTTCGCCGTTCTCGTCCCGGGTCCAGAC
>NZ_JBEOPW010000204.1:0-232 GCF_040310465.1 Pseudomonas sp. H26/SER47-MNA-CIBAN-0231 | reverse complement strand
ACCCCGCGTCAAACTGGGCACGAATTATACGACTCATGCCTTATACAGGTCAACCTAAACCCTTAAAACACAAGAAAGCCCGCACTAGGCGGGCCTGCTTGTTTGGTACCGAGGAGGGGACTCGAACCCCTACAGCCTATGGCCACTACCACCTCAAGGTAGCGTGTCTACCAATTCCACCACCTCGGCAAAAACCTTACCGCCCCTTCTCCACTTCAGGGAGGTCACTTGC
>NZ_JBEOPW010000203.1:0-232 GCF_040310465.1 Pseudomonas sp. H26/SER47-MNA-CIBAN-0231 | reverse complement strand
GTGTGGTCGCGGCGATTGTGCCGTGGAATTTCCCGCTGATGATGAGTGCGTGGAAGCTCGGCCCGGCGCTTGCCACCGGCAACTCGGTGATTCTGAAACCTTCCGAGCGCTCGCCGCTCAGCGCGATTCGTCTGGCTCAACTGGCGCTGGACGCGGGCATTCCTGCGGGGGTGTTCAACGTTTTACCGGGTTACGGGCACACCGTGGGCAAGGCATTGGCGCTGCACATGGA
>NZ_JBEOPW010000202.1:0-232 GCF_040310465.1 Pseudomonas sp. H26/SER47-MNA-CIBAN-0231 | reverse complement strand
GTATTGGGTTATCGCTTACCCGGGAATTTCATTATCTACTGCCAAAATGCGCGAATTGCTGCCGCAGCAATATGATAAGTCTGTAGCCATCGATTTTGGACGTTACTTAAGTGCATTTGTTCACGCGAGTTATCAGCAAGATGCCGCATTAGCGATTGAGATGCTAAAAGATGTTTTGGCTGAACCTTATCGTGCATCCGCAATTCCTGGTTATACCGAAGCGCGATCAGCA
>NZ_JBEOPW010000201.1:0-232 GCF_040310465.1 Pseudomonas sp. H26/SER47-MNA-CIBAN-0231 | reverse complement strand
GAGCGGTTCCTTATGCATATACTGCAAACCTGGGCCAGCCAGACGAAGAGGATTATGATGCGATCCCTCGTCGTGCCATGGAATACGGCGCGGAGAACGCACGTCTGATCGACTGCCGCAAACAACTGGTGGCCGAAGGTATTGCCGCTATTCAGTGTGGCGCATTTCATAACACCACCGGCGGCCTGACCTATTTCAACACGACGCCGCTGGGCCGCGCCGTGACTGGTAC
>NZ_JBEOPW010000200.1:0-233 GCF_040310465.1 Pseudomonas sp. H26/SER47-MNA-CIBAN-0231 | reverse complement strand
GATGAGTGCCATGTTTTCCTTTCTCCCGGTCTGGGTCGTTTGATCGTGTAGAGCCTGCCGCAGAGGCCGACGCTGTTCAAGCGCCGCACGTGGGCGCGGCATTGTAGAGGCGGGAGCGGCAATTGCCAGCGTCCCGCCAGCGCTTTCAATCCAATGCCCCGCTTTGGCGAGGCAGCTGTACTCGTTACCCGCTAGATACTGATGAGCGACGCGCTGCAGCCATGGGCCAGCAC
>NZ_JBEOPW010000199.1:0-233 GCF_040310465.1 Pseudomonas sp. H26/SER47-MNA-CIBAN-0231 | reverse complement strand
CCACGGAACATTGTGGCAGCGAGCCTGCTCGCGA
The DNA here is from genome assembly GCF_040310465.1 of Pseudomonas sp. H26/SER47-MNA-CIBAN-0231. Taxonomy (NCBI): domain Bacteria; kingdom Pseudomonadati; phylum Pseudomonadota; class Gammaproteobacteria; order Pseudomonadales; family Pseudomonadaceae; genus Pseudomonas; species Pseudomonas sp. H26/SER47-MNA-CIBAN-0231. Next base: position 199 of record NZ_JBEOPW010000199.1, on the reverse strand, counting down.
AAGCGCTGGGTCAGGCGAAAATGATGTTGAATGTACCGCCGCATTCGCGGGCACGCCCGCTCCCACAGGTTTTTTGTGGCACCACCAAATCATTGGTCAACACGGAACATTGTGGGAGCGAGCCTGCTCGCGAAAGCGGTGGATCAGCCGGCAATGATTTTGGATGTACCGCCGTCTTCGCGGGCAAGCCCGCGCCCCC
>NZ_JBEOPW010000198.1:0-233 GCF_040310465.1 Pseudomonas sp. H26/SER47-MNA-CIBAN-0231 | reverse complement strand
CACCGATATTGCGTTTCCTTGCCTGATGCATGTGTAGCTGACACACCGCTTTCGCGAGCAAGCTCGCTCCCAAAAAGGATTTGTGTGTTGCCGTGAATGACAGGGGGAACGCGAATTCTGTGGGAGCGAGCCTGCTCGCGCAGGCGTCAGGTCATCCGACATTGATGTCGATTTGCTGGGGGAGCGAGCCTGCGCGCGAAGGCGGCAGGGGTTATGTATTCCAGGGCGGTAAA
>NZ_JBEOPW010000197.1:0-233 GCF_040310465.1 Pseudomonas sp. H26/SER47-MNA-CIBAN-0231 | reverse complement strand
CCGCGCCAGAGGTCGTTAGCCAAAAACTTAAGTTGTTTAAGAATGGGAACGCCACATCGCGGGCACCAATCTGTAATGGCACGACCAAGTTCATTAAACCAATCATAAATGGCATTGCCATAAAGATAATCATGATCACGCCGTGGGCTGTGAAGATTTGGTCGTAATGTTCTGGTGGTAAATAGCCCGCAGCGCCGTTAGTGGCAAGTGCTTGCTGAGTTCGCATCATAATC
>NZ_JBEOPW010000196.1:0-234 GCF_040310465.1 Pseudomonas sp. H26/SER47-MNA-CIBAN-0231 | reverse complement strand
CTTCAGCACTGACCGCATCAAAGCTGGTAACTTTATTATTACGAATAAAATCAATACTACCACCACCCGCATGACTGACCAGCTGAATACTACCATCGCTTGAGCGATATGTAGGATTATTACCTTGGCCTTCTGGCGCGCTTAGCGTTATTTTTGGTTTACTAGGCAAGGTCACAATGGCATTTAAAACGCCTGCTGCCGACGTTTCAAAGACAACAGATAAATTTTCACCTG
>NZ_JBEOPW010000195.1:0-234 GCF_040310465.1 Pseudomonas sp. H26/SER47-MNA-CIBAN-0231 | reverse complement strand
GATTCAATGCGCGAGACATCCAGGATATCGCCGATCAGATCAAGCAGGCTGCGCGCTGCACCTGAGGCCACTTCGATGGCAAAACGGTCGGTCAGCCCCTGCTCGGCCTTCTTCATCGCCAGTTCCAGCATGCCGATCACAGCGTTCATTGGCGTGCGGATCTCATGGCTCATCGTGGCCAGGAAGGTGGTCTTCGCCCGGGTCGCAGTGTCGGCGTCGTCCTTGGCTTCGCGC
>NZ_JBEOPW010000194.1:0-236 GCF_040310465.1 Pseudomonas sp. H26/SER47-MNA-CIBAN-0231 | reverse complement strand
CCCCTTTGAAGTGTACCTAGACCAGCTAGCTGAAGCGATCTAAGAGCTCGTCGGATGCGTCAGGGGTCTATCTGTGACAGTCGCTGTGCTTGAGGCGCACCACTTCCGAGAGCAGATCGGACGAGGCCGAGCCGAGCAGTTTGTGAATTATCTAGAAATCAAAGGTCTGTCGCAGGAGGTCCGCGTATATCATGCGATCTGGCAGATGGTCGTAACGTTTAGGCGCGGCGAAGTCG
>NZ_JBEOPW010000193.1:0-236 GCF_040310465.1 Pseudomonas sp. H26/SER47-MNA-CIBAN-0231 | reverse complement strand
CCGCTTCATCACCCGTCGCGCCAGCCCGGATTTTCCGGAGGCACGGGTCGATCTTGAGAGCATGCAGCGATCGTTGTCGCTGATGTTTCGCGCCATGGGTGGGGCCAGCGGTGTCGGTGTCGAGGCCGCTAGCGCCCGCGACCTGGTGCTGCGGCGCAACCTGCTGCAACAGGTGGCCGGCACCTGCACGCAATTGCCGGTGGCCTGGTGCGACAGCAGTAACCTGCGCCTTCCAC
>NZ_JBEOPW010000192.1:0-236 GCF_040310465.1 Pseudomonas sp. H26/SER47-MNA-CIBAN-0231 | reverse complement strand
AATCAAGGCCTGCCGATGTTCGTCGAAATAGCGTAACGCGTCATGGATGGCATTGATCGCCGCCCGTGAGGTGATGGTTGCGCCGGCAATCTGGTCGAACTGCCCCTGATCCTTTTTCAGCGCCCATCCCGCGTCGACAGGATCGGCGCGTGACCGGCCGGCAAACACCTGGAGCCAGCCCTGCGGCCAGTCGGCGATATGAGCGCCGAGCCCCGGAGTTTCCGAGTGCTTGAGGG
>NZ_JBEOPW010000191.1:0-236 GCF_040310465.1 Pseudomonas sp. H26/SER47-MNA-CIBAN-0231 | reverse complement strand
GGCTTTGACCCTGGAGGCCGGTGTCTGGCTTTAGTGAGGGGGGGCCCTGGGATGCGACATCGCCGACGGGGGGCCCGCGCCCGGGTTCGAGTGCCTACACAGCCGTGTGATGCCACTCCGCCGGCATGGTGGGTCGCCGGCGCGGCGGTCGTGGTTGCCCCGCACCAGCGTGATCTCCAGTTGCACATGCTGTGCGCGCCATTCGGCCAGACGGACCAGCGTGGATGGTGCACGGG
>NZ_JBEOPW010000190.1:0-236 GCF_040310465.1 Pseudomonas sp. H26/SER47-MNA-CIBAN-0231 | reverse complement strand
GCCAATTTCACATTCAGCGTGGCGTTCCTCCTCGCTCATCAAGGCAAAACAATCCAGGTGTCGTGGGTATTGATTCGAGATGGCGTGCCCAGCGGCGAATCCCCTCCTCTGGAGGTGGTCATCGATAAAATCGCGGTGGATGACCCGCGCTTGCCGACTCCGAATATTGCGGGGGAAATGGGGCAGCAGCTCAATGTTCCGGAACTACCGAATGATGCGCGGGTGCTCTCGGAAAA
>NZ_JBEOPW010000189.1:0-237 GCF_040310465.1 Pseudomonas sp. H26/SER47-MNA-CIBAN-0231 | reverse complement strand
CTGGTCTCGTCGGGGCCCGAGCCCCGCCCGCGGGGGGCGCCCCCCCCCCCCCCCCGCCGACCCCCCCCCCCCCCCCGCCGCCCCCCGCCCCCCCCCCCCCCCCCCCCCCGCCCCCCCCCCGCCCCCCCCCCCCCCCCCCCCCCCCCCCGGCCCCCCCCCCCCCCGCCCCCCCCGGCCGGCCCCCCCCCCCGCCGCCGGAGCACGCGGCCCCGGGCCGCCAACCGGCTGGGCCTGGAC
>NZ_JBEOPW010000188.1:0-237 GCF_040310465.1 Pseudomonas sp. H26/SER47-MNA-CIBAN-0231 | reverse complement strand
CCATGGCAATGCCGTTGGCGCCCATGGCGTTGAAGGCTTCGATGAAAATCGGGTTGCCTTGCACGCGGATCTTCATGCCCTTGAGGTCGTCGATCTTGCGCACCGGTTTCTTGGTATAGAGGTTGCGCGTGCCGCCATCCATCCAGGCCAGGGCCACCAGGCCGAACTCGGAGTTGGTGATCTTGGCGAGGATCTCGTCGCCGATCTCGCCATCGATGACCTTGCGCATATGTGCCT
>NZ_JBEOPW010000187.1:0-238 GCF_040310465.1 Pseudomonas sp. H26/SER47-MNA-CIBAN-0231 | reverse complement strand
CAACCCCACCGCCGCCGCCGACACCCACCCCCCCTGAACAACGCATCACCCTGTGGGAGCGCGCCTGCTCGCCAAAGCGTCGTATCAGTAACATTTCTTTATAGGACACACCGCTTTCGCGAGCAGGCTCGCACCCACACTGGTTTTGTGGGTCGCAGGGGCTTATAGCCCAGCCTTCACCAGCAACCCCACCACCACCCCATTAACGAAGTCCAGCCCGGCAAACGCCCCCCCTTCG
>NZ_JBEOPW010000186.1:0-238 GCF_040310465.1 Pseudomonas sp. H26/SER47-MNA-CIBAN-0231 | reverse complement strand
GAGGCGGTCCGCCTGATTGAGCAAGCGAGCCAGATCCTGCGACAGGTTCATGTCGCCGGTGGGGTTCTGCAGCTTGGGCAGCTGATCCAGCTCTTTGGTCAGCGCCTGACGCAGGGCATTGAGGTCGAAACCGACTTGCATGAGCAGCGGCTTGATCGAACCGCCCTGCTGCTCAAGCAGCGCCTGCATCAGGTGCAGTGGCTCGATGGAAGGGTGATCCAGGCCTACGGCAATGGAC
>NZ_JBEOPW010000185.1:0-238 GCF_040310465.1 Pseudomonas sp. H26/SER47-MNA-CIBAN-0231 | reverse complement strand
GCACCAGGTCGACATCATGCTCCAGCATCAACCCCAAGGCCTCGAAACCCGAGGTGGCGGTCATGACCTGCCAATCCTCACGTTCGAGCAAGGCCCGCATGCTAATCAGATTTTCCGGGTAATCATCGACGATTAACAGAATCGAATTGCCTTCACCTGGCGTAAGTGGCCCGCATTCCATGCTGCTTCTCTTCGTTCGGGGAGTCAGGCCGGTTTTTTTGAAAAACCGGACAAATAC
>NZ_JBEOPW010000184.1:0-238 GCF_040310465.1 Pseudomonas sp. H26/SER47-MNA-CIBAN-0231 | reverse complement strand
CAAGATCGACCAATTAATCGGGTTTACCCCCGCCCCCTCTACAACAACCCCCTCCCCGCCTGGGGTTGCCCCCCGGGGCGCTAACGGGGTATGTCAGGCGACACAGCTGTTGAACCCGCCGCCGCCTTCGCGAGCAGGCGCGCTCCCACAGCGTTGGCCGTGTCAATAGCCGTGCGATTCGCGGAATTTCGGCTAACGGCTGTGGTGATAATCGAGCCACTCGACCACGTCGTAAGGC
>NZ_JBEOPW010000183.1:0-238 GCF_040310465.1 Pseudomonas sp. H26/SER47-MNA-CIBAN-0231 | reverse complement strand
GAGCGAGCCTGCGCGCGAAAGCGGACTGTCAGGCGATGACGATGTTGACTGTGCCGCCGCCTTCGCGAGCCAGCTCGCTCCCACAGGGATTTTGGTTGCGATGAAGATGGTCGATCTGCCCCGTCTCAGTGTGGAAGCGAGCCTGCTCGCGAAAGCGGACTGTCAGGCGATGACGATGTTGACTGTGCCGCCGCCTTCGCCAGCAGGCCCGCTCCCACAGGTTTTGGCTGTTTATTCA
>NZ_JBEOPW010000182.1:0-239 GCF_040310465.1 Pseudomonas sp. H26/SER47-MNA-CIBAN-0231 | reverse complement strand
CATGGGAGAGCGGCGAGGCAGGTACGGCCATGGCAGGCGATCTCTGAGCAAAGCTTTTATTGTTTTTATGGGTACTTCAGTTGCCCACGACCTGCGTGGGAGCTGCCGAAGGCTCGGGCCGCGTTCGGACGATCTTTTGATCTTGATTTCCAGCTCATTTGAAGACGCACAAGATCAAGATCAAGATCAAAAGATCGCAGCCTTCGGCAGCTCCTACAGGGACCGTGAAGAGTCCATAG
>NZ_JBEOPW010000181.1:0-239 GCF_040310465.1 Pseudomonas sp. H26/SER47-MNA-CIBAN-0231 | reverse complement strand
GAGCAGGATGCGCTCGCTCTGGCCGTCCGCACCCAGGCGCAGGCACGAGGCAGGCAACAGGTTGACCAGTTGCGCGGTGGCGGCGGCCGTGCGCTCCCGGGCGCGGCGTTCCAGGTAGCGTCCGGCCAGCAGGAACAGGGCGAACATGCCCACCGCATCGAAATACAGTTCGCCGACGCCAGTGATCGATGTCCAGATCCCGGCCAGGTAGGCGCTGCCGATGGCCAGCGAGACCGAGA
>NZ_JBEOPW010000180.1:0-239 GCF_040310465.1 Pseudomonas sp. H26/SER47-MNA-CIBAN-0231 | reverse complement strand
CCATAGACCCTCGCCAAGCTAGAGTCGACGCGATTAAAGCGTTCACCCGAGAAAACAACGACATTACCTGTGAGGTTATTGAAATCGAGAAAATGAGTGTGGATTTGCTCATCAAGGTTATTCAAAACTTTATCGATTCACACCCAAATCGCAAAAAAGCCATTTTCACGACCAACGGCGTAGCGATGATGAGCACCGCGAAAGCCTTGAAGCACCTCAACATGCACATTGGCTCAAAC
>NZ_JBEOPW010000179.1:0-239 GCF_040310465.1 Pseudomonas sp. H26/SER47-MNA-CIBAN-0231 | reverse complement strand
ATACACAAATGCTAGACCACCAGCAGCAATAAAGGCGGCACGAATTAAATACTTGGTTTGATCAGCGGCTTCATTGACACCTTTTTTGCGTAATAAATCGATGATTAACATACCAAACATCAAAGATGCCAAGGTGTCCATGGTATTATAACCTTCAATAATCCCTTTCGTTAATGGACTATTAATGTAATCACCAACGGGTTGGCTCACCTCTGCGCCAGGAATAATAATCACTGAAC
>NZ_JBEOPW010000178.1:0-240 GCF_040310465.1 Pseudomonas sp. H26/SER47-MNA-CIBAN-0231 | reverse complement strand
CGGCGCCCGCCCCGATGGCTCGGAGTGGGGGCGGGACGCGGCGTGCGCGCAGCGCGGGCGGGCCGTGGGGGCGGGGGGGCCGCGGCGGGGCCGCGGGCGGCCCCCCCCCCCCCCCCCCCCGCCGACCCGCCCCCCCGCCGGCCGCTGCCCAACACCCGCCTCCAACACACACCCGCCCATGACACGCGGCAGGGGCCGCGCGCCCAGGCCGTCAGCCTCGAACATCGCCACGCCCAGCAC
>NZ_JBEOPW010000177.1:0-240 GCF_040310465.1 Pseudomonas sp. H26/SER47-MNA-CIBAN-0231 | reverse complement strand
CTGCAGTGCCCTGGTCATCGACGGCATCGGCCATGGCGAGCTTGCTCAGCAGGCCGCGCAGGCGGGTGCCGTGGCGTTTGCAGAAACACCACTGGATTCACCGTTCACGCTATTCAGCAACATGCACCAGGCCATGAACGGCAGCCGCGGCGGCGCGGCGGCGATCGCCCACTTCGACAGCCAACGGCAGACGCTGGACTTCGCCGGCATTGGCAATATCGGCGCCAGCCTGATCGGCAG
>NZ_JBEOPW010000176.1:0-240 GCF_040310465.1 Pseudomonas sp. H26/SER47-MNA-CIBAN-0231 | reverse complement strand
CTTCATGTCGGCGCAGAAATAGCCTTCGCGCTCAAACTGTAACCGTTCTTCAGGCTCGGCACTGGCCAGCGACGGCTCGGCACGGCAACCCTTGAGCACCACCAGCGACTCCGGATTGATGTTGTCGAGGAAGCTACCGCCCTCCTCGTCCTTTTCCGGATTGGCCGAACGAAACAGCCGATCGTACAAACGCACTTCGCACTCGACGCTCTCGGCTGCTGGCACCCAGTGGATCACGCC
>NZ_JBEOPW010000175.1:0-240 GCF_040310465.1 Pseudomonas sp. H26/SER47-MNA-CIBAN-0231 | reverse complement strand
CCTCCTCGCTCGGTTGTCATTAATATTAAGCGAATGAATATTTTTCTTTTTTCAGGGGTTGAAATGTTCGCCGCTCGGGCCGATTGTTGTAACCAGGAGGTCAGTAAATTCACTTCAAGGCCTCCAGCGAGCTAGCTTAAATAAGGTATGAACTATGCAAATCCAAGTCAACAGCTATAACCATATTCAAAGCAGTACGCGACTGGAGGAGTGGGTACGTACAACTATTGAGAGCACGCT
>NZ_JBEOPW010000173.1:0-241 GCF_040310465.1 Pseudomonas sp. H26/SER47-MNA-CIBAN-0231 | reverse complement strand
ACGTTGCTTCGTTATTATGAATTACGTTAATGAGTCGAACGCTCGGCTAAACGTTTAAGAGTCTTGCTTAGCAATCGTCAGCCCGTTATAGGTTTGTGCGACTGGCATGACTTCTAAGCGATTGACGTTGATATGAGCTGGCGATTCAATCAGCCATAATAAGATATCGCCGATATCCTCACCCGTCATGGTTTTGAAGCCATCATAAACTTGAGCAGCTTTATCGTCATCGCCATGATAG
>NZ_JBEOPW010000172.1:0-241 GCF_040310465.1 Pseudomonas sp. H26/SER47-MNA-CIBAN-0231 | reverse complement strand
CCACGAGGAACGGCATCGTATGCTAGGGCGTGAACCGTGATCGACCAATTTCTCAGCTCGTCGGCACCGGCAGATGTGTAGAAGCGCCAGGTCTTGCAGCGCCTCCAGCCGCGCCGCGCGTCTGCGCCGACTCGAGCAGACTGACCTCGACCAGTGTGTTATCCACATCTCCAGCCCGACCACGCCTTGTGGCAGGACTTTTGTATCGAACTCTGCGTGAAACCTGTACAGGGCGCGGCGG
>NZ_JBEOPW010000171.1:0-241 GCF_040310465.1 Pseudomonas sp. H26/SER47-MNA-CIBAN-0231 | reverse complement strand
CGAGAAGGCCATCTGTAATGATGCAAGTACGCTGTTTTCGAACTCAGCCAACCCCTTGATGCCCGAATCGCTGATCGCAGCCGCACGATTACCCAAATCGAGTGAGCCGGCGTGCCAGAGCTCCCATAGGGTTACTGCACAGGCCATTACGGAAGCGATCCCTGTCGCCGATATAAGCCCAGCCCAATGGCTCTGCCGCTGGTGGGCGGCATGGGCAAGCGCAATGAAGAACGCTGAAACC
>NZ_JBEOPW010000170.1:0-242 GCF_040310465.1 Pseudomonas sp. H26/SER47-MNA-CIBAN-0231 | reverse complement strand
CTAAATAACTTCTCATTACTTTAGAGTTACCCGCTGAAGTAAAACCAAACCCAGCCTAAGTTGATAGCGATAAGTAGCGATGCAGTTATAAAGATAGATCTTTTGGGATTTTCTCCCACTTCATGATTCAACTTATCTGAGTTTCTTGCAGCTAATTTGAATTCTCTGACAACCTCGAATGACAACCCTTTTAAAAAATAAGCAGCTGTTATAACAATAAAAATCATTATGAAGCACAAGAC
>NZ_JBEOPW010000169.1:0-242 GCF_040310465.1 Pseudomonas sp. H26/SER47-MNA-CIBAN-0231 | reverse complement strand
CCCCCCCCCCCCGGTTCGCAGGCGCCCCCGCCCACCGAGATCTACCCCGTGAAGAGCTCGTCGGCAGCGTCCAGATGTGTCTCCGAGACAGGTTCTTTGCTGGCGATCTTCCTTGGCACGCTGGTGGGCGTGCTGTTGCTCGCAGCGTGCGCGGTCTACTATACCCATAACCGAGCCACATAGAGAGGCTCTCTCAACGTCAGTCGCGGGAGCAACGGGGCGAGCCTGCGGGGGGTGGGGGG
>NZ_JBEOPW010000168.1:0-242 GCF_040310465.1 Pseudomonas sp. H26/SER47-MNA-CIBAN-0231 | reverse complement strand
GCAAAGGACTCTGTAGCTTTTACGCATTACCATTACCTCTTCATGCAGATTCGGCTCTGGATATCGCTGAGCACCCAGCAACTCATCCCAGTCGAGCACCGAATCTCAGTATCCGCGACAGCGATTGACACCCCAGAGCGAAAAAAAGACGTAATCGGCCATTTCAACGGCTCGGTTGCGTCTTGGGTGCCGTTTAAAGAGTCTGATCTCAAGAAAATGTTTGAGTACGCATCCTTCTGGAC
>NZ_JBEOPW010000167.1:0-242 GCF_040310465.1 Pseudomonas sp. H26/SER47-MNA-CIBAN-0231 | reverse complement strand
CAGCAAGATTGCCCATATGGCACTCGCTTTGAGTACATTTTTTACAACGGCGCCTTGCAAGTCAAGACGCCGTTGCTGTCTCTACTATTTGAATCTCAAACAGGTATAGTCAAGGAATTTTAAAATCGCTATAAGGCGGCCGACCGCAGATAGTACATTGAGTACATCTAGGGCGGGTAACACCGTAGCGGTTTAAAAGTGCTCTGGTAGTATATGACAGCTTGAATCAAAAGGTATATATG
>NZ_JBEOPW010000166.1:0-242 GCF_040310465.1 Pseudomonas sp. H26/SER47-MNA-CIBAN-0231 | reverse complement strand
GCCCTGCGTTACGAAGGGCGGTAACTACATTGACGCAAGTATTGCCCGTTGATGCTTCGTCATCAACCATAATCAATGTTTTGCTCGCTAGTAGCTGTGCTTGGATAGCTTTATCTGCACTTTGATAAATCAGATGCTGGCTAGCGTGACTGTGATCTTCGCTAAAAGTTGTTAGCAAGGTTTCAGAATTATCGTCGTTATGTTGTGCGTGACGGGTAGAGTTCAGTAGTAAGGCATTGGGA
>NZ_JBEOPW010000165.1:0-242 GCF_040310465.1 Pseudomonas sp. H26/SER47-MNA-CIBAN-0231 | reverse complement strand
GCCCCAGCCAGTGCCTCCAAAGGCCCTTGGCCAATTGGCTGCGTACCAGCCGCGCCGGGCGAGGATCCGCTGCCAGCGTTGGTGGTCTTCTTTGCTCAGACGCTTGCCCAGGCGAACTTTGGTGGCGATGTCTGCCGGCAGCGCGTCACGAAGAAAGGCACGCACCTCAGTGCGGAACTCAAGTTCGGCAGGTGTGTAGTGAATGTCCATGCAAAGTCCTCGATCGATGGTCAGGCCAACAC
>NZ_JBEOPW010000164.1:0-242 GCF_040310465.1 Pseudomonas sp. H26/SER47-MNA-CIBAN-0231 | reverse complement strand
GGTGCGGCCCTTTTTTTTGCGTTCGGTATTTGAAAAAGCCCCTCACCCTAGCCCTCTCCGGGTGGGAGAGGGGACTGACCGGGGTGTCTGGCGGCTATACACCGATATGAGATATCCAGTCGAACTCAAGATTTGAAGAACCTGAAGATCGGCTCCCTTTCCCCCTCGCCCCCTTGGGGGCGAGGGTTGGGGTGAGGGGGAGGAATCTTATGCCCTACACAAATCTCATATTCGATACGGGT
>NZ_JBEOPW010000163.1:0-243 GCF_040310465.1 Pseudomonas sp. H26/SER47-MNA-CIBAN-0231 | reverse complement strand
GAATAGGATACTTTTTTGCTAGATAAGCGCCCAGTTTACCTTCACTAATGAGTAACGCGGCTTGGGTTTGAATTTGCTCAGAATAATGAGCGATGTACTTGAGTGTGGTCACAAATTTATCCTTTGCTGGTACTTCAAATTTTGTCTGTCTAGATTTTACCCTATATCTACTATCTGCCTATCATTGGTTCATAAATAAACCCCATAAGTTGAATCCAACTTATGGGGTTATCTCTTACAATA
>NZ_JBEOPW010000162.1:0-241 GCF_040310465.1 Pseudomonas sp. H26/SER47-MNA-CIBAN-0231 | reverse complement strand
CACGCCCCCTCCCTCAAGCGCGCTGCCTCGCCTTGATTCCTCTCCCCGCCTACCACCCCGCCAGCCCCCCCCCCCCCCCCACCCCCCACACCCCCCCCCCCCCCCCCCCCCCCCCCCCCCCCCCCCCCCCCCCCCCCCCCCCCCCCCCCCCCCCCCCCCCCCCCCCCCCCCCCCCCCCCCCCCCCCCCCCCCCCCCGGCCTCGGCCAGCTCCTCGGGGCGCGCGCCGGGCCCCGCGGCAAC
>NZ_JBEOPW010000161.1:0-243 GCF_040310465.1 Pseudomonas sp. H26/SER47-MNA-CIBAN-0231 | reverse complement strand
GTGTGTGGGGGCGCCGCCCCCCCGCGCTGTCCATGCGCCCGGAGCTCCGTGACCCCCCCACGCCGGCCGCGGGGCGCGGGGGGGTCGGGGGGGGGGGGGGGGGGGGGGGGGGGGGGGGGGGGGGGGGCGGGCGCCCCCCCCCCCCCCGCGCGGCCGGCCCCGCGCGGCCGCCCCCCGCCGCGCCCCCCACCGCACACAAACCCCCCCCCCCCCCCCACACACAACCCCACGCAACACCAACAA
>NZ_JBEOPW010000160.1:0-243 GCF_040310465.1 Pseudomonas sp. H26/SER47-MNA-CIBAN-0231 | reverse complement strand
CCTATAACCAGTTTGAGCCGCCGCACCTATTCGATCATGTTACAACTCTAACTGAAGCAGGCAAATACGACGAGCATATCCTAGCCGACTACAGCCGTAGCGAGTTTGATGAGCTAGACGCCTATCTCGATCACTGGCGCGATATGAACCTTGCTTATGCCGCTGTTGAGCAAATGGCAGGTAAATACCTCGTACAAGATCGCGTCACCAAGCGCGTTTATGAAAGCCCGCAGTTCCTTTATA
>NZ_JBEOPW010000159.1:0-243 GCF_040310465.1 Pseudomonas sp. H26/SER47-MNA-CIBAN-0231 | reverse complement strand
ACGCAAGGCTACTTCAGCCACGCCCGCCGCCATGTGGTGCATAACTGCACGCCGGCCAATCCTGGCCAGGACAGCAATCCAAAGCAACGCAGCAACCATCCGCTGCGGTTCGGGTACATCGGCACACTCTCGGAGAACAAGGGCGTCGGCTGGCTGATCGAGCAGTTCCAGCGACTGGAAATCGATGCCCGGCTGGATATTGCCGGGCGCGGCAAGCTGGAATACGAGGCCAAGCTCAAGGCC
>NZ_JBEOPW010000158.1:0-244 GCF_040310465.1 Pseudomonas sp. H26/SER47-MNA-CIBAN-0231 | reverse complement strand
GAGATGATCCGTCCGGCCGGGATGGCGCCGTTGCGCAGCGCCCAGAGGAAACGCTCGTGCCAGTGCTCGCGCTGCTTGGCCGGCTCGACGTCAGCCAGGGCGCGGGCGACGCGCTGCCAGGTGGCGTCGACGCTGTCATCGATCGGCGTGCCGTCCTTGCTGGTCAGACGGTATTTCTGTGCCCAGATATCTTCGGAAGCCGCCTGCAGGGCGATGCTGGAAGTGCTCTTGCTGTCTGCCGCGA
>NZ_JBEOPW010000157.1:0-244 GCF_040310465.1 Pseudomonas sp. H26/SER47-MNA-CIBAN-0231 | reverse complement strand
TCTTATGGCCACAAATACTCCCCTCGTCACCTCATCCACGCCGTTTCCGGGCTTTGACATCCCTTCAGCTGACACCGACAACGTCGGAGGTTCCCGGGCTATCACCGCGCGACTCGTAGCCACTGGTCGATCAAAATTAGTCGCTATCGGAGGGCCATCGTGGGCCCCGGTCACCCAGCTGCGTCTCGACGGGTTCCACCAAGGTGCGAAAAATGCCGCCTTAGGGCACACCACAGTCAATGAA
>NZ_JBEOPW010000156.1:0-215 GCF_040310465.1 Pseudomonas sp. H26/SER47-MNA-CIBAN-0231 | reverse complement strand
CCACACTCCGGTCAGCACCACGGTCAAAGACACAGACGCCAAACCCGATGTGACCTTGTGCCTCCTGGTCACGGAGATGTTTTTTAGACACATCACCTACACCGCGACGCTGAGCAACCCGGCCGGCACTGCGATGACCGTGACCCTGGCCCTGGGCTCTTAACTGTGTAGATCTCGGTGGTCGCGGTCTCAGTGACTACGGGGGGGGGGGGGGG
>NZ_JBEOPW010000155.1:0-245 GCF_040310465.1 Pseudomonas sp. H26/SER47-MNA-CIBAN-0231 | reverse complement strand
AACAGAATATCGATAAACAGCGTAGCTGAAGCCTCGCCTCATTCAATACGACTTGATCGCAAACGGAACTGACAAAGATTTCAATGAACCTATTTAGTGTACTCACGCCGCCGAGTGTAAAAAAAGGCCAACAAACGCAAACTTTGGCAACATTGGGTGGCGTGTCGCAAGCCATCACCCTCGCCAACTTAATCAATAACCATCCTGGCACCAGTATTATTGTCACTCACGATACGCCTAGTGCG
>NZ_JBEOPW010000154.1:0-245 GCF_040310465.1 Pseudomonas sp. H26/SER47-MNA-CIBAN-0231 | reverse complement strand
AAACCATATTGCGCCCACAAACTCATTGCCGTAACAGTAAAAAATAACGTAATAGCATTTTTACCATTACTTATTTTTTGCGTTACTACGCAATAAATAGCCCATATAAACGCGGCAGCTAATGCCATTAAATAAGTAGCAGGATTATCAGCAAAGTTAGTAACTAACGTATCGACTGACATTTCTTGATCGCCCGTAATACACCAAGCAACCCCTAAAAAAGCAATGATCATACTTGGGTAAAC
>NZ_JBEOPW010000153.1:0-246 GCF_040310465.1 Pseudomonas sp. H26/SER47-MNA-CIBAN-0231 | reverse complement strand
CGTCAGGCTCGAACGTATAGCGGCCCACTTCGGTGGTACTGCCGACCACCAGATCTTCGTAACTGATGCCCACTGATAAGTCTCCTTGTCTCGCGCGCTCGCGCGTCGCCATCATGCTACGTCGGTCTGCGCGAAATCGGGCAGCGCCGCGATGCGGGCGAGGTGATGATCGGTATCGCCGAGTGTCGTCTCGATGATCGACAGCCGTTTGAACAGGTGCGCGGCGGCCACCTCGTTGGTCACGCC
>NZ_JBEOPW010000152.1:0-247 GCF_040310465.1 Pseudomonas sp. H26/SER47-MNA-CIBAN-0231 | reverse complement strand
CTCGTACCCAGCACGAAGGGGGTGAGTGATGGATAAGCAACGAGTTCTTGAAAAAGTTGCTAAATGCTTTGCACTGGCCAACTCCAACGGTGCATCGCCTAATGAAGTTGAAACAGCGCTTCGCCAGGCCCGAAACCTGATGAAACAGTACAACCTCGAAGCCATCGAGGTTGCGGCTCATACGGTAGATGAAGCGAGCGTTGCCACACATACCCGCCGGGCTCCCCAGGATTGGCTTCACCTGCTC
>NZ_JBEOPW010000151.1:0-247 GCF_040310465.1 Pseudomonas sp. H26/SER47-MNA-CIBAN-0231 | reverse complement strand
ACAAAAATAAAGAATGACCATATAGCAAAGATACTTAAGTAGTTAATCTGTGTACCAACAAGGAAGGTTACTTCACGTGTTTGTTCAAAACCATCAATGATATTTGAAATACCACCACCAAGATTAAGCGCAATAATCGCACAAGTAATAGTTACTGACATGATGATAACCATCTGCATAAAGTCAGATGCGATAACCGCCCATGAACCACCTGTTACAGACATTGCTAATACAACAAGTCCTGTAG
>NZ_JBEOPW010000150.1:0-248 GCF_040310465.1 Pseudomonas sp. H26/SER47-MNA-CIBAN-0231 | reverse complement strand
ATTCACGGCGATCCGTTCGTCCAGCAGCTCGTGCGCGAGTTCGGTGCACGCATCGTCGAAGGGTCGGTGCGCCCGCTCGCCGATTCGGCGCCGGACGGCGCGCCGCCGACGCTGCATTGAACTGAGCGCCCCGCGACAGGCACAATCACGCCCCGCACACATTGGCCGGCACGCGCCGCGTGCCGGTTTTCACACGATCAAGAAGGAGTATTCCCATGTTGAAAGGCAACCTCGCCGGACTGATGAAG
>NZ_JBEOPW010000149.1:0-248 GCF_040310465.1 Pseudomonas sp. H26/SER47-MNA-CIBAN-0231 | reverse complement strand
GCTTCAATGTTGACGGTGGTATTAACGCCTGAATCAGCAAGGATACGAACTTTCAGAGGATTACCTGTACGTCTGCTAAAAACTCATGCTACCAGGGAAAATTCAGCTAATTTAACTAATTAACTAATGCCACATTAGAGACCTTAACCTTTAAAAATAACATATTAGTAATAAGCCTTTGAAGCTATCCATACTCCTTGCCTGTATCCGAATACATAGCCAGCGCTTAAGCTTTAACGATTCTGTCA
>NZ_JBEOPW010000148.1:0-248 GCF_040310465.1 Pseudomonas sp. H26/SER47-MNA-CIBAN-0231 | reverse complement strand
AGCCATGTCTCTTGGATTTGTAAATCGGCAGCCGCGTTTTGGGCAACGAAATGAGCCAGCGTACGGGTACGCAACACATCAACCGAGCTGAGATACGCACTGCTGGCACGGCTAGCAGCGACAGCGACGACGGCTAAAATCGCTAAGGCGACCATCACTTCAATCAGGGTAAAACCGCTTTCGCGTGTCGATTTCAACGATGACTTTTCTGATGAAATGGCTTTGCTGGCTTTATTAACAGAACTAAC
>NZ_JBEOPW010000147.1:0-248 GCF_040310465.1 Pseudomonas sp. H26/SER47-MNA-CIBAN-0231 | reverse complement strand
CCATAGCCGGTGCTTTCCTGCTGACCGATCAGCAGCCAGTCCTCCGAAACCAATGCCGGTGCTGCGACGATCATATTCTCGAGCAACTGCTCGCTGACTAACCGCGCCGCCTTGAGGGCTACGGGTTGCGCTCCGACGGTCCAGACTTGCGTGCGTATAGGCATCCCTGCACTCCTGCGTTTAGGCCACGGCCTGCTCGACCAATGCGGTAGCCAGCTGTTCATTGAGTTGGCGGGCCTGGGTTAGGC
>NZ_JBEOPW010000146.1:0-249 GCF_040310465.1 Pseudomonas sp. H26/SER47-MNA-CIBAN-0231 | reverse complement strand
AATCCATGCCTGCACGCCACCGTCGAGCGGCTCGACGCGCAGCAGCTCGCCGACGCCGCGCACGCGTGCGCCGACCTTCACCGGCGCGGGAAAACGGATCCTGTCGCAGCCGTAGTTGACGCCGAGCCGCGCGCCGTCGATGCGCACGATCTGCGGCAGGAAATGATTGACGAGCGCCAGCGTCAGGTAGCCGTGCGCGATGCACGCGCCGAACGGGCCGTCCTTCGCGCGCACCGGATCGACGTGCAC
>NZ_JBEOPW010000145.1:0-249 GCF_040310465.1 Pseudomonas sp. H26/SER47-MNA-CIBAN-0231 | reverse complement strand
CGCCTAAACGTGCCAAGTCGGGCAAATGCGTGACCCAAATGTATTATGCACGCCAAGGTATTATTACCCCTGAAATGGAATACATTGCCATTCGTGAAAACATGGCTCGTGCTGAAGTAACCGACACCGTATTAACCCAAAAAGCGCCTGGAGAGGCTTTTGGTGCTCATATTGGTCAGCTGATCACACCTGAGTTTGTCCGTGATGAAGTCGCTCGAGGTCGAGCGATTATTCCGTTGAATATTAACC
>NZ_JBEOPW010000144.1:0-249 GCF_040310465.1 Pseudomonas sp. H26/SER47-MNA-CIBAN-0231 | reverse complement strand
ATTTAGCACAGCGTAAAAAGTTAATATCAGCAACCCATTACCCTATTCTAAAATACGCGGAAACGACCGAAACACCTCAAACAACAGCTGATGTGCTAGATAGCTTTGGTTATAGCTGGCTTAAATATGTGTTGGCTGGCTATATTTTAGTACTCATATTCTTTTTCGCCGATTGGCGATTAGAGTCAGCAAAAAAAGTGAAATTTGAAGATAGTCCATTTTATGCAGTATCTGTAAGTAAGTTTATTA
>NZ_JBEOPW010000143.1:0-249 GCF_040310465.1 Pseudomonas sp. H26/SER47-MNA-CIBAN-0231 | reverse complement strand
CACCAAGGGGTCACTATAGTTACACGAAAATTCTTTTAGGAAATAGTTATGAATCGTATATTGCCGTCTAGAATTATCGGATTAGTGATCGTGGCAAGCAGTGCGTTGTACGCAGGTTGTGCTTCTACCGAAACCAACACCGCTGTGAAGGATGTAAATGCTGCCAATCCTTATGCGCCGACGACTCCAGGACTGGCAGTAGCAACGGTCGCTGGTGGGTGTTTTTGGTGCGTGGAAGCAGGCTATGAG
>NZ_JBEOPW010000142.1:0-249 GCF_040310465.1 Pseudomonas sp. H26/SER47-MNA-CIBAN-0231 | reverse complement strand
CCCACGCTCGGCGGGGGAATGCAGCCATGGACGCTCCGCGTCCACTGTGCCGCAGAGCGTCACGGGAGGCGTTACCACGCGGAGCGTGGGAACGATCAGGTAACTGACCCGCCGCTTTCGCGAGCACGCTCGCTCCCACAGGGACTTGCGCCAATTTGCGGTTTTTACTCCACGCAACAACTGCCAAAAGCCCAACAACGCGAATCTGACCGACACTTCACTCAACACCCGGGAGCCTCGTCGGTATGG
>NZ_JBEOPW010000141.1:0-250 GCF_040310465.1 Pseudomonas sp. H26/SER47-MNA-CIBAN-0231 | reverse complement strand
ACCTCGCGGTGCTGATCGACGCCGACAACGCGCCCGCCGCCATCGTCGAGGGGCTGTTCGAGGAGATCGCCAAATACGGCGTCGCCAGCGTCAAGCGCATCTACGGCGACTGGACCAAGCCCAACCTCGGCAGCTGGAAAAAGGTGCTGCTCGATTATTCCATCCAACCGATCCAGCAGTTCGCCTATACCTCTGGTAAGAACGCTACCGACAGCTCGCTGATAATCGACGCCATGGACCTCCTCTACAC
>NZ_JBEOPW010000140.1:0-250 GCF_040310465.1 Pseudomonas sp. H26/SER47-MNA-CIBAN-0231 | reverse complement strand
GCTGACACTCGGCCTATTGAGTGGTGAAAAGCGTGTGTGTCCGGCTTTTGATTTGTGTTTTTGCTGCCCCTCACCCCAGCCCTCTCCCGAGGGAGAGGGGGCCGATTTTGTGTGGTTTGCAAATCCTGAGTTCAACTCGGACTTTCACGTCGTCGTACCTCGCCTGAACAACTCGGTCAGTCCCCTCACCCTCTGGGAGAGGGCTAGGTTGATGGTGGCGATCTGGAGTGTGTTAAAATCTGAATCTTAG
>NZ_JBEOPW010000139.1:0-251 GCF_040310465.1 Pseudomonas sp. H26/SER47-MNA-CIBAN-0231 | reverse complement strand
GCTTCACCTTGCTGGAAGCGGTCGACCGCTGCGATGTCGTCGAACAGGAACGGCAGGTCGAAGACCTGAACGCCCTTGGAGTAGTGTTCGAACTTGGCCAGCGACGGCGCGATCAGCTGAACGTCGCCCAGCAGCAGGGCTTCCATTTCCTTGCCATCGCCGAACAGCGAGGAGTTCGGGTAAACCTGTACCTCGACCTTGCCGGCCAGACGCTCTTCCACCAGTTTCTTGAACATCAGGGCGCCCTGGCC
>NZ_JBEOPW010000138.1:0-251 GCF_040310465.1 Pseudomonas sp. H26/SER47-MNA-CIBAN-0231 | reverse complement strand
ATGCATGACTGGTAACTGGAATTGAGCATGGGATGTCCTCCATTTGGTGTGCCAGCGGAATGCGGTACGGCGGGGCCCTCTCCGGGCCACGCGAACCGCCCCTTACTAGGTAGGAGTTGGACGGTCCGGCGAAGTTCAATCCGTTCGCCGGATGGCCTCTTGCAGCATGGCGCAGCGCAGCCACGGCAGCGCCGCTACAATGGCTGCCCCGCAAACCTTCACCGACGCCGTAACTGCCATGCCCTTTACCC
>NZ_JBEOPW010000137.1:0-252 GCF_040310465.1 Pseudomonas sp. H26/SER47-MNA-CIBAN-0231 | reverse complement strand
GGGCTAGGCGGTGGCGCCACGGTAGCTTTGTCATATGCATTGTTGGGGGCTTTTGCGGTTGCCATTGGGAAAAGCGGGTTGGCTCATGCACTTGCGGACAAAGCCCTGGCATTGGTCGGTAAGCAAGACATAAAGGGTGCAGGGGCGGTGAAGTGGCTGCTGATCGCACTGCTGCTCGCAGTGGCAGTTTCATCCCAGAACATACTGCCGATCCACATCGCTTTTATTCCGTTGCTGGTTCCGCCGCTGCTA
>NZ_JBEOPW010000136.1:0-252 GCF_040310465.1 Pseudomonas sp. H26/SER47-MNA-CIBAN-0231 | reverse complement strand
AAATAGATCCGACCACTTGTTCAAAAATCCATGAAGCAATAAATCAGATGCCTAAAACAACTTTCAGTCAAGTTATCGACACCTTCGCTTGGTGGCAAACAGCACAATTAATCTGTTTAAAAGGACAAGCGAGTACATCATTAAACACTATGGCGAATGACATTAAGAACATTGCAAAAACTCACCATCTAGCCATCAGTCAATACGATTATGTTCCGCACATTAGTCTATTTCGTGGGGTGACAACAGCTT
>NZ_JBEOPW010000135.1:0-252 GCF_040310465.1 Pseudomonas sp. H26/SER47-MNA-CIBAN-0231 | reverse complement strand
CCTTATAAGCAAAGGCAGCTAGTAAAGCGATGATTAATGGATTGGTAAAGAGTTTTTTGATGATCATGGTGCTACGACTAACCCACGTATCGTCCACGCTTTTCGACACGCGACTGAGGGTAATCACAGCTAAAATATTAAATAATATCGTCACCACACCCATATATACCGCACCAATACTTAAACCGCGCTCTCCGTAGGCATTGGCAACTGTCGCCAGTCCAATAATGGCCATATTGCTACGAAATATAC
>NZ_JBEOPW010000134.1:0-253 GCF_040310465.1 Pseudomonas sp. H26/SER47-MNA-CIBAN-0231 | reverse complement strand
GCTTTCGCCCAACCTGCGAACCAGCTGCAGGTTAACCGCGGCCCAGCCGGATGTCGGCTCGCCATCTATTGCAACAATTTCCTGGCCCGCCGTCAGCCCGGCCTTGGCCGCGATGCTGGCGGGTTCGACACCACCGATGACCGGGCGCACCTGGTCGCTGCCCAGCATGGCGAGCACCCAGAAGAAAAACATCGCCAGCAGGAAGTTGGCGATCGGGCCCGCGGACACGATGGCGATACGCTGGCGTACGGAC
>NZ_JBEOPW010000133.1:0-253 GCF_040310465.1 Pseudomonas sp. H26/SER47-MNA-CIBAN-0231 | reverse complement strand
AACGATAGAAGTCCGACTCGTGCCAATTGGCCGGCATGTCCGGCGCGGCGAGATGCGACAGCAGCGGCGTACCCTGCAGGTCCTCGACACGGGTATGCAACATGCCGGCAATGGCCGGATTGGCGAAGTTGATGTAGCCGTCTTCTCCGACTACCAAAATGCCTTCCGCGGCATTGCTCAGCACCGAAGCGTTGAACGCGCGGGCGGTGTCGAGCTGCTGAGTGAGCAGCTGCAGGTCGCGTCGGTTGTGCTC
>NZ_JBEOPW010000132.1:0-253 GCF_040310465.1 Pseudomonas sp. H26/SER47-MNA-CIBAN-0231 | reverse complement strand
CCTTCTTCCCGCGGATCTGGTCGGCGACCAGGCGGGCTTTCTGGGCGGAGATGCGAGCGCCCGACAACTTAGCGGCTACTTCCATCTTTCCTTACCCCTTAGCGCTTGCCTTTCTTGTCCGCTACGTGCCCGCGATAGGTGCGGGTACCAGCGAACTCGCCGAGTTTATGGCCGACCATGTCTTCGTTCACAAGAACCGGAACATGTTGACGACCGTTATGTACAGCGATGGTCAGACCGACCATTTGTGGCA
>NZ_JBEOPW010000131.1:0-254 GCF_040310465.1 Pseudomonas sp. H26/SER47-MNA-CIBAN-0231 | reverse complement strand
ACGAACTGCTGCGCCATGGCGTGGCCCGCGATGGCCGCGAGGCTGCGCGCCTGGCAATCGAGGCGGGCATCGATCTGAGCATGCACGACTCGCTTTATCTGCAGGAGCTGCCGGGGCTGGTCGAGCGCGGTGAGGTGCCGATCGAACTGATCGACCAGGCCGTGGGGCGTGTGCTGGGTGCCAAATACGACCTCGGTCTGTTCCATGATCCCTATCGGCGCATCGGCAAGGCGGTGGACGATCCCGTCGAGGTC
>NZ_JBEOPW010000130.1:0-254 GCF_040310465.1 Pseudomonas sp. H26/SER47-MNA-CIBAN-0231 | reverse complement strand
GAGTTCGCTCAAGGCCGACGATTGCGTGCGTGAGGCGCACGAGGCGGCCCAGGCACTGGAAGCCATCGCTGGCGCAGTCGCACAGATGCGCGAAAGCAACACGCAGATCGCCGTTGCCGCCGAGCAACAGAGCCAGGTCGCCGAAGAGCTCAACCGCTCGGTTACCGGCATCCGCGACGTCACGGAACGCACCGTGGAGCAGACCGTAAGCTCAGCCAGCACCAGTGCCGAGCTGGCCACGCTGTCCACCGATC
>NZ_JBEOPW010000129.1:0-254 GCF_040310465.1 Pseudomonas sp. H26/SER47-MNA-CIBAN-0231 | reverse complement strand
CCTATTACGTGACCAACGGCTCCTCGATGTCCAACCGCGTCATCCTCATGGCCAGCGTCACGCGCGATCAGATCGCCCTGTGCGACCGCAACTGCCACAAATCTGCTGAACATGCGATGACGTTGTCCGGGGCCATCCCGACCTACCTGGTGCCGACCCGCAATCGCTACGGCATCATCGGCCCGATCCTGCCGCAGACTTTGAGCGCCGAGGGCGTCAAGGCCGCCATTGCCAACAACCCGTTGGTCAAGGAA
>NZ_JBEOPW010000128.1:0-255 GCF_040310465.1 Pseudomonas sp. H26/SER47-MNA-CIBAN-0231 | reverse complement strand
ACTACTGACAGACCGATCATTGGTGCTGACAGGGGTATTTCGATGCTGACTCACTGGTTGCTGGCTGCGGTTCATCTATTAGCGTATGCGCTTGGCTTTTGGGCCGTATTGTCCCGGGGGACGGCGTTTCGGCGACTGGCGGCGGGCACAGGAGAGGCACGCAGCGTGCGGATTGCCGATAATCTTTGGGGGCTCAGCGCTCTGGTGCTGCTGGTGACGGGGGTTATGCGCGCCTTTGCAGGCTTCGAGAAGGGC
>NZ_JBEOPW010000127.1:0-256 GCF_040310465.1 Pseudomonas sp. H26/SER47-MNA-CIBAN-0231 | reverse complement strand
ACATAGCGCTGCGCCATGATCTGGCGGCTGCCATGCTCGGTCAGCACCTCCAGGATCACCGAAAGGTTCGGGTCGCCCTCGCGGTGGCGGAAAATAGAGGCGCCGCCCATCTCATCAAGGGGTTTGAGAATGATGTCACGGTGCTCGCGGGCGAACTCGCGGAGAATGTCCGAACGTCGGCTGACCAGTGTCGGCGGCGTGCATTGTGGAAACTGGGTAGCGAAGAACTTCTCGTTGCAGTCGCGCAGGCTCTGCG
>NZ_JBEOPW010000126.1:0-257 GCF_040310465.1 Pseudomonas sp. H26/SER47-MNA-CIBAN-0231 | reverse complement strand
TTGTGGGGGGGGGGTGGGGGTGTGTGGGGGGGTGGTGGGGGGGGGGGTCGGGGGGGGGGTGGTTTGGGCGGCGTGGTGCCCGGGTGTGGTGTCGGGGGGGGGGTTCGCGGGGGGGTGTTGTTGGGGGGGGGGGGGCCCCCCCCCCCCCCCCCGCCGTTTGGGGGGGTGGGGGCCCCCGGTGGGGGGGCCGGGGGCGCCCCCCCCGGCCGGGGGGGGGGGGGGGGTCGGGGGCGACAAAAAGGCCGCGCGCGGGCGGG
>NZ_JBEOPW010000125.1:0-257 GCF_040310465.1 Pseudomonas sp. H26/SER47-MNA-CIBAN-0231 | reverse complement strand
CACCCCCGGCCAGGCGAGGAAGCCGCCGTCACGCAGGTCGATGACTTGCCAGAGATCGTTACGATAATGCTTCCAGTAGAGCGCCACGAAACCGATCCGCGCCGCCAGCATACCGATCAGGAACAGGCTGAACAGCACCGACTCGGGGTTTTCGCCACCGCGCCTGGCCGCTCGCCAACCCACAAAGGTCGCCAGCGCCAGGGCACCGATCAGCAGCAGGTGATTGAGCGCAATGGCAAACGTGCCGAGGGTGAGCG
>NZ_JBEOPW010000124.1:0-257 GCF_040310465.1 Pseudomonas sp. H26/SER47-MNA-CIBAN-0231 | reverse complement strand
GCACGCAAACTGTGCAGCCATTGCAAGAAACCCATCGATATTCCCCGCGAAGCCTTGATCAAGGAAGGGTTTCCCGAGGACCGCATCGGCTCCTTCACCATCTATGAGCCGGTTGGCTGCGATCTGTGCAATGGCGGCTACAAGGGACGGGTGGGGATTTACGAAGTGGTCAAAAACACCCCGGCGCTGCAACACCTGATCATGGCCGAAGGCAACTCGCTGCAAATCGATATCCAGATGCGCAAGGACGGTTTTGA
>NZ_JBEOPW010000123.1:0-257 GCF_040310465.1 Pseudomonas sp. H26/SER47-MNA-CIBAN-0231 | reverse complement strand
CTGCCGATTTAACTAGCCTTGATAAAAACATAAAAAAAACCGCATTGCTTATTTACAGGTTAGGGCAGCTGTAAGATTATTATTTAATGTTTTCTACCAGTGAGCCAACTAATTATGTTTAATGCCATTAACCCAAGAGCAGGTTAATTAACTCTGCCACCCTACTCTTTAGTCTAGCTTTAATTCTGGTAATAAGTATGCAAAAGGCCAATAAAATTGGCCTTTTGCATAAGTAATGTTGCATGTATAAGGTGTTC
>NZ_JBEOPW010000122.1:0-258 GCF_040310465.1 Pseudomonas sp. H26/SER47-MNA-CIBAN-0231 | reverse complement strand
GCCATTGGCGCCTCAGAAGCAGAAATTGTCACGGTCGCCATTCGTCGCACCAATATCGGTCAGAATAGCGATGAGCCCAATTTGCTTGATGTAATCTCCCCTGATAAATACACTATTTTGCCCAATACTGCCGGCTGTTTTGACGCCGAAACTGCGGTACGGACTTGCAAGCTGGCTCGCGAATTATTGGGTGGACATAATCTGGTTAAGCTGGAAGTCTTGGGTGATGAAAAAACCCTTTATCCAAATGTGATGGAA
>NZ_JBEOPW010000121.1:0-259 GCF_040310465.1 Pseudomonas sp. H26/SER47-MNA-CIBAN-0231 | reverse complement strand
AGCCGGTACGGCTCAGGGTCAGCAATTGCTTGTCACTGAGCTTTTGGTCCTCATTCACTGCGACCAGCACATGGGCGCGGGGCGAGGTGCCGGGAGTGACCCGGGTCATCGCCGTGCCGTCGGCTGGCTTGAACGATTCGAGGGTCGGTTCCGGGGCCGGGCGCTTGAGGTACCAGTAACCGCCACCGAGAATCAGGGCCAGCACTACCAGTGTGGCCAGTACATACCGCAGGGAGCGTTGAATCATCAGCGTTTCACC
>NZ_JBEOPW010000120.1:0-259 GCF_040310465.1 Pseudomonas sp. H26/SER47-MNA-CIBAN-0231 | reverse complement strand
CCCGTGCCCCCAGCTTTATCCGTCGCCGGATGATACGTTCGTTGTGCAGATCATCGTGAGAATTGAATAGTTAGCGAATGTTTCCATATATTGATTTGCAATCCTATTAAAAGTAACGAAGATCGACCGTACGGATGCCGCCTGAACAGGACCCGCCTGCATGAAAACGGTCAATCGGCTTCAATTCATGCATCGGACAATGAAGCGCATCCGGCATTGCTCATTCCGGAGTGCACCGATTCGGTGTGCTGGCACTAAA
>NZ_JBEOPW010000119.1:0-260 GCF_040310465.1 Pseudomonas sp. H26/SER47-MNA-CIBAN-0231 | reverse complement strand
ATCCCGCTGTGCCGCACTTGGCAGCAGGTCGGTGCCGCGCTGGAGGATGGCGGCCTGGCGTTCATGCCGCTGGTGGACTGGGCGCCGCAACTTCAGCGCATGATCGACTTGCGCAACACACTGGGCCTGCGTTCGCCGATCCATTCCCTGACCCGCATTCTCAACCCGCTGGGCGCGCGCTGCGGCCTGCAAAGCATCTTCCATCCCGGTTACCAGGCGGTGCACCGCGATGCCAGCGGCCTGCTCGGCGACACCGCGAT
>NZ_JBEOPW010000118.1:0-260 GCF_040310465.1 Pseudomonas sp. H26/SER47-MNA-CIBAN-0231 | reverse complement strand
CCTTTATCAAGGCCACCGTGCCGCTGCTGGAAAGCGGCGGTGAAGCCCTGACCACCCACTTCTATAAGTTGTTGCTAGACGAGCATCCTGAGGTACAGCCGCTGTTCAACCAGGCTCACCAGGCCAGCGGTGAACAGCCGCGCGCGCTGGCCAACGGCGTGCTGATGTATGCCAAGCACATCGACCGCCTCGAAGCCCTCGGCCCGCTGGTAGGCCAGATCATCAACAAGCACGTAGCCCTGCAGGTGCTACCCGAGCAC
>NZ_JBEOPW010000117.1:0-260 GCF_040310465.1 Pseudomonas sp. H26/SER47-MNA-CIBAN-0231 | reverse complement strand
GTGGTGCCAGGCATCACCGCTGCGGCTGGCTGCAGCGCCTATGCCGGCATTCCACTGACCCATCGCGATCTGGCCCATTCCTGCCAGTTCATCACCGGCCACCTGCAGACCAACGGCGAGCTGCACCTGCCATGGGACGCCCTGGCTCAAGGCGGACAAACACTGGTGTTTTACATGGGCCTGGCCAGCCTCGGCGAGATCTCGCGCAACCTGATCTCCGCCGGATTGCCAGTGGACACCCCTGCCGCGCTGATCGGCAA
>NZ_JBEOPW010000116.1:0-260 GCF_040310465.1 Pseudomonas sp. H26/SER47-MNA-CIBAN-0231 | reverse complement strand
CGCCACCACAAACAGCGTTTGTGGGAGCGAGCTTGCTCGCGAAAGCGGTGTGTCAATCGACATCAATGTCGGATGACCTGACGCCTTCGCGAGCAGGCTCGCTCCCACAGCATTCGCGTTCCCCCCGTCATTCACGGCAACACACAAATCCTTTGTGGGAGCGAGCTTGCTCGCGAAAGCGGTGTGTCAGTCGACACCATGTCGGATGACCTGACGCCTTCGCGAGCAAGCTCGCTCCCACAGAATTCGCGTTCCCCCGG
>NZ_JBEOPW010000115.1:0-261 GCF_040310465.1 Pseudomonas sp. H26/SER47-MNA-CIBAN-0231 | reverse complement strand
GGGTTTTCCGGGCAAGCTGGCCGAGATTTCGGAATCGGCGCGGCGCTCAGGCCGAGATTTCGGCCTGGCGGCGGCCGGGGCGCGCGGCCAGGCCCCCCCCCCCCCGTACCGCCGTACCGCCGGCCATATCGCCGCGCGCGATTTTCTTCGCACAATCGCTTCGTAGACCGCCGTCCCGCCGCTCTCTATCATCGGCTGATCCTTTTCCGATGCGATGACGACTGTCCGGAGAACGCCCGCGCGTTCGCCGCGGTGTCGCTC
>NZ_JBEOPW010000114.1:0-261 GCF_040310465.1 Pseudomonas sp. H26/SER47-MNA-CIBAN-0231 | reverse complement strand
GCATTTAATGCACGGTGCAGCCTATTTAGCTCGAGTGAATTTATTAACGGCACAAGGTGTTAGCCTTCCCGTAGCATTACAGCGCTGGCGCCCAGTAGACCAAATTAAATAATAGGCTTATCACGCTTCACCGCGAGATAAGTGATAAAGATAGGAACTAACATGAGCGATATCCAAAAACTCGATTTTTCGGCGGTTAACGACCCGACACTTGTGTCGTTTAACCAGCAAAAAAACCTGATTAAGCGCATGCTAAAAGGC
>NZ_JBEOPW010000113.1:0-261 GCF_040310465.1 Pseudomonas sp. H26/SER47-MNA-CIBAN-0231 | reverse complement strand
CTGCTGTACGGCAGTTTGCTCGGCATCCTGCTGATCGCACTGCTGGCCAGCCTGACCCCGCTGTCGGCAACTCAGGCTGCGATGCTGCTGGTGCCGCTCGCGGTGATCGGACAACTGCTACACCAGGGCGATGCACCGGCAACTGTTTATAGCGAGGTGCGCGACACCCTGGCGGGCATGCGCAACGAAACCTTTATCTTCGCCTGCTCGGCGCTGCTTGGTGGACTTACAGCTGTGCTGATCCCGGTAGAACGACTGGCC
>NZ_JBEOPW010000112.1:0-261 GCF_040310465.1 Pseudomonas sp. H26/SER47-MNA-CIBAN-0231 | reverse complement strand
GCGCACGGGTGATCATCGCTCCCGGGTCGGAACCGTGGTTAGGCTCGGTCAGACCGAAGCAACCGATCCACTCACCCGACGCCAATTTCGGCAGGTACTTCTGTTTTTGCGCTTCGGTACCGAATTCATTGATAGGCACCATCACCAGCGAGGACTGCACGCTCATCATCGAACGGTAACCGGAGTCGACGCGCTCAACCTCACGAGCGATCAGGCCATAGCTGACGTAGTTCAGTCCACTGCCGCCGTATTGTTCAGGGA
>NZ_JBEOPW010000111.1:0-261 GCF_040310465.1 Pseudomonas sp. H26/SER47-MNA-CIBAN-0231 | reverse complement strand
GACCACCACACACCCCCAGGTCTCCAGTAACGTGCGCATGCCCGCGCAAATGGCGGCGTCGTTATCCAGCACCCATACCCGTGCCCCGCGCAGGCGTTCCAGCATGGGCTCACTCATCAACGGGTTGGGTAACGCCTTGGGCGCAGTCGCGCTGATCGGCACCTCGACAGAAAACATCGACCCCCTGCCCGGCCATGAACGCACGTGAATCCGGTGCCCGAGTATCCCGGCAATTTTTTCCACGATCGCCAGGCCCAGCCC
>NZ_JBEOPW010000110.1:0-261 GCF_040310465.1 Pseudomonas sp. H26/SER47-MNA-CIBAN-0231 | reverse complement strand
ATCTTGGGCAAGGAATCGCCATCGACAACTGAATTTGAGCTGATAAAGTCACGCAAAAATATTGGCGCAGCAGTCGACAACCTAAAACTGGATATCCATGTTGAGCCTAAATACTTCCCATTGATTGGTGAATATTTTGCGAGGCGCTTTAAACCTAGCCCAGAAAATACTGTCGCACAACCTTGGCTGGGCATGAATAGTTATGCTTGGGGCGGAGAGCGCCTTGATATTTCTGAGCTGGAACTGCCGCATGATTTACTG
>NZ_JBEOPW010000109.1:0-262 GCF_040310465.1 Pseudomonas sp. H26/SER47-MNA-CIBAN-0231 | reverse complement strand
CATTAATTCCTTTCCTGCGCTGCAATAATGTAGTCGACGTGCATCGATTGCCGGCCGTGCGAGGCGGTTACGGCGCGGTTCGCCAGGTGGCGAACAGTTCGGTGAGGAACTCGACGAACGCCCGCACCTTGCTGTCGAGCGTCGCGCGGCGCGGATAGAGCGCGTGAAGCTCGACGTCGTTCGTACGGTGCCAGTCGGGCAGCACGATCTCGAGCTCGTTCCTCGCGAGCCGTCGCGCGGTGAAATGCGTGGAGATCAGCGC
>NZ_JBEOPW010000108.1:0-262 GCF_040310465.1 Pseudomonas sp. H26/SER47-MNA-CIBAN-0231 | reverse complement strand
CGTGACGGCAGGTAAGAAGATCTAAAACCGTCCACCATGTCTCCGAACATGTGTCCACCATGTCCCCGGTACATACAGGAGAGGGCTGGGGTGAGGGGCGAATCCACCGAAAATCTCAAGCCATGCGACGCTTCTAACCACTCAACAATGAGCGCAAGCTCGAGTGCTTTTGATCTTGATCCACGGGCGACGTCGGAAGGCTGAGTGGAGGGATTGATCCGGGGGTGGGAGCGCAGCGACCGTCTGGCGCAGCCAGACACAG
>NZ_JBEOPW010000107.1:0-263 GCF_040310465.1 Pseudomonas sp. H26/SER47-MNA-CIBAN-0231 | reverse complement strand
ATCCAGGCCGCCGTGCTCGGCGCCCGCTTGCTCGGCTGGCCGGTACACGCCCTGAACGGTCCGGGTTGACCGCGCCCGCCGACCGGAACCACCTCGGCACGGATCGCGTTCTCGTCGTCGGTACCCGGTGGCACACTCGGCGACGACCGAGGAGGCCCGATGACCGCCCTGCCCCTGCCGCGCGACCGCCCGCGCCTGTTGACGGCCGCCGAGTTCGCTGCGCTGCCGGAGGAGTCCGAGGCGCACTACGAGCTGCAGGAGGG
>NZ_JBEOPW010000106.1:0-263 GCF_040310465.1 Pseudomonas sp. H26/SER47-MNA-CIBAN-0231 | reverse complement strand
GCACAGCCTCGGCGCCCGGGCGATTCCCCGTAGCGAATTCGCCCGCTACCTGGCCCTGCACCTGGATCAACCCAGCCGCGCCAGCTGGGTTTGCTGAGCGACTTTCGCGCGCTTGGCTTACACTTATTTAAAGTTTATCCCCGAGGGTTGATCATGACCGAGTTGGCGCGTTTGAAGTTCTATGCCACTCAACCCCACTCTTGCAGTTATCTGCCCGAAGAGCAGGCCACCACCCTGTTCCTCGACCCTAGCCAGCCCATGGA
>NZ_JBEOPW010000105.1:0-264 GCF_040310465.1 Pseudomonas sp. H26/SER47-MNA-CIBAN-0231 | reverse complement strand
GTTCCTGATCGACCTGGAAGCCCGCGAAAAAGCCCGCACCGGCCTGGCTAACCTGAAAGTCGGCTACAACCGCGTGCATGGCTACTTTATTGAGCTGCCGAGCAAACAGGCCGAGTCGGCGCCTATCGATTATCAACGTCGCCAGACCCTCAAAGGCGCCGAGCGTTTTATCACCCCCGAGCTCAAAGCGTTCGAAGACAAGGCGCTGTCGGCCAAAAGCCGCGCCCTGGCGCGGGAAAAGATGCTCTACGAAGCCTTGCTCGA
>NZ_JBEOPW010000104.1:0-264 GCF_040310465.1 Pseudomonas sp. H26/SER47-MNA-CIBAN-0231 | reverse complement strand
GATCACCACCCGCGGATCGACCAGGAAACCCGCGATGACCGCTATGCAGGCCAGCACCAGCGCCACGCCCGAGGTGACGATGCCGCCGGGTGTCTTGTACGGGCGATGTAGGTCTGGCCGGCGCAGGCGCAGGACGATGTGCGAGGCCATCATCAAGACGTAGGAGATGGTCGCGCCGAACACCGCGACGAGGATCAGCAGGTCGCCCTGGCCGGTCAGCGACAGCAGGAAACCGATCACACCGGGAATCACCAGGGCCAGCAC
>NZ_JBEOPW010000103.1:0-264 GCF_040310465.1 Pseudomonas sp. H26/SER47-MNA-CIBAN-0231 | reverse complement strand
ATCCAAATCAGCGTTGACGAATATGCAGAGTCGCCACAGCTAACAGAGATCATGCAGCCAAAGTCTCATGCGTTACTGAGTAAAATCGCCCGGCAAGTGGGCAAAGATCATCTTGTTTTTCCGACGCTGGCTGGCTTAGCTTTCGGTCGCCGTAGTGCGATGACGACGCTGAGTGGTAACCTTACAGCCAATGTCGCTCGCAATATTTGGACGTGGGCAGTAATATTTTGTGGTCACTTTACCGAACAGGCGCATATCTATACC
>NZ_JBEOPW010000102.1:0-264 GCF_040310465.1 Pseudomonas sp. H26/SER47-MNA-CIBAN-0231 | reverse complement strand
ATCAGGCTCAGCTCGGCCAGCATCGGCGCGGTCAGGCGGGCGAAGCGCGCGTAGCCGCGGGCCGAGCGCTCGGACAAGCGCGCATTGGCCAGCGCTACCGGAATGCCGCGGCGTGCACACTGATGGATATGGTTGGGCCAGAGTTCGGTTTCCATCACCACCGCCAGCTTCGGCCGCACGCGGTCAAGAAACCGCGCAGCCGCCCAGGGCAGATCATAGGGCAGATAGCAGTGCTGCACGCTGTCACCGAACAGCGCCTGAATC
>NZ_JBEOPW010000101.1:0-265 GCF_040310465.1 Pseudomonas sp. H26/SER47-MNA-CIBAN-0231 | reverse complement strand
GCTCCAGCGTAGCCTTGTCGGCGCAGCGCAGGTTGGCATGACCGACCTTGCGACCAGCCTTGAACGCCTTGCCATAGTGATGCAGGTGGCAATCGGCGATGGCGATCACTCTCTCTACCGGCGGCACGACGCCGATGAAGTTGAGCATGGCGCTCTCACCGACCTTGGCCGTCGAGCCCAGCGGCAAGCCGGCAACGGCGCGCAGATGGTTCTCGAACTGGCTGCACTCGGCGCCTTCCGTCGTCCAGTGTCCGGAGTTGTGAAC
>NZ_JBEOPW010000100.1:0-265 GCF_040310465.1 Pseudomonas sp. H26/SER47-MNA-CIBAN-0231 | reverse complement strand
GCCGGGCGGACATTGGTGGCTTAACCGCGTCGTCGAGGGGGCAGCGCGACCCTGGCCCGATGCTCCTGCCGATACCTTCGCGGCGCTCGGGCATTGGGGCCAGGCGCTGTACGTGATCCCCAGCGAAAACCTGGTGATCGTGCGCTACGGTGATGATCGCGATGGCAGCTATAGCCACAACACATTGCTCAGGCTCGTGCGCCAGGCAGTCGCCGGGCAGGTGCAGCGGTGACTCGCCGCAGCTTTGTACGCCGCCGTCCTCTCA
>NZ_JBEOPW010000099.1:0-265 GCF_040310465.1 Pseudomonas sp. H26/SER47-MNA-CIBAN-0231 | reverse complement strand
CGCTGGAACTGTCCGAAGCGGTGCTCGCCGGGCGCGCCGGCGAACGCCTGGCCAGCCAGCACAAGAGCCGCGTGCGCCGAGTGTTCAACCTCACTGGCACGGTGCTGCACACCAACCTCGGGCGCGCCCTGTTGCCGGATGAAGCCATAGAGGCAATCACCCTCGCCGCGCGCTACCCGCTCAACCTGGAATTCGATCTCGCCACCGGCAAACGCGGCGATCGCGACGACCTCATCGAAGGACTGATCCGCGAGCTGACCGGCGC
>NZ_JBEOPW010000098.1:0-265 GCF_040310465.1 Pseudomonas sp. H26/SER47-MNA-CIBAN-0231 | reverse complement strand
GTTGTTGTAGTTGCCCGCGGTCGGATCTGTATTATTGACACTATAAAAGTGCGTTTTATTAGCCACAACCGTATTATTCAATTGTTTCAACTGAGAGACATTCACTGCATCAGTGTCCGCACCACCCGCAGCAACATTGGTTAAGCGCCGCTCATTATCTGCACTACCGACACTGACCACATTGCTACCAGTTGCGGTTCCTACAACACTAGTTGCGCCAGTAGGGACAAAGCTAGTGACCGTAGAAGCTGTGACAGTAGAGTTA
>NZ_JBEOPW010000097.1:0-266 GCF_040310465.1 Pseudomonas sp. H26/SER47-MNA-CIBAN-0231 | reverse complement strand
ACCTCGATGCGTGGATGACATTTGCTCATCGTCAAAT
Organism: Pseudomonas sp. H26/SER47-MNA-CIBAN-0231; assembly: GCF_040310465.1. Taxonomy (NCBI): domain Bacteria; kingdom Pseudomonadati; phylum Pseudomonadota; class Gammaproteobacteria; order Pseudomonadales; family Pseudomonadaceae; genus Pseudomonas; species Pseudomonas sp. H26/SER47-MNA-CIBAN-0231. The sequence goes on along the minus strand of NZ_JBEOPW010000097.1, from coordinate 229 downwards.
TCGTGATGGCATATTGGTTTTTAAACCCAGCTGGTTACAATGGCACGATGCAGACACCCAGCACAAATTTGCAATTAACTCAGGTTCATTGCTATGGACTCTACAACCCGATGGTTGGAAAATAGACAGCCACGATTTAGATTTATCGACCAATGATCAAACTTGGCCATCATTGACATTGGCAATTGGCACTCGCGAGGGTGACTTTTTTGGTTACGCTAACCAGATT
>NZ_JBEOPW010000096.1:0-266 GCF_040310465.1 Pseudomonas sp. H26/SER47-MNA-CIBAN-0231 | reverse complement strand
GATCAGGCCAGCGGCGCTTTGTTGTCCTATCAGGCACACGACTCGATGCACAACCTCTATGAATTGATCTATCAGCTGCACACCGGTGAAGGCCTGTGGTGGTTGGGCCTGCCGCTTGGGCTCTGTGCCCTCTGTGTGCCGTTGATGAGCGTCACCGGCCTCCTGTTATGGTGGCGCCGCCGCAAGGCGAGCCCAAACATCGGCCACAACAGCCCTGCCCACTCTGCCGACAGCGTGATACTGGTGGGCAGTGAAAACAACAGCAC
>NZ_JBEOPW010000095.1:0-267 GCF_040310465.1 Pseudomonas sp. H26/SER47-MNA-CIBAN-0231 | reverse complement strand
GGCCACGGTCGTCCGAAGCCACTGGACGTCAATGAGCCGCAAAGCCTGGCCATCGCCATCGCTGATCTGAAACTAAAATACGTGGTGATCACCTCGGTTGACCGCGATGACCTGCGTGACGGCGGTGCCCAGCACTTCGCCGACTGCATCCGCGAAATTCGCAAGCTGTCGCCAAATGTGCAGCTCGAAACCCTGGTCCCGGATTACCGTGGACGCATGGACGTGGCGCTGGAAATCACTGTGGCTGAGCCGCCTGATGTGTTCAAC
>NZ_JBEOPW010000094.1:0-267 GCF_040310465.1 Pseudomonas sp. H26/SER47-MNA-CIBAN-0231 | reverse complement strand
GTATGCCTCGACACTTACTACAACTAAATAACCTCAGCTCAGAAAATGAGTGGACTAAAAATGACGTTGACTCAATTAGTCACTCTTGATCTAAAACGGAAGTTAGCAAATATGGTTGAAAGACAGAAATAAACAAGCGCTTGCTGGGTTTACCAAACAAGCGCTGTTAACTTAAGACTATTACTTATAGCGCATTCACTTCTTTGTAATAGCGTTCTGCACCTGGGTGTAGTGGAATAGGCAGATCTTTTGCCGCTGTGGCTAAAC
>NZ_JBEOPW010000093.1:0-268 GCF_040310465.1 Pseudomonas sp. H26/SER47-MNA-CIBAN-0231 | reverse complement strand
CTCCTTGTCCATCTGTTCGGCCAGGCCAGGCCACTGCTCCTGCGGCACGCCATGAAACTGCTTGACGATCAGGCTTTGCAGGCCGCGGGAATAGTCGAGGTTGTAGCTGACAAAGCGCTCGTGAAACAGCTTGATCACCAGGTCCGGTACCAGGTAAATCGCCGCGCTGTAGGAGACGATCGTGACCAGGTACAGGCGGAACAGGATTCTGAACATGGCTTCAGCATTCCCACTCGGAGCGGCTGAACAGGTAGCCCTTGCCCCACAC
>NZ_JBEOPW010000092.1:0-268 GCF_040310465.1 Pseudomonas sp. H26/SER47-MNA-CIBAN-0231 | reverse complement strand
GGGGTGGGGTCTGCTGTTCTCATGCAGATTTTCAAAGAGGCGGATGCGGCGGCGCTGCCTATTAAAGTGGGGGCTCTCAAAGAAAGCGCTTCGAATCGCTTTTATACCCGCCATGGCTTCCAGTTCATCGAAAGCAGTGACTTCGACAATTATTATGTTCGTCAGCCTATTCCGGCGATTGGCGCTCATTCCGGAACCATGGGCTGACTGGTACTAGCCCTTCAGTTCACCAGCTCGATTGCTCGCCGCGTCGTCATACGCCACATAC
>NZ_JBEOPW010000091.1:0-268 GCF_040310465.1 Pseudomonas sp. H26/SER47-MNA-CIBAN-0231 | reverse complement strand
GAGGAAAACCTTTAACGTGGTAGTAATGTGAGTCGGCTTGAGGAGCTTCTTGCGTTTATGCCAGATCATGCTAAATATAAAGCGGGATGAAAACAGCACGTTGTTTTATCGCATATCCTTGCTGAAGCACGATCAAACAGAGCTGTTGCTTGAATAGATTTCTCTTGGTTTGATTCCCCCTTCCCTAGCCGTGTGAGAAAAAGGGCTAGTTCGATTCCTGCGCGTAACGGCGCTGGGGGGCAGTATTTACCAACGAACTGCCCAAAAC
>NZ_JBEOPW010000090.1:0-269 GCF_040310465.1 Pseudomonas sp. H26/SER47-MNA-CIBAN-0231 | reverse complement strand
AGGTGTTGTTGCATATTAGCTTTTTATTGCCAGCCTTTTATCTCGTGGCGCTAGTGTTAACTGACAATGCGGGCGGCGATCCGGTGCAGTATATTATTCACTATACCGGCATGGGCGCGATCAATAGCCTGTTAGTGACGTTGCTTATTTCGCCCATCGCCAAGCGTTTTAAAATAGCAGCGCTGATACAAACTCGTCGATTAGTGGGCTTGTATGTGTGCGCCTATGCGTTGCTGCACATCAGTGCATTTATTAGCTTAGATTTGTTG
>NZ_JBEOPW010000089.1:0-269 GCF_040310465.1 Pseudomonas sp. H26/SER47-MNA-CIBAN-0231 | reverse complement strand
GTTCTATTCTAGGTCGCTTACAATATCAAACAGATACCGAAGACTTCTATGTTGAAGTTAATCATTTTGATAACGATCGCCAAGCACCAGGCGCGCTAACGCTGGCGCAGTACGAAGCAGATCCTCGCCAAGTAGCATCATTTTCTGAAGGTGAATTCTCTCATGAAATAACCACAGCATTGCGCAGCGGTTATCAATACCAGCTGAATAATATTTGGGCCTTAGGTGCTGATTTAACCTACTCGGATACATCAACCACGAGTCTGTTA
>NZ_JBEOPW010000088.1:0-269 GCF_040310465.1 Pseudomonas sp. H26/SER47-MNA-CIBAN-0231 | reverse complement strand
CCGTGGTACTTATGATTCGATGTTGCCCATCTTTAACACCGCCTCAGAAGTGGGTTACGGCGCGGTCATTGCTTCATTGGCAGGCTTTCTTATTATTCGTGACAGCATCTTAAACCTAACGCCTGATAACCCACTTATCTCAGAAGCGGTCGCGATGACCACCCTTGCTGGTATTACTGGCTCATCTTCTGGTGGTTTGAGTATTGCCCTATCGACGTTGGGTGAAGATTATTTAAGAATGGCGGTTGCCGCTGGTATTGATCCAGAAC
>NZ_JBEOPW010000087.1:0-270 GCF_040310465.1 Pseudomonas sp. H26/SER47-MNA-CIBAN-0231 | reverse complement strand
CGTTAAGAGTGTATAGCTTTTTGGCTAGGAGCGGCGTCGCCGCTGGAGTCCAAAGCAAATACTGGCCATCGCTCGCGAGAGCCTTGAGCCAGGTTAAAGTGTGTCGGCGACGCTCGGCGCAACGGCGTCAATGCCAACCAGTTATTCCTGTGGCGCAAGCTCTATCAGGACGGCAGCTTGCGGGCGGTCTATGCGGGTGAATCCGTGGTGCCTGCCTCCGAGCTAAGCTATGCGCTAAGGCAGATCCGTGAACTGCAACGGATTCTGGGC
>NZ_JBEOPW010000086.1:0-270 GCF_040310465.1 Pseudomonas sp. H26/SER47-MNA-CIBAN-0231 | reverse complement strand
ATGCGGTACGGGTGCAGTTGATGATCGTTCCCACGCTCTGCGTGGGAATGCCTCAAGGGACGCTCCGCGTTCCAGCTCTGGGGGGACGCAGAGCGTCCCGGGCTGCATTCCCACGCGGAGCGTGGGAACGATCAACGGCGTAAGCAATGAAGATTCTTGTGGGAGCGAGCCTGCTCGCGAATGCGGTTTGTCAGTCACTGTGGCTTCGACTGGCGGATTGCTTTCGCGAGCAGGCTCACTCCCACTGTGGAATGCATAACGGAGCACTAG
>NZ_JBEOPW010000085.1:0-270 GCF_040310465.1 Pseudomonas sp. H26/SER47-MNA-CIBAN-0231 | reverse complement strand
ACAGAAGCCAAAGTCGCGGTTTCTCCCGGGATCGGTTTTGGCGAGTATGGCGATGATCACGTCCGCTTCGCGCTGATCGAAAACCAGAGCCGCATCCGCCAGGCGCTGCGCGGAATTCGCTCGATGCTAAGGGCTGATGGCGTTGTGTAATTGGGCCTCAACGTATCATCAGGCGTTTAACGCGGAGGTTGGCAGTCGGGCGGCGCCGTTGGTGTTGCGACCGCCCTCTGGAATATGCTGATGCAGCACCTCACGACGAAACCTTCATCG
>NZ_JBEOPW010000084.1:0-271 GCF_040310465.1 Pseudomonas sp. H26/SER47-MNA-CIBAN-0231 | reverse complement strand
ACCCTGAAGAATCAGCGCCAAGTCAATCCGAACCCGGCAGACCTCAAGCGCATCGAGCGTGAGCTGGACGAACAGAACCGCGCCTACCGCCAGTTCAGCACCAATCAGCCGAGCAACCTGCTATTCGATCGCCCGGTCAACGGCCCGCTATCTTCGCCGTTCGGCCTGCGTCGTTTCTTCAACGGCGAGGAGCGCAATCCGCACTCAGGGCTGGATTTCGCCGCAAAGACCGGCACTCCGATCAAGGCACCGGCAGCGGGCAAGGTCATAC
>NZ_JBEOPW010000083.1:0-271 GCF_040310465.1 Pseudomonas sp. H26/SER47-MNA-CIBAN-0231 | reverse complement strand
CGGTGGTGCTTCGTACAATCTGTGGGTCTTCGGCCAGAGCCATGCGCAAGGTAAGCGCGCGGATACGCATCACGGACACATTTAGATCGCTGACTGCCATGATACTTGGCAGCCAGTTCTCGTCGACTTCCCTGCTCTCTTTGCGCATGTTAGCCATTTGGCTCAGGGCGAACAGGCCAAGGAAGAGTACGAGCAGGCCAATCAGGCCGAAGCCGACTGCGGAACGTTTACCGATGGTGATTGTACGAATAGCCATGGGACTACCTTCTCC
>NZ_JBEOPW010000082.1:0-271 GCF_040310465.1 Pseudomonas sp. H26/SER47-MNA-CIBAN-0231 | reverse complement strand
GATCCAGAACTGCGGCATCCGCGCCCAGTACATCGTCGCCATGACCTTTACCAACAAGGCTGCGCGCGAGATGAAGGAACGGGTCGGCACCCTGCTCAAGGGCGGCGAAGGCCGCGGCCTGACCGTGTGCACCTTCCACAACCTGGGCCTGAACATCATCCGCAAGGAACATGTTCGCCTGGGCTACAAGCCCGGCTTCTCGATTTTTGACGAAGCCGACGTCAAGTCCTTGATGACCGACATCATGCAGAAGGAATACGCGGGCGACGAC
>NZ_JBEOPW010000081.1:0-271 GCF_040310465.1 Pseudomonas sp. H26/SER47-MNA-CIBAN-0231 | reverse complement strand
CCTAATGGTCGTAACCCTGAAATCCGTCAGCCGTTTCCCGGCTTCGTTTATTTGGATGGCCTGAACTCAAGGATAGTTCGTATTCGGCAAGGTCAAGGCGGGGGAGGGATTTTAAGCGCTGCCGTTCAGCGGGCCAGAGCGCCTAGCCCGCGGTTGGCGGGCAATCGGGAGGAAATAAATTTTTACGCTTGTTCTTCGCCGCGCTCGACATCGGCTGGATAGGTGTGCCTCCAGAGTTCGAAGCCGCCGTCGAGGCTGTAGACGTCCGAAA
>NZ_JBEOPW010000080.1:0-271 GCF_040310465.1 Pseudomonas sp. H26/SER47-MNA-CIBAN-0231 | reverse complement strand
CCATTGCTTCGGCATCCGCCGGTGCGTCCCGCTGCGGGCCTTCCTCCTGCGCGGCATCTTGTGGGCCTGCGATCTTGAAGATCGCAGGCATCCACCCCGTGCCATCCGCCAGCCGTTCGGCTTCGCTGGCAATGTCGGCCTTCTTCAATTTCGCCAGCCGGGAAACCTGCTCGGGCGCGTACTCGCCCACGGCTTGCAGAATCGCGGCCTTCGGCACATGCCGGAAATAACCGTCATTGGTGGGCTGCCACCATGCGGCCATGTCCAACCC
>NZ_JBEOPW010000079.1:0-271 GCF_040310465.1 Pseudomonas sp. H26/SER47-MNA-CIBAN-0231 | reverse complement strand
GCACCAGACAGTATGCTATTACAGCGTTTGGTCACTGATATGCGTACGTTAGCGCCAGCGCTGATGATTGATAGCGCGGCACCACTGCCATTACCTAACAATGGCAGTGGCGTAGAGGATATGGCGGCTATGAATGGTCAGAACCCTCAGTTTGACTCCAGTGGCAGCGCTACAAACAATGTTAATAGCGACGCCTATAACAACAATGCAAGCAATAATGGTGCTGGAGAGTATCAAGCAAGCGATGACGATACGGACGATAGTATGATGC
>NZ_JBEOPW010000078.1:0-272 GCF_040310465.1 Pseudomonas sp. H26/SER47-MNA-CIBAN-0231 | reverse complement strand
CCCTGGAGTTTCTCGGCCTCGGCCACTGGCAGTTTTTCGTCGGGGGCCGAAGGCGTCAGCCAGGGGAGTTTGTCGGTGCTGACGGTCTGCGCCAGCATCAGCGAGGAAATTTCTTCCGGCAGGTTGGCTGACTGACTGAAGTTCAGCAGGCAGAAAATCAGCGCCGAATCTTCCGGTTGCCAGTATTCGGGCTTGTAGCCGGTTGCCATCAGGTCTGCCGGCAACTTGTCGCGGTAGCGGAACAGGTAGGCGTTGACGCCCCGGGCATAGAC
>NZ_JBEOPW010000077.1:0-272 GCF_040310465.1 Pseudomonas sp. H26/SER47-MNA-CIBAN-0231 | reverse complement strand
ACCGAGTTGTGGGCCGTTGTAATCGCGCCCTGGGTGCTGGTGCAAGATCGTGCCGACGGCGAGTTGCACTGATGCTGACCGGAGTGCTGCTGATACTGGCGCCACTGTTTCTTGGCTTCGCCATGTCTATTTCCAACCGCCGCGCGATGACCACTATCCACTATTCGGTAGAAACTCTGGTGTACCTGATTCTGGGTATGCTTGGTTTGGGGCTAGGGCAAATGGATGGCCTGGGCAGCCAGCTCAGTACCATGGCAAACCAAGTGCTGGCC
>NZ_JBEOPW010000076.1:0-272 GCF_040310465.1 Pseudomonas sp. H26/SER47-MNA-CIBAN-0231 | reverse complement strand
GGCATGGGAAGCTCATGACCGCAATATGCTGGCACAAATTGCCCATCGTATATTGGGCGGTAGTCGATATACAGGTGTACCGCAACTGCGTCAGGCTAGCCAAGATTTGGAAGATAAGTGCCTGCTGAATGTACAGCATACGACACCTGTGCAGTTTGCAATGATTGAGCCTTATTATGAGGCATTGTTAACGGCGCTAGACAACTTGCAAAAGGTGGATTTATCTTCTTATCCTCAGCTTAACTATCATCGCTTAAGCGAAAATGATATGA
>NZ_JBEOPW010000075.1:0-273 GCF_040310465.1 Pseudomonas sp. H26/SER47-MNA-CIBAN-0231 | reverse complement strand
ATCCTGAGCGGCCGACTCATCAAACATGACTAATAATTTAATCAAGCGATTAATTTCTGCTCTAATTTGCTCACATTGAAGGTCTTTCTTAATTCGCTCAACATCTTCTTGATTGCTGATATTGCCCATGGCATTTGCCATTTTAGCTAAACAATTAATTAATAAATTGACTTCTGCTTTATCAATTAACGTCAAAATCCTTCTATTACGGTTAAGGATCATTGAACGTTTATGATGACAAACAATAACAAATTGGCCATCGTCCTTTAATAC
>NZ_JBEOPW010000074.1:0-273 GCF_040310465.1 Pseudomonas sp. H26/SER47-MNA-CIBAN-0231 | reverse complement strand
AATCATGCCTTCGCCTTTGGCATTTACTGATGAACGGCTAATATAATACAAACCAAGTACCACATCCTGTGACGGTACGATGATTGGATCACCGTTCGCAGGCGACAAGATATTGTTGGTCGACATCATCAAAGCACGTGACTCAAGCTGAGCTTCTAGCGTCAATGGCACGTGAACTGCCATTTGGTCACCATCGAAATCGGCGTTGAATGCGGTACAAACGAGTGGATGCAGCTGGATGGCTTTACCTTCGATTAGTACTGGCTCGAACGC
>NZ_JBEOPW010000073.1:0-274 GCF_040310465.1 Pseudomonas sp. H26/SER47-MNA-CIBAN-0231 | reverse complement strand
ACAATGGCTTGTGCTAATGCCGTTTTCATCCGCTGGCCTTGAGAAAAACCTTTGCAGCGACGGTCACAAATGTCTTCCAGCTTTAATTGTGCAATCACATCTGCGGTGGCTTCTTTCGCTTGTTTGCGCGACATACCGCTGAGTTCGGCAAAGAAGCTAATGTATTCACGCGGGCTTAAACGTTCATATAAACCAAAAGGGTCGGGGAATAGGCCTAACTGCTTTTTGGCGCCAATTGGATCAACTGCAACATCTATGTTATCAACGGTAGCTG
>NZ_JBEOPW010000072.1:0-276 GCF_040310465.1 Pseudomonas sp. H26/SER47-MNA-CIBAN-0231 | reverse complement strand
GGATAGCGATGCTCGCGGCTCCACTGTTCGGCGAACGGCTTCAGGCGTTCCTGAGCGAACTGGCGAGCCATCTCGGCGATCGCGTTTTGATCTTCATTGGGCAGCATGGACGCCTCCTCAGATCAGTTCGACGGCCATGGCGGTGGCTTCGCCGCCGCCGATGCAGATCGCCGCCACGCCACGGCGCAGACCGCGGGCACGAAGGGCCGAAAGCAGCGTCACCAGAATCCGCGCACCGGACGCACCGATCGGATGACCGAGCGCACAGGCGCCACC
>NZ_JBEOPW010000071.1:0-277 GCF_040310465.1 Pseudomonas sp. H26/SER47-MNA-CIBAN-0231 | reverse complement strand
GATGGGCGCGAAACAGCGCCCCGAGGGCCAGGTCGTCGTTGTTGAAGAACACTGCGTCGATCTGCGAGTGCTGCGCCAGCAGCCGATCCAGCAGCTCCGCGCCAAGCCCAATGGACGACAGCTGCGGTGTCAGCAGCTCCAGAGTTGGCTCATAGCGACCCGCCTGGCGCATGGCCTGACGGTAGCCTTCGGCGCGTTGCAGGGTCCGAGGGTCGAGCTGCGCCGCGGCGAAGGCGACGTGACGGTAGCCGCGCTCGAGCAAGGTGCGGGTCATGGC
>NZ_JBEOPW010000070.1:0-278 GCF_040310465.1 Pseudomonas sp. H26/SER47-MNA-CIBAN-0231 | reverse complement strand
GTATAAGCTAAAACCAATTTTTGAGATATGGCCGCTTTGTTCATCGCCGAGCAATTCACCCGCACCGCGAATTTCTAAATCCTGAGTGGCGAGTAAAAATCCTGCGCCAAGATCTTCTAGGGCTTCAATGGCTGCAAGACGTTTGCGGGCATCTGGGGTCATACGTTTAGGATGAGGCGTCATCATATAAGCATAAGCTTGGTGATGCGATCGCCCAACACGGCCGCGAAGCTGGTGCAATTGTGCTAAACCAAACATGTCGGCTCGGTCGATAATGA
>NZ_JBEOPW010000069.1:0-278 GCF_040310465.1 Pseudomonas sp. H26/SER47-MNA-CIBAN-0231 | reverse complement strand
CAACTACCCGTGGGCTTCGAGCCCCTTGAGTACCCGTCATTTCATGCGTTAGAAGGGCCTCACCGCAATCAGCTGTTCACGCAGCCACTGATGTCCTAAATCTTCGTCAAAGCGCGGATGCCAACCGACCTGCAGCTGGAACGGATCGAATGCGAATGGGAGGTCGAAGCGGTCGATCATGTGATCAAAGCGGTGTAGGAAGCGCTCAGGCAACGTCGCCAGGCAGTTCGTGCGCTCAAGTATCGGTGGCACCGCTGTGTAGTACTGCACGGATACCG
>NZ_JBEOPW010000068.1:0-279 GCF_040310465.1 Pseudomonas sp. H26/SER47-MNA-CIBAN-0231 | reverse complement strand
GTCCGGATCGACGCGCTGATCGACGCGGCGCAGGACATCCGCTGTTTCCGGGTCTCGCGCGTCGACGGCCAGCCGTTCGACGCGTACGAACCGGGCGCCCATATCGACGTCACCGCGCCGTCCGGCATCACGCGGCAATACTCGCTGTGCGGCAACCCCGACGAGCGCGGCAGCTACCTGTTCGCGGTGAAGAAGGAAGCGCGGTCGCGCGGCGGCTCGCGTTCGCTGCACGACGACGTGAGCGTCGGCGCCGAGTTGTCGATCGGCACGCCGCGCAAC
>NZ_JBEOPW010000067.1:0-279 GCF_040310465.1 Pseudomonas sp. H26/SER47-MNA-CIBAN-0231 | reverse complement strand
CCCGAACGCATTGAGCCCGGCCTTGCTCGCCCCGTACGCGGGGTTGTTCGGCTCGCCGCGGAACGCGCCCCGGCTGGACACGTTGACGACCGCGCCGCCGCCGGCCGCGATCAGGTGCGGCAGTGCCCGGAACGTCGCGTTGGCCGGGCCGAGCAGGTTGACGGCGAGGGTCTGCTGCCAGGCGGCCTGCCAGTCCTCGAAGCTGGTCTCCAACGGCGGGTGCGCGGTGAAGACGCCGGCGTTGTTGACCAGCACGTCCAGCCGGCCGAGGGCCTCCGC
>NZ_JBEOPW010000066.1:0-280 GCF_040310465.1 Pseudomonas sp. H26/SER47-MNA-CIBAN-0231 | reverse complement strand
GGGCTCTCGGTCGTGCGTTTTTTAGTGTCTAAAGGCATTAAACCTTTAGTGATGGACAGTCGTCGTCATCCGCCGGGTGCAGATACGTTGGCACAAGAGTTTGCCGATATTGAATTATTGGCTGGCGGGTTTGATTGTCGTTATTTAGTTCAGTCTAGCCAAATTATCATCAGCCCTGGTGTGCCAATCGATACGCCTGAAGTGCGTGCAGCATTGGACATGGGAATTGAAGTGATTGGTGATGTCGAGTTATTTGCTCGAGAAATAGCAGACAAAAAAC
>NZ_JBEOPW010000065.1:0-280 GCF_040310465.1 Pseudomonas sp. H26/SER47-MNA-CIBAN-0231 | reverse complement strand
AAGCCATCCTTTGCCGGTCTGACCACGACGCCTTGCGCAATGACCTGCCTGTTTTGCAGGGCTTCGGCCCGCGCGCGCGGTACGCCCTGCAGCTCCCACTGCTGCCGGTCTGGCAGAATCAGGATGGTCTGCACCATCGGCATGCTTCCTTTCAGTACCAATTTGCCTTCCAGCGTCAGGAGCTTGCCTGCGGAAGACGCCGCGGCCGCGCATCCGAAGAGGGCAAGGATCGCCAGCACCGCCGCGATCGATAGAGACTTGTTCATGCTTTCCTTACAGG
>NZ_JBEOPW010000064.1:0-280 GCF_040310465.1 Pseudomonas sp. H26/SER47-MNA-CIBAN-0231 | reverse complement strand
ATCGCGGCCACTCGCCTGGGCCTGATGGCCGAACAGCTTCAGCTGATCAGCGCTGCAGAGCTGAAGTCGTATGTCGGTAGCGGACGCGCAGGCTGGATCGGTGAAGGGCCCACACAACTGGCAGTCTATCCACTGGATCGAGTCGCCCAGGATGGCACGCCGTTGCGTGAAGCGCTGTTGGTGGAATACGACTTCGCGCCGATGCTTGCGCAGACCAAACGCGAAGCCTGGTTCTATCTGGCTCAAACGCTGACGTTGCTGCTGTTGCTTGGCGTGATTC
>NZ_JBEOPW010000063.1:0-282 GCF_040310465.1 Pseudomonas sp. H26/SER47-MNA-CIBAN-0231 | reverse complement strand
CGGCACGACCGAGACAGGTGACCTGCTGTTCGACACGGCGGACGAATTCGGCTTGCGCTTCGTGCTGTGCCGAGGGGGTGCCCTGGAGTCGGCAAGTGCACACCCCGGCTTTTCAAAAACCGCGCTGCAGCCGGAGTCGCTGGAGCAAATGGTCGGCGACATCGAGCGCTTGAAATCGCGCTATCACCAGGACATTCCGGACGCCATGCGCCGGGTCGTGGTGGCGCCGACCACGCCCACTTTCTCGCTGCCGCCCACCCTGCTGCGGGAGCTGGCTCACAC
>NZ_JBEOPW010000062.1:0-284 GCF_040310465.1 Pseudomonas sp. H26/SER47-MNA-CIBAN-0231 | reverse complement strand
GTGTGGTGTTCTTCGGCCTTGAATTCGCTGTAGCTGTTTTGCTCGACGGTGTCGTGGCGTTCGTTGCCGACGCGGATCTTCTGGTCGTGCTCGATGTTCTCGTCCCAGTCGCGCTGGGCGTGCAGGTAGATTTGTTCCTGGCCTTTTTTGTCTTCGATGCGCAGTTCGTTGTAGCCGCCACCACCCATCGAACTCAGGGTCTTGAAGGTGCTGCGGGTCTTGTTCGCCGGCAGTGGATAGGGGACGGTGTTTTCCTTGTGGTACAGGCAGCCGCTGATCAGCGG
>NZ_JBEOPW010000061.1:0-284 GCF_040310465.1 Pseudomonas sp. H26/SER47-MNA-CIBAN-0231 | reverse complement strand
CGTGGCGACGCCCTGCCCGACCTCGAAGACTACGATTACCCGGGCCGCTTCATCGACCGCGAGCGCGGCAAGCACCTGGCCAAACGCGCCCTCGAACGCCACCGCAGCGACTTCCAATTGGCCGAAGGCAAGAGTGATCAGCCACTGCTGGTCAGCGGCCACTTTCTCGCCCTGACCGAACACCCGAAAGCCAAATGGAACGACCTCTGGCTGCTCACTGAAGTCCTGCACGAAGGCAAGCAGCCGCAAGTGCTCGAAGAGTCGGTGACCAGCGACACCACCGC
>NZ_JBEOPW010000060.1:0-285 GCF_040310465.1 Pseudomonas sp. H26/SER47-MNA-CIBAN-0231 | reverse complement strand
CTGTAGACCAGGATGATGCGTTCGAACCGCTCCCACACCTCAAAGTCCTGCAGGATCGACAGGAACGGCGCGACGCCGGTACCGGTGGCCAGTAACCAAAGGTCACGGCCGTCCACAAAACGATCGAGTGTGAGGTAACCGAATGCCTGGCGATCTATCAGCAGCGAGTCTCCTTTGACCAGCCGGCTCAGCTCGCTGGTGAATTCGCCATTGGGCACCACGATGGAAAAGAATTCGAGAAACTCGTCATGGGGCGAGGAGACCATCGAATACGCACGCCACACC
>NZ_JBEOPW010000059.1:0-294 GCF_040310465.1 Pseudomonas sp. H26/SER47-MNA-CIBAN-0231 | reverse complement strand
ACGCCCACCAACCTGCAGCGCTCCCCCCTGGATGCGCTGCTGACACAAGTCCCCGAAGGCGAACGGGCCTGCTGATGCAGGCCCGTTTTTTTTGTTCGAGGGGTTGGTTGTTTCGCGGCAGGGTTGGAGATCGTAGCCCCTCACCCCAGCCCTCTCCCGAGGGAGAGGGAGCAGATTCAGGTTGGTTTCCGGTCCAGCGTTCGGCTCGATATTGCAGGCGAGCGTAAATCGTAAATACAGCTCGGTCCGTCCCCCCTCCCGCAGGGAGAGGGATTGGGTCAGGGGCTGTTGTGA
>NZ_JBEOPW010000058.1:0-319 GCF_040310465.1 Pseudomonas sp. H26/SER47-MNA-CIBAN-0231 | reverse complement strand
CCGGTAGAAATGTAGGAGATCTGGTCGGCAACGCCATATTTATCGATAGCGGCCAGGGTATCTCCGCCACCGGCAATGGAGAAGGCCGAGCTTTCGGCGATGGCCTGGGCCAGGACCTTGGTGCCGTTGCCGAACTGGTCGAACTCGAACACCCCGACCGGACCGTTCCACAGGATGGTCTTCGAGGTCTTCAGCAGCTCGGCGAACTGCGCGGCGGTCTGCGGGCCGATGTCGAGGATCATGTCGTCGTCGGCGACCTCGGCGATGGCCTTGACGGTCGCCACGGCGCTCTCGGCGAATTCCTTGGCCACCACCACGT
>NZ_JBEOPW010000057.1:0-329 GCF_040310465.1 Pseudomonas sp. H26/SER47-MNA-CIBAN-0231 | reverse complement strand
GTGCGCGACAGCCTCACCGGCCTGTACAACCACACCCATATCCTGCAGTTGCTGGAAGACTGCAGCTTTCGCGCGCGCCGCGAGAACAAGCCACTGAGCTTTGCCATGCTCGATATCGACCACTTCAAGCGGGTCAATGACAGTCATGGCCATCCGATGGGCGACCGGGTGATCAAGAGCCTGGCGCTGTTCCTCAAGCAGCGCCTGCGCAAGACTGACTTCATCGGCCGCTACGGTGGCGAAGAGTTCGCCATTGTGATGCCCGATACCGATCTGGAGTCGGCCCACAAAGTGCTCGATGAAATCCGCCAGCGCTTCGCCGAAATTCA
>NZ_JBEOPW010000056.1:0-332 GCF_040310465.1 Pseudomonas sp. H26/SER47-MNA-CIBAN-0231 | reverse complement strand
AGCCTGATCCGTTACCAGTGAAAGTAACGTTCAGTCTATCTTTCTATCACATACCCAAATTTTTAAAGAACGATCTAGTCAAAGACTAGAAATCAACATTCATCACCGTCTCGGTGGAATGCTCATTTCTAAGCTTTCAAACTTCAGAAGCAGTAGTGGTGGAGCCAAGCGGGATCGAACCGCTGACCTCCTGCGTGCAAGGCAGGCGCTCTCCCAGCTGAGCTATGGCCCCGTATTTCTACAGGCGTTTCCCACACAAAATTGGTGGGTCTGGGCAGATTCGAACTGCCGACCTCACCCTTATCAGGGGTGCGCTCTAACCAACTGAGCTA
>NZ_JBEOPW010000055.1:0-359 GCF_040310465.1 Pseudomonas sp. H26/SER47-MNA-CIBAN-0231 | reverse complement strand
ACCTTCGAAATCAAATATCGCGTTGTCGACTACCTGACCAACCCGTCCGGCCCTCCAACCTGGTCCGATGCCGTGTTCGTGGAAGTGGATCTGGACAAGATCTCCCAAGAGCCTCCTACACTCGTTAACGCCGTCTCCCCAATCGATGTGCTGGCAAGTGAAGGCGGAGTGAAGGTGCGGGCAGAGTTCCAAGCCGCTTTGGCAAACGACAAGGCGACGCTGAAGATTGTCAATGGCCTACCGGGATCATCATTTCCGCAAGTGGCATTCAACACCAACCAACGCGCCAATTTCACATTCAGCGTGGCGTTCCTCCTCGCTCATCAAGGCAAAACAATCCAGGTGTCGTGGGTATTGAT
>NZ_JBEOPW010000054.1:0-359 GCF_040310465.1 Pseudomonas sp. H26/SER47-MNA-CIBAN-0231 | reverse complement strand
AGCACAGCTCCGGCCGTAACGACTGTCACCGATACCATCGATACCTCGACCGTCAAACTGACCGCCGATACATCGGTCGCTGAGGGCGGCACTGTGACTTACACCGCCACCGTTGGTGCGCCTGTGACTGGCTCGCCTGTGGTCGTGACTCTGGCCAACGGCCAGACCATCACCATCGGCGTCGGTCAGACTACCGGTACTGCAACCGCTGTTGCTGCGAACGATGCGCTGACCGGCAATGCTCCGATCACCAACTCGATCACTGGCGTGAGCGGTGGCAATTTCGAAGATCTGGTTGCAGACAAAACTCCGGTTTCGACTTCTGTCACCGACGTTGCCGACACTACCAATCTGTCGCT
>NZ_JBEOPW010000053.1:0-423 GCF_040310465.1 Pseudomonas sp. H26/SER47-MNA-CIBAN-0231 | reverse complement strand
GTCTACAGTAGTCTCAGCGGCATTTGCCTCTCTATCCGTCACTTCAGGTACATTGATGTTAGAGGTCACAGGTGTCGTTTGGACTGCTGCATCAGTGGTGGTCCCGTTAACTGTCTCAGATTCTGATGACTTTTCACAAGCAGTTACTAAAAACATACTCAAAAAAATAACAGTCAGTACACGAAGATAGCGAGTAGGCTTGGCTGGCGTAAATAGATGGGTTTTCATAAGCAGATGACTATTGGTAAAGAGAGGGTTATTTAAGCACAGTAAAGGGTAAGGAACAATCTACCATTGGTGACCATTGATTAAGTATTGACGGTAATGATAATTTTGCGATTGCCACCATACGTTTCAAGATGGTCTCGATGTTCACATAAATAAATGCCTTGCCACGTTCCTAGTCCTAGCGCCCCATTTACC
>NZ_JBEOPW010000052.1:0-437 GCF_040310465.1 Pseudomonas sp. H26/SER47-MNA-CIBAN-0231 | reverse complement strand
CTTAATCGACGACATCAGCTGCTGCATGAGCTCCCACACGAATTGCTTGATTCATTGAAGAAGACGATAGAAGCAGCTTTAAGCTCCAAGCTGATAGCTCTGAGCTAACAGTTACAAGCTCGAAATTGGGTCTGTAGCTCAGTTGGTTAGAGCGCACCCCTGATAAGGGTGAGGTAGGCAGTTCGAATCTGCCCAGACCCACCAATTTTGTTATGGGGCCATAGCTCAGCTGGGAGAGCGCCTGCCTTGCACGCAGGAGGTCAGCGGTTCGATCCCGCTTGGCTCCACCATAAACTGCTTCGAAGTTTGAGAGTTTAGAAATGAATATTCGCACTGAATATTGATTTCTAGTCTTTTGATTAGATCGTTCTTTAAAAATTTGGGTATGTGATAGAAAGATAGACTGAACGTTACTTTCACTGGTAACGGATCAGGCT
>NZ_JBEOPW010000051.1:0-455 GCF_040310465.1 Pseudomonas sp. H26/SER47-MNA-CIBAN-0231 | reverse complement strand
CTGCACGAAGGCAAGCAGCCGCAAGTGCTCGAAGAGTCGGTGACCAGCGACACCACCGCGCTGAAAGACGATTTCCACCAGGGCTACCGCAACCGCTTCCAGGCCACGCCGTGGGACGTACCCAACCGCCCGCCGCTGCGCCACCCGAAACCGCGCATCCTCGGCAGCCAGAGCGCCGTGGTCACCGGCCCGAAAGGCGAAGAAATCCACTGCGACGAATACGGCCGGGTCAAAGTCCAGTTTCACTGGGACCGCGAAGGCCAGGCCGACGACAAGACCAGCTGCTGGCTGCGCGTCTCCTCCGCCTGGGCCGGCGCCCAGTACGGCGGCATCGCCATCCCGCGCATCGGCATGGAAGTGCTGGTCACCTTCCTTGAGGGCGACCCCGATCAACCGCTGATCAGCGGCTGCCTGTACCACAAGGAAAACACCGTCCCCTATCCACTGCCGGCGAA
>NZ_JBEOPW010000050.1:0-521 GCF_040310465.1 Pseudomonas sp. H26/SER47-MNA-CIBAN-0231 | reverse complement strand
CGGGTTTCCAGGCGCAGGTCGAAGCGCTTGATCACCGGGTTGCTGGCGACCATGCCGGAGTCTTGCTGATAGGGCACAGGGGCCAGTTTCGGGAACACCGTCTGGTCGTCGCCGAACACCAACTTGTGCGCGTTGGCGCTGTGCTGGAAGTGGAAGTGAATGCCTTCTTCTTCGCACAGGCGCTGGATGAAGTGCAGATCCGACTCGTCGTATTGCACGCAGTAGATGCGCTCGGGGTAGATCGAGCCGGTCTTGAATTCGTAGGCGTTGCCTTGAATGCCGTGCTCTTCCAGCACCTGACCGATGATCTTCGGCACGCTGAGGTTCTGGAAGATGCGCTGGTTGATGCGGTGCGCGAGATACGCCAGTTGCGGACGCAGGGTCACCGAATAACGGGTCAGGCGCTTGCCGGAATCGCCTTGCGCGGCGCGGTAGATCTGGCCGTGAATGCCGCTGCCGTCAGGCGACAGCTGCAGAAAGGCCGGTTTGTGCAGCAGGGTTTCGAGGTCCAGCGACGGCTG
>NZ_JBEOPW010000049.1:0-610 GCF_040310465.1 Pseudomonas sp. H26/SER47-MNA-CIBAN-0231 | reverse complement strand
TGAATGCCGCTGCCGTCAGGCGACAGCTGCAGAAAGGCCGGTTTGTGCAGCAGGGTTTCGAGGTCCAGCGACGGCTGCTCACTGACCAGCTCCACCTCAAAGACAAAAGGCTGGCTGATGGCTTCCCGGCCGGTGAGGGTAAACACCTGAAAGTCGGCGGAAAGCCCTTCGATGGTCAGGGCAAAGTGGGTTTCATTGGCCGGCGCGAACATCCCTTGTTCCTCGTGCTGTACAGCGGCGCTCGTCGACGACCGCAAAAAAGCGGCTCAACGTACGCGAAATTCTGGAGGGGCGTAAACAACATCGACCAGCAGAGCTGGCCGATGCGTGTAACGGTCAGCCGTAATTAAACGACTGGAGCACGCCAGTCATCGGAACCCGAAGTACCGGATACTTCGTGGGTCCAGGTGATTTTGCGGTAGGTGAACTGCACTTCTTCCAGGTGGGTGAAGTGCGCGTTGCCTGGATCCTGGCAGTTGTGCATTTTGTTGTTGATGGCGACGATGATCGCGTCTTCCAGTTTGGTGGTGTAGTAGTGCTCTTGGGTGCCTTGAGCCGAAGTGCGGTACCACTGGATAACGATTTCGCTCATGCGCTCGCCGGAAGTCAG
>NZ_JBEOPW010000048.1:0-704 GCF_040310465.1 Pseudomonas sp. H26/SER47-MNA-CIBAN-0231 | reverse complement strand
TCTTCCATCGCGATGGTTTTGATCAGGGTAACAGTCATCTGAATGTTATCACCTGGCATTACCATTTCAACGCCTTCTGGCAGCTCGCAGTTACCAGTCACGTCAGTAGTACGGAAGTAGAACTGTGGACGGTAGCCTTTGAAGAACGGAGTGTGACGACCGCCTTCTTCCTTGCTCAGAACATAAACTTCTGCGGTGAACTTGGTGTGCGGCTTGACCGAACCTGGCTTGACCAGAACCTGGCCACGCTCAACGTCGTCACGCTTGGTACCACGCAGCAGAACGCCGCAGTTCTCGCCAGCACGACCTTCGTCGAGCAGTTTGCGGAACATCTCAACACCGGTGCAGGTGGTGGTGGTGGTGTCACGCAGACCAACGATTTCCAGAGCGTCCTGAACGCGAACGATACCGCGCTCGATACGACCAGTCACAACAGTACCGCGACCCGAGATCGAGAACACGTCTTCGATTGGCATCAGGAATGGCTTGTCGATCATACGAACTGGTTCTGGGATGTAGGTATCCAGAGTTTCAACCAGTTTACGAACGGCAGTGGTGCCCATTTCGTTGTCGTCTTTGCCTTCCAGCGCCATACGAGCCGAACCGATGATGATCGGAGTGTCGTCACCTGGGAAGTCGTAGGTCGACAGCAGGTCACGAACTTCCATCTCAACCAGTTCCAGCAGCTCAGCGTCGTCTACCAG
>NZ_JBEOPW010000047.1:0-1118 GCF_040310465.1 Pseudomonas sp. H26/SER47-MNA-CIBAN-0231 | reverse complement strand
AGAGCAAATACCACCCGTGCAAGCTTGCGGGCTAGTGCGACCAGTGCTTGGGTAGTGCTCAATCCACGCCCTCTCATAGCCTCATAAAACCCTTTCCACACCGAGGTCCGGCTCGCCGCCATTGCAGCGTTGTGCAGCAATCGACGTGCCTCAGGGTCGCCTCGTTTGGTCAGACAGCGCCGGCCTTTCTTTTTGCCTGAGTCCGCTATGCGCAGATCCATTCCTAGAAAAGCGATGAAAGCGTCGGCATTCCTGAAGTCCCCACGCTGAAAGGATGCAAGCAAGCGGGCTCCGCTCAACGTACCGATACCTTCGACCTTCATGCAGCGCTTGAGCTGTGCGCCCAAACCGGCTTCTTCTATCTGCGTCAGGATCGTTTTTTCAAGCAAGGTTTCTAGCCTTTGCATGGCGCTTATCTGATTCTTGAAAGCGGTTTTGAGCAGCGGCTCATTCTCCCAGCTCTGCTTGAGGCTGACACGAGCCTGAACCAGAGCCGCACGACGCCGGAACAGACTAATGAGCCGGCAATACAGGGGGGACGGCGGCGTCCAGGGGCGCAAATGGTCCCCTTCGTTTGTCAGATAGCGGGCCAATAAACGAGCATCCAGCGCATCAGTTTTAGCGCGAACGTTCACGCCTTTGCGGTAATGACTGAGTTCATAACCGCCAACCATGTAGATCCTGCAGCCATCCGCGTGCGCCAGCTCGGCGAACTCCTGGTGATAAATATTGGTGGCTTCGATGGCGATTGCTACTGGTTTGGCAACGGTCTTGAGCCATTTCTTGATCGCCGTTTTGGTATTGGAGATTGTCTCGAGCCGATCTGATTCGACGTGATAAATCACCAGTTCGTCTTTGGCGACATCAACCCCGACAATCGACTGGGTAGTAGCGACGGGCATTGCCATAAGAAATCCTCCGGGCTAAGGTTTGAACACTTGAAGGGTTCACCCAGAGGCGCAGGCTTGTTCCTATCGTCGGTCTAGGCCAGATGCATTCTTTATCGGCGCTTGGGTGAAAGGAGGAGGGTGAAAATCTCCCACGGTCTGTACTGCGCTAACAGTCAGAATCGAGCCTTGTCCCTCCTCCTCCCTTCAAGTCCTACCATACAAGCGAGC
>NZ_JBEOPW010000046.1:0-1238 GCF_040310465.1 Pseudomonas sp. H26/SER47-MNA-CIBAN-0231 | reverse complement strand
GCCAGAATCCGCCGGCTTGTGCGCCTTGGGGGCGGGTTCTATTGTGGTGCGGTCGCTGACGAATCAGCGATCGGGTTTAGCGATCCGACTCATTACAGACGCACCAATGCCCAGTCTCAATTGCATTTTTCGATCTGCACTTGATGTCATGGTGGCTGTGCGTGGGAGACCTTCGGGTCTACCCGGGGTTTCTGTGACCCGGATCGCTAACCTGCGTACAGCCGCCACCTTTACTTGTTTAGCGATGAGCCGTGGCGGCTAAATCAACCACGGAGTCTCACCATGATCAAACCAACACCCAACCCACCCGAAACCGACCCCACCTCCCCCTACGAATCCCTCGACTCCAAAAAACTCCACCAAGCCGCCGACCGCGCCCTCGACCACTACCTCTGCCCACCCGGCTCCACCCCACCACCGTTCAGCCCCCGCGCCATGTACGCCGTCACCGCCGACACCAAAAATGAAGACCTGCTGGCCAACGCCTGCGAAACCCTCGCCTCGGCCAAAACCATCGCCCAGGAATTCGCCGGGCTGGTCAAGCCATCCCAGCGCCGGACGCTGATGGGGATTGCGCAACTGATCATGCTCGGAGAATTGGCGGTGAATCGGGTGCTGGATAATCTGGAGCTGCCGCAGTAGCGGAGCCCGATGATCGTTCCCACGCTCCTGCGTGGGAATGCCTCAACGGACGCTCCGCGTTCGACTCCCGATGGGACCCGGAGCGTCCCGTCTGCATGCCTTTGTGCACGGGAACACTCTTCATGACCGTTCATCGCAAACCCCCTCCTACCTGTCAGAGTTGACAGGTGACGGCCCGGCCGGTCTCGCATTAGATGCAGCAAGAGCGTTCCTACGTCATGCAAGGAGAATGCAATGAGCCGCGTCCGTAACTTCGTTGAACCGTTTGCACTGACCCGCCCGTACGCCCCCGAAATGGTTGAGCTGGAACCTGCAATGGCAGACGTCCATGGCGGCGTCACCATTGTGAAAGCCAATGAAACCGAGGGCTTGTTGGTCCTCATGCTGGCTTACTTGAATCAGACCAAGAACGATAAGCTCATCCTGCTGGTCAACGACAACAAAGGGCCTAGCACCACCATCGCTGAGGGCAAGGAAAGCGACGATACGCCTCTGCGCCTGCCTGCCGGCTTACTGCAAAAAGGCCTTAACCGCATCAAAATTCACATTGAGCGCACGTCCGGGAATGATGAACTCACACCTGAGCTGGTGCTCTA
>NZ_JBEOPW010000045.1:0-1285 GCF_040310465.1 Pseudomonas sp. H26/SER47-MNA-CIBAN-0231 | reverse complement strand
TGTATGTACCGGACACATGGTGGACAGGTGTTCGGAGACATGGTGGACACTTTTTAATAGGCACATTGCTCATCATCAAGGAAATGACCTGTGTCCTGGCAAGAGGCATCCACCATGCAACTTCGTACAGAGTTTGTGCATTTGGCTCGGCAAGAAGGGGTGAATATTCGGCAGCTTTGCCGTCGATTCAATATCAGCCCAAGTACTGCCTACAAATGGCTCAACAGGTTTGAAACCTCGGGTGCAGAGGGCTTGCACGATCAGTCCCGGCGACCAAGAACATCACCCAAACGTTGTGCTGATGAGGTTGAGCAGCAAATTTTGACCATGAGTCAGCAATACGAGGCTTGGGGCGCCCGCAAGCTCAAGCGCGTGCTGGAAGATGAAGGCGCTGTGATGCCCTCCGTCAGCACGGTGCATGCGGTTTTGCAGCGTCATTCGCGTGTTGATCCAAAGGCTGCCGAGATCAAACCATTTATCCGCTTTGAGCACGAAGCGCCTAACGATCTATGGCAGATCGACTTCAAGGGACATTTCAGTCTGAGCCACGGACGTTGTCATCCATTCACAGCCCTGGATGATCACTCACGCTTTTCGCTGTGCATTGCCGCATGTGCCAATGAACAGCGCCAAACGGTACAGGACCATCTAATCCGGTCGTTTCGACGCTACGGCCTGCCGTTGCGCATGACGATGGACAACGGCTCGCCATGGGGCGATCAGACAGGCGTTTACACCGCGCTGGAAGTCTGGCTGATGAGCCAGGGCATCAAGGTCGGCCACTCCCGGCCTTATCACCCGCAGACTCAGGGAAAACTGGAGCGCTTCCACCGCAGCCTGAAAAATGAAGTCCTGCAAGGCCGGTTTTTCACCGATCTCGACGACGCACAACGGGCGTTTGATACCTGGCGCGACATCTACAACCAGAAACGCCCTCATCAGGCGTTGGGCATGGCGGTGCCGGCGACTCGTTACAGTGGCAGCCCACGGGAATATCAGGAGCAACCGGCGGAGCCGGAGTACAACGACGCAGATGTGGTCAGGAAGGTACAGGTGGGAGGCGAAATCTTCTGGAGGAATCGGGAATACAAGATCGGAAAGGCTTTTTATGGCAGGTGCATAGCGATCAGGGAGACGACGGAGGACGGTATCCACGATGTCTACTGGAGTAGACATCGTGTCGCTCGAATCGACTTGAACTTGCAGATCGTGACGGCAGGTAAGAAGATCTAAAACCGTCCACCATGTCTCCGAACATGTGTCCACCATGTCCCCGGTACATACA
>NZ_JBEOPW010000044.1:0-1329 GCF_040310465.1 Pseudomonas sp. H26/SER47-MNA-CIBAN-0231 | reverse complement strand
TAGATCGTTCTTTAAAAATTTGGGTATGTGATAGAAAGATAGACTGAACGTTACTTTCACTGGTAACGGATCAGGCTAAGGTAAAATTTGTGAGTTCTCTTAGTTGAGAAATTCGAATTTTCGGCGAATGTCGTCTTCACAGTATAACCAGATTGCTTGGGGTTATATGGTCAAGTGAAGAAGCGCATACGGTGGATGCCTTGGCAGTCAGAGGCGATGAAAGACGTGGTAGCCTGCGAAAAGCTTCGGGGAGTCGGCAAACAGACTTTGATCCGGAGATGTCTGAATGGGGGAACCCAGCCATCATAAGATGGTTATCTTGTACTGAATACATAGGTGCAAGAGGCGAACCAGGGGAACTGAAACATCTAAGTACCCTGAGGAAAAGAAATCAACCGAGATTCCCTTAGTAGTGGCGAGCGAACGGGGACTAGCCCTTAAGTGGCTTTGAGATTAGCGGAACGCTCTGGAAAGTGCGGCCATAGTGGGTGATAGCCCTGTACGCGAAAATCTCTTGGTCATGAAATCGAGTAGGACGGAGCACGAGAAACTTTGTCTGAATATGGGGGGACCATCCTCCAAGGCTAAATACTACTGACTGACCGATAGTGAACTAGTACCGTGAGGGAAAGGCGAAAAGAACCCCGGAGAGGGGAGTGAAATAGATCCTGAAACCGTATGCGTACAAGCAGTGGGAGCAGACTTTGTTCTGTGACTGCGTACCTTTTGTATAATGGGTCAGCGACTTATTTTCAGTGGCGAGCTTAACCGAATAGGGGAGGCGTAGCGAAAGCGAGTCTTAATAGGGCGTCTAGTCGCTGGGAATAGACCCGAAACCGGGCGATCTATCCATGGGCAGGTTGAAGGTTAGGTAACACTGACTGGAGGACCGAACCGACTACCGTTGAAAAGTTAGCGGATGACCTGTGGATCGGAGTGAAAGGCTAATCAAGCTCGGAGATAGCTGGTTCTCCTCGAAAGCTATTTAGGTAGCGCCTCATGTATCACTGTAGGGGGTAGAGCACTGTTTCGGCTAGGGGGTCATCCCGACTTACCAAACCGATGCAAACTCCGAATACCTACAAGTGCCGAGCATGGGAGACACACGGCGGGTGCTAACGTCCGTCGTGAAAAGGGAAACAACCCAGACCGTCAGCTAAGGTCCCAAAGTTATGGTTAAGTGGGAAACGATGTGGGAAGGCTTAGACAGCTAGGAGGTTGGCTTAGAAGCAGCCACCCTTTAAAGAAAGCGTAATAGCTCACTAGTCGAGTCGGCCTGCGCGGAAGATGTAACGGGGCTCAAACCATACACCGAAGCTACGGGTATCA
>NZ_JBEOPW010000043.1:0-1566 GCF_040310465.1 Pseudomonas sp. H26/SER47-MNA-CIBAN-0231 | reverse complement strand
AAACGCCCCGACTTGTTCGGGGCGTTTGCTTTTGTGCTCACAGCAGACGAAAAAAGGCGTTTCAGCCCATCAGCGCCATCATCTGGCGCACGCCCAACACGTTAATTGCTCTTTTCAGGTTGTAGGCGTTCACCGCCAAGGCCATTTCAGCTCTCGCGCCTTCAAGCTGTCGCAGCAAGAATCGAGCGTTACCAAATAACCACTGTTTAAGGTTGCCGAAGGGATGTTCGACGATGGATCGTCGGCTGACCATCATTTCGGGATGCGCCTGCATTCGCTGCTCCATTCGCTCGAAAGCCTGTTCGTGCAGATGGCGCGAGATGTATCGGCGTTTGGCGTCGGTGCACTTCGCTTTAATCGTGCAGCTTGCGCAGTCGCTGACCTTCGCTTGGTAGATCCGGCCTTTATTGCTGATCTGCTTAAAGATCAGCCATTTTCCGGCAGGGCATTGATATCGATCTTGCGACGCATCGTAGGCAAATGCTGTTCGATCGAAAAATATCTGTTCCTTGCCGCAGGAGTTGAGTGATCGCGCCACAGGCACATAAGCCGTGATGTTCTCATCCTCACATGCCTGGAACTGCTTGCCATTGGAATAGCCCGCATCCGCGGTGACCGTCAGTTCATCCTGCGAAAGTTGTTCCTTGGCGGCCTTGGCCATCGGTTCAAGTTGCTTGCGATCATCGCTGTCCTGAGTCACTTCATGATGCACGATCATGCAGTTTTCAGCGTCCACGGCTGTCTGCACGTTGTACCCGACCCGAGGCCCTTTGTGCGTTCGCAGCATTCGCGCATCGCTTTCGTGGGTATTGAATTGCTCAAGCTCCATGGATTTCATCAGCGCCTGGCACGTCAAGTTATTGGAATGCCTGACTTCAAGTTGCGCCAAAGTCGCCTTGATTGCATTGCGGTCAATCTTCTCGCCGGCTTCGGTTTTATCTGCCTCGTCCAGCTCTGCCAAATAGTGGGCGATGCGCTTCTCCAGCTTCTGCTCTTGATGTTGGAGCCGCTTCAAATTCATATGACGCCGTGAAGAGGCGACCGCCTGAAATTTGCTGCCATCAATGGCCACCAGCTCGCCGGTTATCAGCCCCGCTGTGCGGCAAAACTGCACGAAGGCCCGGCACGTCGCGATAAAAGCGGCTTTGTTGTCTTTACGGAAATCGGCGATGGTCTTGAAATCAGGCTTGAGTCGATTGATCAGCCACATCACTTCGACGTTGCGCTGGCACTCGGCTTCGAGCCGTCGTGATGAGCGAATCCGCTGGAAATAGCCGTAGAGGTAGAGTTTGAGCTGATCCGCTGGATCGTAAGAGGGACGGCCGGTGCTTTTGGGAAGTGCTTTATCAAAGCCCAGTCGAGCCAGATCCAGCTTGGCGACGTAAAGATCGATAACGCGAACGAGGTGATCCTCGGGGATCAACTCTTCCAGCGAGACCGGAAACAGGCTGGTCTGGCTGCGGGACTGTCCCTGGATGTAGGCCATAACGAAAAATGCTCCGTATCTTTCGATACGGAGCATTTTCTTTGAGCGCTGCGCAGATTGCTAGGTTTTCACACAGTCTG
>NZ_JBEOPW010000042.1:0-1628 GCF_040310465.1 Pseudomonas sp. H26/SER47-MNA-CIBAN-0231 | reverse complement strand
CGGTGCGTGTCAACGTATCTGTCGCTTCACGGCTGTTTTAGGAGTCTATTACGCCCTTGTTTCAGGGCGCTCTGGATTCAGGTAAACAGCGTTTGCGAGTTTCCAATTACGTACTTCGCCGCTCCAACGGCTGGGGTTAGTTGCTTTGGCTGCCTTGTAAAGATTCTCCCGTGCCTGCAGTAACGCAGGTGCCTTGCCTTCGTGACGCTCATTGGGCGTCACGTATTTCAAGGCGCTATGACGATGCTCGTCGTTGTACCACTCAACGAATTTCTGCACCCAGAGTCGTGCTTCCGTGAGGTTGTCGAAGGGCCGCTCGGGCCACAGCGGGCAATACTTAGCCGTACGAAAAAGCGCTTCGGCATAGGCGTTGTCATTGCTTACTCGGGGTCGGCTGAACGACGGTTCGACGCCCAATGCAATCATGCTTTCTCGAAGAAGCGAGCCTCTCATTACGTGACCGTTGTCCGAGTGCAGTACCAGCGGACGACCCGCCGTACGCTCTCGTAAGCATCCTTTTTCAAGCAGTACGCATGCATGTTCTGCGCGTTCGGATTCGTGTACTTCGTTGGTCACTAATTTGCGGCTATAGATGTCTTTGACCATGTACCAGTAGTAAAAGCGACCTTTAACGGTGGTGGGTAACCACGTGATATCCCAACACCAAACTCGATTTGGGGCATCAGCACAATGTGTGGTCAAAGCTCGGCGCTTCGGAGCTTTGGCTCGGCCTCGACGGCTATTCTGATTTGCCTCTTTCAGCACCCGATAGAATGTTGATTCCGATGCCAGATAGATACCTTCGTCAGCTAACTTCGGGACAATCTGGTGCGGTGTCAGACTCGCGTAGCCAGGTTGATTAGCAGCATCCAAAACAGCCTGACGCTCTGCGACGCTGAGTTTGTTGGACGGTGCTTCGCGCTTGATGATCTGGCGCTTGTCGGCTTCGCAGTGTCGCCAACGCTGAACCGTCCGCAAACACAGCCCGATCTCTTTGCATGCACGAAACCGACGTGCACCACTTGCTACTGCCTCAGCGATCAGGCCCAAAGCCTGCACACGATCAGGGGCGCTGATCAGCCTTCCTTGTCCTTGCCCCAGATCGCATTGGCTTTTTTTCTGAGTTCCAGTAAAGCGACCGCCTCCTTGCAATCAGCATCGGATCGAAGCAGTTGTCGCTCCAGCTCCTTTATCCGTATTTGCTCGGTGGTCGGTTTTTTGTTGGGCTGAGGCTCCATCGCAGTGTTGGCATTCTGGCAAGCTTGGCGCCATTGCTGAATCTGCTCAGGATAAATGCCCTTGATTCGACAATATTGTGAAAGCTCTACCTCGCTCAACGGCGCGGTTTCCAGAACGGCGTTGAATTTGTCGGCGCTGGACCACTGATTGCTGGTTTTATTATTCCCAGGAACAATCAATCCTTTATCTCTAGCCATTTGCCTCCAGTTTCGCAGTGACTGTGGGGTGACGCCGATTGCAACGGCGAGCTCTGCTACGGAACGGTTTAAGGGCGGCATCATTTGAAGAACAGCCCAGTCTCTGAAGTCATCGTCATAACGCTTCGGCATTGCTAGACACCTTCGCCCCCATGAATGGTTGAGTCAATTAACAGAGGTGACAGGTAGGCT
>NZ_JBEOPW010000041.1:0-1745 GCF_040310465.1 Pseudomonas sp. H26/SER47-MNA-CIBAN-0231 | reverse complement strand
TGATGCGGTAGAGGAGCGTTCTGTAAGCCTGTGAAGGTGAGTTGAGAAGCTTGCTGGAGGTATCAGAAGTGCGAATGCTGACATGAGTAACGACAATGGGTGTGAAAAACACCCACGCCGAAAGACCAAGGTTTCCTGCGCAACGTTAATCGACGCAGGGTTAGTCGGTCCCTAAGGCGAGGCTGAAAAGCGTAGTCGATGGAAAACAGGTTAATATTCCTGTACTTCTGGTTATTGCGATGGAGGGACGGAGAAGGCTAGGCCAGCTTGGCGTTGGTTGTCCAAGTTTAAGGTGGTAGGCTGAGATCTTAGGTAAATCCGGGATCTTAAGGCCGAGAGCTGATGACGAGTTACCCTTTGGGTGACGAAGTGGTTGATGCCATGCTTCCAAGAAAAGCTTCTAAGCTTCAGGTAACCAGGAACCGTACCCCAAACCGACACAGGTGGTTGGGTAGAGAATACCAAGGCGCTTGAGAGAACTCGGGTGAAGGAACTAGGCAAAATGGCACCGTAACTTCGGGAGAAGGTGCGCCGGTGAGGGTGAAGGACTTGCTCCGTAAGCTCATGCCGGTCGAAGATACCAGGCCGCTGCGACTGTTTATTAAAAACACAGCACTCTGCAAACACGAAAGTGGACGTATAGGGTGTGACGCCTGCCCGGTGCCGGAAGGTTAATTGATGGGGTTAGCTAACGCGAAGCTCTTGATCGAAGCCCCGGTAAACGGCGGCCGTAACTATAACGGTCCTAAGGTAGCGAAATTCCTTGTCGGGTAAGTTCCGACCTGCACGAATGGCGTAACGATGGCGGCGCTGTCTCCACCCGAGACTCAGTGAAATTGAAATCGCTGTGAAGATGCAGTGTATCCGCGGCTAGACGGAAAGACCCCGTGAACCTTTACTATAGCTTTGCACTGGACTTTGAATTTGCTTGTGTAGGATAGGTGGGAGGCTTTGAAGCGTGGACGCCAGTTCGCGTGGAGCCATCCTTGAAATACCACCCTGGCAACTTTGAGGTTCTAACTCAGGTCCGTTATCCGGATCGAGGACAGTGTATGGTGGGTAGTTTGACTGGGGCGGTCTCCTCCTAAAGAGTAACGGAGGAGTACGAAGGTGCGCTCAGACCGGTCGGAAATCGGTCGTAGAGTATAAAGGCAAAAGCGCGCTTGACTGCGAGACAGACACGTCGAGCAGGTACGAAAGTAGGTCTTAGTGATCCGGTGGTTCTGTATGGAAGGGCCATCGCTCAACGGATAAAAGGTACTCCGGGGATAACAGGCTGATACCGCCCAAGAGTTCATATCGACGGCGGTGTTTGGCACCTCGATGTCGGCTCATCACATCCTGGGGCTGAAGCCGGTCCCAAGGGTATGGCTGTTCGCCATTTAAAGTGGTACGCGAGCTGGGTTTAGAACGTCGTGAGACAGTTCGGTCCCTATCTGCCGTGGACGTTTGAGATTTGAGAGGGGCTGCTCCTAGTACGAGAGGACCGGAGTGGACGAACCTCTGGTGTTCCGGTTGTCACGCCAGTGGCATTGCCGGGTAGCTATGTTCGGGAAAGATAACCGCTGAAAGCATCTAAGCGGGAAACTTGCCTCAAGATGAGATCTCACTGGAACCTTGAGTTCCCTGAAGGGCCGTCGAAGACTACGACGTTGATAGGTTGGGTGTGTAAGCGCTGTGAGGCGTTGAGCTAACCAATACTAATTGCCCGTGAGGCTTGACCATATAACACCCAAGCAATTTGC
>NZ_JBEOPW010000039.1:0-2662 GCF_040310465.1 Pseudomonas sp. H26/SER47-MNA-CIBAN-0231 | reverse complement strand
AACCCGATCGCTGATTCGTCAGCGACCGCACCACAATAGAACCCGCCCCCAAGGCGCACAAGCCGGCGGATTCTGGCGTAGCTGTAGGCAACGGCGCAAGGATTTGTAGCCTTGAGACCGTATCCGCAGGTGTCTTTTAAACAGCTTCGTTTAATTCAAAAATTGCGACGGCATTGATGGCCTCTTCGCGAGCAGGCTCGCTCCCACAGTTGGAAGGAATTTCCCTGTTGGAGTGAGCTTGCTCGCGAAAGGGCCATGCCGGCCAGCAGAAAAGACTCGATCACGCGCGCTGTTTAAATTACTGGCATATAAATCCGTCCCCTTTTCTTCGGCAGAAATTACAGCCGTTGTTCGAACAGCCCGGCGTCGCCCCCCCGTGGGTGGGCGACGCGGCGAAAATGCTCGGCGAAGACGACGCCAGTGTTCGCCTGTTAATGCGCAAATTGGCACGGCTGGGCCTGATGCACCAAGTGGTGCGCGACCTGTTTATCAGCGACATCGTCCTGCGGCAAATGGCGGCGCTGCTGCTGAAACTCGCCGAAGAAAATCCGTCGATTCAAGTGACAACCTTCCGCGATGCGCTAGGCTTGGGACGCAAACGCTGTATTCAGTATCTGGAATATTTCGACCGACTCGGCCTGACCCGCCGCCTCGGCGAATCCCGCCAGATCCGCCCCGACAACGCGCTGGCTGACGCCTGCGCACCCTGAGTTCAGGAAGACAATCGCGCCCGGTGGCGCGGCCGGGCTTCAAACCCGGTTGGGGACGGCATCCGTTCCCGGGCAGGTTCGACTCCGGCTGTCTTCCGCCAGTCTCCCAAAAGCAAAGATCGCAGCCTTCGGCAGCTTCTACATCGATTTGTGGAGCTGCCGAAGGCTGCGATCTTTGGTTTTCGGTGATACGAGAAGGTTAGAGATTACGCTGCGCTTCCATCCGGTCATGCAAGATTCTGATTATCGCGATCCCATAGGCGGTGATTCGAAAATAAATCACGTGACTCTCCACGCTGCAGCGTCGGTAACCGGGGCGGATCGCGTCGCATGCGGGTGCTGTTTTGGGACGATCAGCCAACTGCTCGAAAGACGCAGTCAGGATGTCGATGTAGCGATTGGCCTGATCCAAACCCCATTGTTGAGCTGTATAGGTCCAGATAGCCTCAAGATCCGCTTCGGCGGCGGGGGTAAGTCGGTATTCAGCCATGCGCCCTCAACATTCTCTTTTTGAAAGCATCAGCATCGAATGGCCGGGGGGCACCACTGGATTCTCCTTCTCGAAGGGCTGCGCGGACGGTTTCCAGTTCAGCGTTTCGCTCTTGCTCTCGACGGATCAAATCGCGGATATATTCGCTGTCGTTGGTGTAATGTCCCGCTTCTATTTGAGCTTTGATCCAATGGTCTTGCTGGTCAGTCACGGTTATGGTTTTTCGTACGGTAGCCATGGTCGGGCCTTTTGCGGGTGGGGAACTTTGCGCAAATTATCATACTAATGGTGCGCTAACGAGTATGAGCCTAACCGTTACAAGAACGAATCACAGCCTTCGGCAGCTCATGCGTATATCACTCGAGCTGCCGCAGGCTGCATTTTCAGAACCGCAACCGAATCTGCTGCCCGAACACATCCATCGGGTTAAATAAATCCGTCCCCTTTGTGATCGCGAGCAGGCTCGCTCCCACATTTGGAATGCGGTCAATCTGTGGGAGCGGGCCTGCTCGCGAAAGGGTCATTACGGCCGGCACAAAGACTCGACTCATCCACGCTGTTTAAATCAATGGTATGGCTGTTCGTCAAGCAACAAGGGCAGCTTCCGCCGTCGACCTATGACAGGGTAACTACCGCTGATGGTAGTTAGGCCGATGGCCACCCCCATATGTCGATGATCTGCGGGGTCGGGAGGGACGGCTTTACCATTGGCAAACAGATAGGTGATTTGGGCTTGGTCGTTTATGGCAATGGTGCCATAAAAATTAGGAGATCTCTGACCTAGAAAACTTGATTGAAACTGAAAACAGATGGGGGGGTTGAAGGTTTGCGTGGTAGTCCTTGTAAACGGAATAGGCTCCAGGCCCTGATCTCGCAGGTAGGCGTGCGCCGCACCCCAAGTCAAAGCTCGGGAATCAGCGAATAATTCGTACACATTGGAACATTTCACCGGGTATTGAGCAGTTCTCCCCGCTGCATCTCGTACTTCGATCACGGTCGACCCGTTTGAGACAGAGTAGACCTCACCCGTCGTGAAGTGGACGGTTGCGATGTGCACGTTGTGAGAGGTGAAGGTAAAAGGCGGGGTTCCATCAACTGGAAGCCGAGTTGCATGGGACTGTGGAGACTTATAGCTGGTTCGGGTCCAGTCTGGCTGATAAGTGGATTGCGGGGACATATAGTAGTTGAGGCCGCCGAGCAGCATTTCCGACGGATCTATCTTCAATGGCTTGGCCACACTCACCGTATAAGTACGCACCCGAAGCGGCACCGCTTTTGTCTTGTCCTTAAGCCCATCAAGATTGACGGCACAAACCACTCTCAACGAGCTTCCATCTTTCAGGTTCTTCAACCACTCGACTTGCGCCAGGAATGAAATCCTGTCCGCCAGTTCACTAGGCCCGCCGGTCGAAACTTCCTTGGTTACCGGGTTTCCATCCGCGTCGACGCCTTCAAAATCAAC
>NZ_JBEOPW010000038.1:0-3015 GCF_040310465.1 Pseudomonas sp. H26/SER47-MNA-CIBAN-0231 | reverse complement strand
GAGTTGTACTCAACGTGAGCGGTGTTGATGGTGATACCGCGAGCTTTTTCTTCTGGTGCGCTGTCGATCTTGTCGAAGTCAACGATTGCAGAACCGAAAACTTCGGAGCAAACGCGAGTCAGAGCAGCAGTCAGAGTGGTTTTACCGTGGTCAACGTGACCAATGGTCCCAACGTTGACGTGGGGCAGGGAACGATCAAATTTTTCCTTAGCCATCGATATCACCCTCTACAGAAGAAATTAGACAAACAATATCAACCATTAAAACAAAGGCAGATATTTTCATATCTGCCTTGTTATATGGAGCTCTTGAGCGGATTTGAACCGCTGACCTCACCCTTACCAAGGGTGTGCTCTACCAACTGAGCTACAAGAGCAAAACCCTTTTGCACAACCTGCAAACTTGGAGCGGGTAGCGGGAATCGAACCCGCATCATCAGCTTGGAAGGCTGAGGTTCTACCACTAAACTATACCCGCGGAGCCTGCAGCTCACGCTTAAATCTGGTGGAGGGAGAAGGATTCGAACCTTCGAAGTCGTAGACGTCAGATTTACAGTCTGATCCCTTTGGCCGCTCGGGAACCCCTCCTAATCAGGCCGGCATTCTATATCATGCCCAACCCCTGTCAAGCATTTTCTCATTTAAAAACCTGAGGTTAGCTGCGTTGACACGCTTCACTTCGAATCCCGTTTAAGGTGTTCGCTGTGGAGCGGGCGCCATTCTATGCAAACTATTGAGCAGGTGCAACCCCTTCGCACAGCATTATTTTATGTTTTAACCCATTGAATTCCTTGGAAAGGTTTTGCAACTGCTGATCGCCCAACAACGGCTGGCCATCCGGCGCAACTGCAAGCCAGTAACCGCTTCCTGCAGCAGCTTTCGGCACGGATTGAGCATTGACCTTCATCGCCACCAGGCGCTGTTGCAACCTGGCAATTGAATCCTCTTCAGAAAATCCACCAAGGAAAAGACACTGCTGACGCGGCACCACCTGCCCTCTCCCGCTTTCACCAGCAGTTTCGCTCAGTAGACGGATATCCTGCTGCGCACCGCGATACAGACTAAGGGGCGTTACATCTTTGGCTCGCAAGGGCGCTTCCTGCTGATGCCAGACATAGTAAAAAACATTGAGAACCACTAGGAGCAGGAACAACCAACGCATATAAACCTCAGGACAAGGGACACGCCATCGCCAAGCCGACAAAAACCAGGTCGGGCACAACCCTGGCGTCAGGCGCGACGCCTTTAACCAACTCGGCATCCCCTCCCGTAATAAAGACGGTGAATTGCTCTCCCCAGTACGCTCGAGCCAGCTCTAATTGAGTGAGAACAAAGCCCCTCAGCATCAAAGAACAACCCCGCTCCACCGCTTCCACGGTGGTACGCCCCGGGACATGACTGCAAAGGGCGCGCTCTGCCGCCTCATCACCATAACGAATTTTACGGGTATGGGTGCGAAGCTGGTTTCGCATCAAAGGCATGCCTGGACAAATGAACCCACCGAGATGCTCACCGTCAGGCCCGACAAAATCGGCAGTAACCGCGGTACCGAAGTCGAGAACCAGACAAGCACTCTCGGCAGCCAGGTGAAAGCCGCCAAGCAACGCCAGCCAGCGATCAAGCCCCAGACGCTCATAGTCTTCGTAGCCGTTTCGAACACCAGACATCTCGCGAGCGGGCTTCGCACACACGATAGGAATACTGAACTCGCGCTCAAGCATTTCGGTTAAAGCGCTGGTTTCCTCGTTGGTCCTGACGCTTACCAAACGACACTTGCGCAGCGAGAGTGACTTTATGATGCGTAGGCTTTCAAGCAAAGCCTGATTGGAATCCACAACTCCTTCCGAGACCAGCTCGCTCGCCGACGCATCCAGCACGCGCCATTTTATAAAGCTATTGCCGCAGTCAAGCTCAAGAATCATCACGCAACCTCAGGCTGAGCTCTCCGCCACTAAAGGCCTTTTCAACACCATCTACAATCAAGCGCAACCCGCCTTGGTTATCAATCCCGAGCACTATTCCATCGACACGGCTGTTACCCGCGATCAACGACACGGAACGCCCTTGCCACAGATGATTTTCCGCCCATTCTGCCTGCAGACTTGCGAACCCGTTGAGCTGGTGTTTATGGATATAAGTCTTGAGTTGATTACTCAATTCAACCACCAGAGCATTGCGATCGCAGGCTTTGCCTGACTCCAGTTTTATAGAAGTCCATTGCTGGTCGACCTCATCGGCAACCTGCATATTCACGTTGATTCCTATACCCAATACAACATGACACACATCCGCCGGATCGCCGACGAGTTCGAGCAGAATGCCAGCTATTTTCTTGTTACCCACCAAAACATCATTGGGCCACTTCAAACCGGCATTGGGCACACCGGTGTTTCGCAAGGTCTGCATCACGGCCAAGCCAACAACAAGGCTCAACCCCTCAAGCTGACGCATGCCGCCATCTATTCGAAGAACCAGGCTGTAATAAAGATTTTCCGCAAATGGGCTCACCCACTTGCGGCCTCGACGACCACGGCCTGCCAATTGTCGCTCCGCGAGCACCAAAAACGGCGCGGGGGCGCCCTCACTGATGGAGCGCAGAGCTTCGGCATTTGTCGAGTCAACAGAGTCGAACACACGCACCGGCCATTGAGGCATCTTCCTGGTTATTTCCAGAGGATCAAGGAGCGTCAGAGGCGTCGACAATTGATATCCGCGACCGCGAACTTTATGGATCGACAGACCAAGTTCAGCTTCAAGCTGTTGTAGCTGCTTCCATACAGCACTTCGGCTTATTCCCAGGGCAACGCCCAGGTCCTGTCCGGAATGGAATCGTCCATCCTTCAGTAGATTCAACAACGTCAGCATGCAGGTATCGCCTCACAATGAGGCCCGCATAATAGCCATGCCCCGGGCCGTTGCATAGAAATCAAGCGGACACATTTCTCGCAGGCAAAACAAAACCCCAACTGCTTTCGCAATTGGGGTTTCGGAATTTAATCTTGACGATGACCTACTC
>NZ_JBEOPW010000037.1:0-3735 GCF_040310465.1 Pseudomonas sp. H26/SER47-MNA-CIBAN-0231 | reverse complement strand
GGCATTGCTAGACACCTTCGCCCCCATGAATGGTTGAGTCAATTAACAGAGGTGACAGGTAGGCTGACACGGGGGGGTTTGAAAAAGTGACCCGCTGTAAGAGCGGAACCGTAATCGGCCACACCCGCAGAAACGGATATACACCCAAAACCCGAAGAGCATGGTCGGCCCAAAGGCCGCCAAGAACACAAAAAAAGCCCCACAACCGAAAACCAGTGTGGGGCGAAAAAATTGGTTGGTTGCGGCCAACCAAAGGAGCTCTGTCAAAACCCGTCAAGCGCTCAGATCAAATACACTCCTGAGCCGCCCGCTCAAAACTCGAAGGCAACAAATTCGACGCCAGCAAATGCCGCTCATAAATGAACACCTTGCCGCCCTTCCCCGCCTTGTACGCCTCCAGCACGTTATCCGCCGACACCTTGCTCGGCACCACAATCCGATAACTGCGCTGACTCTGCGAAACCGTCGGATTCAACGCACTGTCCTGCAACTTCGGCACCACGCAATCGGCGTACTGCGCCGGCGTCTTGCTGGTCTGCAAGGTCAGGGTCGGATCGTTCGGCGCCGAAGCGCAACCGGCGAGCAACAGGGAAACAAAAGCCATGGCTGGCACGAATAAAGGACGCATGGAGTAAATCCTGAAAATAAAGGTTCGGTTCAACCGGCAACGGTTCGACTTCACGGCGCCGCCGTTGCCATTTACGTTTTAAGAATCAGCTCGACGCCACCAGGGCCTTGAGCGACACATCGAATTGCTTCAGCGCATTGAGTTGCAGATCACGTTGCTGATTGATCTGCGCGGCGATCTGCGGCGCTGCCTGGTTGTGCACCCAGACCGAAGGCAACTCTTGCTCAATCGCCCCCTCGGCCTTGCCGATGTACTGCAGATCGGCGTCGTAGAACCGCGCAGAGAAGCGCGCCTCGACCAAACTGTTGCGCTGAGTCAGCAAGCGGTTGAACGTGTCGAGCTTGACCACCACGTCCGGATGGGCCTGAACCAGCGCATCGAGGTTGTCGTAGACGGTCACCGAGACGAACTGCTGTTGCAGCGAACTCACCAGCCAGTCGAGGGCCAGTTCCGGGTCGGAGCTGCCGACAAAGGCGTCGCGGATTCGCGAGTCCAGTGCGTCTTTCGCACCGTTCAGCGCCATGTCGTGGTAGCGCTCCAGGTATTGCAGGTTCTGCAACGTGTTTTCGCTCAACAACACCCCCACGGTCTGCGTGTGCTGCAACGCCGAGGCGCTGGCGGCGATGGGTTGCAGGTGACACGACCGGGCGTCGTCTGCGTAAGCCGGTGCGGTAACTAACCCGCCCATCAGCAGGGCGATCATTGCCAGTCGAGTCAGAATGTTCATCGCGCAATTTCCTTGAGCTGCGTCTTCGATGGAGGCGATTTTCCGCCGATCGCCGGCAAAGCAGAACTTGCGTTTCTTGATGGTCACTATTACTTCCAGCAATAGTTGCGTGTCGCGCAGACTGATGCACACTGGATACATCCATGAAAAATGATGAGGGTCTCGCCTTGAGAACGTTTGATCTGATCCGTGACGCCGTGCTGCCCGAATATCGCAACCGCGTAGCCGAATACCTGGTGCAGTACGAAAGCGTCCTGCTGGACAAAAACACCCGCGATGCGCAATTGATCCGCGACACTGCCCAGCAACTGCGCGGTTATCTGCGCGGCCTCAATACCACGCGGGTGCTGGGCATGGCCTATTGGGAAGAGCTCGATCGCCGCGTGGTAGACACCTGGCTAAGCCCGCAAGAGTGACCGCTGAAGCGCCAGTGGTCTGCCCGGCAACACGCCCCCTGCGAAAAACCTGACCAAACGCTTACAATCGCAGGCCTATTGCCATACAGACAGGCCTGCCCGGAAATGCCGCTCGACCCGCCAACGATGCTGACCATCACGATCGCCCTCGCAGCCGCTGCCGCGCTGTACCTGGCGGTCGAGTGGCGCAGCATCCGTGAGCCTTCGCTACTGTTCTGGAGCGCCGGTTTCGCCACCATCACCATCGGTTCCACCCTCGCGCTGCTGCGCAGCAGCGGTTTTCTGCTGCTGGGCATCTGGTTTGCCAACGGCCTGCTGGTGACCGCGCATTTCTTCTTCCTGCTCGGCGTGGCGCGCTTCACCCAGACCCGACTGTCGCCGGCGTGGTACCTGATTTTCGCGACGTGGCTGATCATGTTGATGATGCCGGACGGCCCGCTGTGGTCCAAGGCCATGCTGGTGGCCAACTCGCTGCTGGTGGCGATCCCGACACTCAAGGCCAGTTCGCTGCTGCGTCCACACGGCAAGTCGTTGAGCGTTGGCGCGGTGCAACTGCGTTATGTGCTGCTCGGCCACGGCATCTTTTATGTGGCCAAGGCCCTGACCGTGGTGATCCCCGGCACGCTGATCGATCTGGCGGCGTTTCGCGGCGAGATCATTCAGATTTCGCTGGTCGAAGGCGCAATGGCGATCATGTTGATCGCCCTGTCGATGACCGGCACTGAGCGTTATCGCCGGGAAAAACAGATCGCCCGCCTCGCCGAGCGCGATCCACTCACGGCCCTCTACAACCGCCGCGCCCTGGAAAAACGCACGCCACGCCTGTTGGCCGGTGTCTCCGCGCAAAGACCGGGTGCGTTGCTGTTGATCGATATCGACAACTTCAAACTGGTCAACGACCAGTACGGGCATATCGCCGGTGATCGCTTGCTGATTGCTCTGAGCGAGATGATCCGCGCCCAGCTGCCGCCCCATGCGCTGACGGCGCGGCTGGGTGGCGACGAGTTTCTGATGCTGCTCAACAATGCCTCAGCCGAAGCTATCCTTGAACTGGGCAATGCCTTGCGCGAACAGTTTCTGGCCTTGGCGTCGCACACCTATCCCACGTCCGCTGCGGTGACTTTGAGCATCGGCGCCACCCTGTTCGACAAACCGCCGGCCAGTCTCGCGGCGCTGATCGAACTTGGCGACGCCGCGCTCTACGAGTCCAAACGCGGCGGACGCAACCGCTTGCGCCTGTCCGGCCTCGCCACTCCAGGATGACCCCAGCCATGTCCAGCCACGCCACCCCGCTGCAAGACCTCGCCGCCCCCGAAGGCGTTTGTTACGGCTGCGGCGGCCGCAATCCGCAAGGCCTGCACGTAAAAAGTCGGTGGGATGAGGACGGCAGCCACGTCATCGCCGAGCATGTGCCCGAAGCCCAATATTGCGGCTGGCCGGATCTGGTTTACGGCGGGCTGATCGCCATGCTCGTCGACTGTCACTCCAACTGGACCGCCATGGCCTGGCACTACCGCGCGGAAAACCGCGAAGCCGGCAGCCTGCCGCGCATCGACTGCGTCACCGGTAACCTTGGGATCAAGTTCATCAAGCCAACGCCGATGGGCGTACCGCTGCTCTTGCGCGCGCGAGTCGAAGGTGAAGTCGGGCGCAAGACCCGGGTGATTTGCGAGGTGTATGCCGGGGAAGTGCTCACGGCGGTGGGTGATTCGGTGTTTGTGCGGGTGGATACGGGGCAGTTGGCGGATGCAGCGCATGGCCGCAAAAGCCAAAGCCCCTCACCCTAACCCTCTCCCAGAGGGAGAGGGAACTGACCGTGGTGTCTGGTGGAAATACGCCGACCTGGGAAACCGAGCCGAACTCAAATCTTGAAAAAACCCTCACCCTAGCCCTCTCCCTGTATGTACCGGACACATGGTGGACAGGTGTTCGGAGACATGGTGGACACTTTTTAATAGGCACAT
>NZ_JBEOPW010000036.1:0-9137 GCF_040310465.1 Pseudomonas sp. H26/SER47-MNA-CIBAN-0231 | reverse complement strand
TCCAGAGCGCCCTGAAACAAGGGCGTAATAGACTCCTAAAACAGCCGTGAAGCGACAGATACGTTGACACGCACCGAGCGCCAAAAAAAGTAAGCAAAAAACGCTAGCTCCTACGTTCGGCCCTCGCAGGCTCGGGTTCCTTCGCTGCGGGATCGATCCGGGCGCAGCGGCTACGGTTTGCTTCGCTGCACCTCCTTCCGCTGTGTCTGGCTTCGCCAGACGGTCGCTGCGCTCCCACGCCCGGATCAACCCCTCCACTCAGCCTTCCGACGTCGCCGGTGGATCAAGATCAAGATCAAGAGCAGGCGAGCTGACACTCGGCCTATAGGTGAACGTGGGACTGTAGGAGCTGCCGAAGGCTGCGATCTTTTGCTTTTGCTTTTGCTTTTGCTCTTGCTCTTGTAGGAGTGAGCCTGCTCGCGATAGCTATCTCAAAAACACCGATGAATTACAGCTTAACCCCAATCCCTGTGGGAGCTGGCTTGCCAGCGATGGCGTCAGCAAGGTCACCACTAATCAAACCGCTCGGAACTCTCCCTTCGCCAATACGCTCTACCCAGAAACCCGCCATTTTCGGACTCACCCATGAGCGACGACGTGCAACTCCCAGACCTCAACACCTGGCAACGCCTGTTCGACGATCAGACGCTTTGGCAGCAATCGCCCGACGCTCACTATTTCGATCTGCAGCGCATCGCCGATGACCTGCTCGGCCAAGGCGCGATTGATCTTGAGCAATGGCAGTTGTTGCGCGCCAAAGCCGATGATCTGCACAAGCAGTCACCCGAGGTCAACGTCGCCCGCGAACTCGAAGATCCCGAAGCCTGAGGACTCCTGCCATGAATACCACCATCAACCAGAACGACAATCCCGACGAACCACGCCCGGCCGGTGAAACCGAACGCGATAACGATGCGCTGCGCCCGACCGATCCCAAGCAGCGGCAGGACAGCGGCAAAGGCACGCCGAGTGGCGAATCCACTGCGCAGGAGACCGCCAAGCCACACACCCGAGGCCCACAAACCCAAGTCAAGCCCTGAACAGCGTCTATGCTCACTGGCACGCCCGCCGCTGAAGTGTTTTCGGTGGCGGGTGTCGCCATTTCATCACAGGGAAAGTAATGCATATGAAGCTCGACGCTCTGGCCAAGGCCATCACTCTCGCAACGCTGCTTTCTGTCACGAGTTTCGGCGCTCTGGCTGCCGACATTCCGTTATCCGCCGTCGTTGAGGCCGATTCCGTTACCACCAAAGTGCTCGCTGTCGACCCGGCCAATCACCAGGTCGTGCTAGAAGGCCCCGAAGGACGTCAGGTCCACGTTCAGCTCAGCGACAAAGCGAAAAATCTTGCCAATCTCAAAGTAGGGGACCTGGTGAAGATCGAGGTGCAGCGATCTGTCGCCGCTTATCTCGACACCGATGTAGATAAAGGTTTGCCAGGCACCACCGAGCGCACTGGCGAACTGCGCAAGGCCCCGGGCAGCGATAACCCGGGCGGCGAGGCCTATCGTCAGGTTCAGGTGCAGCTGAAAATCAGCAAAATTGATTTGAAGACCAATCAGGTCACCCTCCAAGATCCGTCCGGACAATCGAAGACGCTCGATGTGAAGAAGCCGGAGATTCAGGCCAAGTTGAAAGATCTGAAAGTAGGGCAGAGCGTTATTGTCACTTATACCGATATCCTGAAAGTGACCAGTCAGCACGATAGTTGAGTATTAGCTCTACAAGTTTATTGCTCTTGTACAACTTTATGTATGAGAGCAATCATATAAAGTTTTTTGTAAGACAATTCCCGGGATAAATCGGCAAAACACAGTTTTTAACTTTTCAGTGCAAAAATTTCATGTTTGCCCATGACGACAGGTCCACTTGTTTGAATTAAAATCCTCGGCGTTCGCCCAGTGTCAGGGCTCTTTACCGGTGCAAGGATTGCCAGGCCGTAACACTGGGCGAACTCCACTACTGACGAAAATTGTATACAGAATCTGCAAGCAAAAAGGGCGACTTTGCAGTCGCCCTTTTTAATTGTTTTCGATCAAGTCGAAGCTTGCATACCGGTTTTGCCATGCTGCCCCTGCAAGCGCTTGAGTGTCTGCTGGTACATTTTTGTACGGCGATGATCCTTGCCATAAGTGCCTGCCGCCGCGACGGTCCCGGCCTGGATGTGATCCAGATAGCGGAAAATCTTCCGCGGCGAGAGGAACCTGACGCCATAGCCCAACCCGACCATTCGATCCTGAAGCGTGTAACCAGGCACCTCCTCATCCATGCAGAAGTGCAACCCCAGCGACTTCATCAAACGCGCATTCCACAGCGTACAGAAACTTTTCAAATGGGTTTCTTTATACGGGCGTGGCGGTTTTGAACGCAGGCCAAGATGAACTTTGAGTCGACGAACATGATGTTTGCAGAACCGCGAAGTTAAACGCCAGGTATCACGCAGTAACCCACGATCAAGTTGCTCGACACAACCGACCGCCGCCATGTCCGCACTTTTGGTGCATTCGCGCATCATCATCGCAAACACTTCCATGTCGTAGACAAAGGTGTCGGTGTGCAGCAGAAACAAGTAATCGGTCTCAACTTTCGCCAAGGCCAGATCCAGCGCCTTGCCATGGGCAATATGCCCCATTTCCTTGCCCGGCGACGGCCGCTCGATCAGATTGATCCAGTCCAGCGAACGCAAATAATCGAGGCTGGCATCCGCCGAATCGTTATCCACCACCCACACTGGAATGCCCTGCGCCTGGACATGCTCGCGCAACAGCTCCAGACACATGCGGGTGATGTCCGGGGTTTTGTAATTGACCAGAACAAGACTGAAGTTGGGATGCGGTCGGGTAGGTAGATCAAAGGCTTTCATGTCGGAGGGACTCATCCACGGCTCAAGACGACAGGTTGATGAGCCGGGATGCTAGCGGGGGAAGCTTAGGTGAAGCTTAATTTGGCGGCTCAGCAGAGATTCGTGATGGGCAACGGCGATCGTGTTCAAGGTCGGGGTATGGTTTGTAGTCTCGTCGCGCAACGGTATATTTGACCTTTGACGCACCTTTATAAGGATATTGCCCGTGTTACGTCAGCTTGTGCTCGCCCTTCCTGTCTTGATGCTGATGGCCGGCTGTGAGGCTGAATCAGGTCCTCTGCCGCCTAGCAAAACCTTGTCGCCCGAAAAGGTGGCCTCCATCGCAGCGACCATCAAGACGAAACCCCCTGACCTTTCCGCGGAAATTCGTGACAAGGTTCTGAGCACCGTAGTGCAGTCAATTGACAATATGGTTTTCGTTTAAGGCGGCCAATTTGATATGGGCGACTTTGGCTGGATTTGTGAATACGATGAAAAAGATGTTTGTACCTGGCCTTGCGGGCAGGCGGCGGAGCAGCTTTGTAATATCAGCCGTGATGGTAATGATGATTTCGTTCATTTCGTTAAGTTGAGCGGTTTTTATTTTTCAAAATATCATGTGTCATTGAAAGAGTTTGATTTATTTTTTAACGCCAAAGGACTGCCGCTTTTCGACTCCGAAAAGCGCAAAAGAGAGGATTTAAAGTTTCGCTATCAACCGGACTTGCCTGCTTTCACCAAAAGTTGGCAAGAAGCGAAGGATTATTGCGTATGGTTGGCCGAACTCAGCGGGTACCCTATAGATTTACCTACAGAAGCGCAGTGGGAATTCGTGGTTAGGAATGGCGGCAAACACATTCTTTTTCCTACCGATACGGGTAGTTTGGATTTTGGAGAGAACTATCCAAATGAAGGAGGGGGGCAAACTTTTCCAATCGATCGATTTCCTCCCAATCCATTGGGGGTCTTTGGGTTGGCAGGAAATGCCACTGATTGGGTTAACGATTGGTACGGCGAAGACTACTATCGGCATTCTCCAAGGGAGAATCCACGGGGGCCAGAAACAGGAGTCTATAAGGTCAAACGTGGTTCGTATTATCCTGAAGGCCCCATGTCCGCCGCTTCCGTTGTCCGACGCTGGCCTGATAATCCGCAGCAAGATGCCTACTATCCTGGCACTGGCTTCCGGTGCTCCGTACAAACTGCTGAAAAACTGTGAGGCTGGTATCGCGATGGTGCCGCTGGCGCCGTTGCTCAATCTTCATTTTGATATTGCCCTGCCAGGTTCCCAGCCATTGATCCGGCGCGGACCGCAGCGGCGAAGCGGAAGGCATTGCCTCGGCCTCGTTTAATGTCCAGGAGCATTGTTCATACACGCGTTGAGCTCGCTGACGGACTTGTTATTTTGTAGTATTGCCGGGCGATGGTATGTTTGTAAGTCAGACGCACCTTATAAGGATATTGCCTGTGTTACGTCAGTTTTTGCTTGCCCTTCCTGCCTTGATGCTCTTGGACGGCTGTGAGGCTGAATCAGGTCCTCTGCCGCCTAGCAAAACCTTGTCGCCCGAAAAGGTGGCCTCCATCGCAGCGACCGTAGAAACGAAATATCCTGATCTTTCGGCCGAGCTTCGTGACAAGGTTCTCAACACCGTGGTCCAGTCAATTGACAACATGGTCTTTGTCGAAGGTGGCCAGTTTGATATGGGCGACTTTGGCTGGATTTGTGAATACGATGAAAGAGATGTTTGTACCTGGCCTTGTGGGCAGGAGCCGGAGCAGCTTTGTAATATCAGTAGCAAAGGTAATGATGATTTCGTCCATCCTGTAAAATTGACCAGTTACTATCTCTCGAAGTATCAGGCTAGGCTGGCGGATTTTGATCTTTTTTTTGTTGCCAATGGAAAGCCTCTTTATGATGAAGATGATCGAAAGCGTGAAGATCTAAAAGATTTATATTTGCCTGATCTTCCAGCTCCAACTCAAAGCTGGCAGGAGGCAAAAGATTACTGTAAGTGGATAGGGTCTTTAAGTGGTTACGAAGTGGACTTGCCGACGGAGGCTCAGTGGGAATTCGCGGCTCGCAATCGTGGAAAACATATACTTTTTCCAACTGACACTGGAAGCCTTGACTACGGAAAGAACTTTCCTTTTGAAAATGAACAGGAGAATTTCCCAGTTAATCGATTTGCGCCTAACCCTCTAGGGTTTTATGGCATGGCTGGGAACTCAACCGATTGGGTAAATGACTGGTACGCTGAAGATTATTACAAAATTTCCCCCCTGGAAAATCCTCAGGGCCCCGAATCTGGGAACAGAAAAATCAGGAGAGGATCTACAACTTTGGAGGCACCGCTGTCAGCAGCTCCACTGGTGCGGCGTTGGCCACAAGATTTAGTACAAAAATATCATTCCAGCGATACTAGCTTTAGGTGCGCAATCCAGTCCAGCAGTCCGCTTTGATAACTGTTCGGAAGGCGTCTGCGACGCCCTCCGCGCTAGGCTATCCTGTCAAATAGCCCGCTTCTCCGGGCCGCTAGCAGTGTTTTTTCTTTTCTCCATGATTGGCCTGGCTGCCAAGCAATCATTACTGTTTTTTCGGATGCTGTTTCAATATTTGCTGCAAGTGCTTTAATAAAACTATTGAATTGCATTTGCTCATGCCCATCGAGCAGGGCATTGATGCGATTCAAGCTACTCATTGGATCGACTTTTTTTCCGTCTTTTGAGCAGTTTTCTAATATATGGATGAATTGTCGCCAAGTGCGGATGTGAGAGAGCAAAAATACAACAGCTTTTTCCTGCTCTTCGGACCAGCTTTCAACAAAGCTTTCTGTTAGAAGATAGATGATCGGCCCGACTGTTTCTGGGGGTAGCAGACTGATTGGAATGTTTTTGCTATTTACTTTAACGGTTTTATTTTTTAGTAAGTAAGTGGCGGTGGTCTGAGCTTCCTGTTTGGTTGCAATTCGTTTTTTCCACCAGAGTCTCATATCATTGGCGCTATTTGAAAATGCTTTGCCTATGGATTCGCCGGGTTGGCTGATAATCTGGAAAAGACCTCTAGCCATATATTCAAATGCTTCTTCAGTTACAGCTAGCTGGTAATGGAAATCTGCCTTTGATAGAGCATTGCAGAAGACGTAGATCAGGTCACCGATCTTTTCGAGGTCGACTGCTGTACCAAAACCGCCTCCTGCGCCAGGGCCGAAAACCAGACTCGCTTTGCAATTTATTGCCAAACGGTTTTCGGTAATCTCAATCCCAAAATCAAAACCAGCCCCAATACCCAGCGCCGCGTTCCCCTCAGCCTTGATCTCCACCAAGCTCGACCAGTCTGTGCTGCCGCTGTCGTTCGCCTGTCCTGCGACGATCTTGCCGACCCCTTGTTTGGTCGAATCAAGCCACTTCAACGTGCCGGTGACGGTGCCTCCGCCTTGCACGCCGGCAAAGGCGTTGCCTTTCAATCCCAGGCTGCCGCCGCGTTTCTTGTCGACGGCCATGTCGGGCGGGCTTAGCAGAGCTGTTGCCCCGGAGGCTTCTACTTCCTTGGGTTTGTATTGGGCTTTGACGCCAGCTTGGCCTTGGGCCGTCGCGCCAGCGAAACACGATAGCTCGACCTTGCCGTCGAGGCGGAAGATGCCGATGTCGCTGACGACTTCTTTGCCTTCGGCGTTGCGGTACGGCATGCGCACCACGTAACCGCCCTGATCCGGAAAGTAACTCTTCAGCGCTATCGAGCCTTCAGCCAGCGAGATGGCGGCGCTGGCTTTGACGCCGACTTCGACGTTGCCTTTGCCGGGCTCCCAGCTGTTGATCCCGGCGCTGGCCGTTGCGGCAAAGCGAAAGGCGTGAGCTTCGGCCGATACGGCGTATTTGGCCGAGTCGGCTTCGTTGGATGTCCACGAGCATTCTTTATGCAGGGCGTTGAGTAGGTTGTCCTCCTTGCTCGTCCAAGAGGTGAACTTGGCCTCGAGGCTGCCCAGCGGGCTGGTCTTGCGGCCATCGCTGACAGCGGTGCGGATGTCCTTGAGCAAATCCTTGGCCAGATTTTTATCCAGCGGTTTGCCACGCATCACGGTGGTCGGCACTTTGACCCGCCAGGTGAATTCTTCTCGGGTGCGCACTGGAATGTAGTGGCGTCGGGTCGGATCGCTGAAGGAGATGTACTCGACGACGGTGATGCCGGTTTTGACCTGCTTGCCTTTTTGCGTCTCGGTGCCTTTGCCTTTGCCGTGCTTGAGATCCGGAGCTGCACCGCTGGCACTCGTAGAGCTGTCGCCAGCTTCGGCTTTGCCTTGCGCGGCGATGCGGGTGCGCAGCGATTGAATCTCGGCGTTCAGTTCAGCGACTTTTTTAGCGCGCAAGCCCTCCCAGTTGGTTTCCAGATAGCTGCCTTCAAAAGCCGGCTGGGGCGTGTAACGCTGATACCAATCGCGGGCCTTCTGCACCGTCGCCAATTGGCCTTGCAGGTCTTCCTTGCGCTCGATGACAGCTTTCGGTTTTGCCACAACCGGAGGCGAGCGCTGCAGCAGCCCGGCTTCTTCAGCCTTGGCGTTCCAGGCATCCTTGATGCAGCGCGTGCAGGTGCAATTGGCTTGCGGATCTTTGGTCTTGGCGCACAGCCTGGCTTCGGTCGCCTTGGCGAGATTCTGGTGCAGCTCGTCCATGAGTTTTTTGACGAGGTCGGATTGCTTCTGCAGCTCTTTCGATTCTTTTTCCGTCAGCACGTAAAAGTGATCGTCGCCGGTGATGTGGATGACGTCGACCAGTTCATCCTGGCATTCGACTGCGCCTTTGACGGCTGTGGTGCTCTTGTTCTCGGCGTGTTTCGGCGGCGGCAAAACCTTGGCTGCCGGCAATTGCAGCGCCCATCCAGGCTTGATGTGGTTGGGGTCGGTGATGATCGGATTCAGCGCTCGTAGATCGGCCACGGAGCATTTGTTGGCGGCGGCAATGCTGCCAAGAGTGTCGCCGCTCTTAACGGTGTAGGTGGTGCTCATTGCTCATCGTCCTTGTGATTCACAGGCTTTCCAGTTGAGTCAGCTTGTCGCCGAGCGCTATGTCGTCACGCGCGAGCAACTCGGTGGCGGGCGGCTGCTTCCAGAATCGGTCGCCACGCTGGATCGCTACGCGAAGCCAGCGCTCCTGATCGGCCATTTGCTCGTATCCCGTATCTTTTGCGGCCAGTAACTGGCGATGAACGAACTCGACGCGGTCATCCGTCGGCAGAACCTCGCGGTAATCGTCCGCGAAGCGCGTGGCGATGACTCTGAGCCGGCCCTGTTCGATCAATGCCTGACGTTCTTCGCCCACGTATAGCCATGCCGGTGGCTGCTTGGCCGTCGGCGGGGTGTGAGGAGGTTTTGCGTAGAAGCGCCAGCCAATCTCGTTACGCCATGCCAGCGCGCTGAACGGCCCCATGAACTGCGCTCTTTCGGTCTCGTCGAGTGCAAGCAGCAACGGTTCGAGCCAGCGCGGATCGAAGAAACGCATCATCTGTTGCGGTTCTTCGTCGGTGCGCACGGTCAGCAAGCTGCGCCAGTGTTCCACGCCCTGATCCAGCAAAGCGGAGTCGCTTAACCAGGCGACGCAACCTGCATCAGACTGCTCCAGCAAAGTGCTGACGTAGGGAGCAACGGTTTGCCTCTCCGGATACAGGACGACGTATGGGCCTGCTGGTTGCAAGTCTGCGTAGCGGGTATTGGTGAACAGTGGAAGGCAGCTGGGGCGGTACTGTTCGTCACTCTGGAACAAGTGACTGAGCAGATCCGCATCAAAGCTTCTGTCCAGAATCAGACACATCGCGCCTGTCGTCGTGGACTGTTTGAACGGCGATTCGATGGACTCAATCATGTCGACGCACCGGGTTGGTGGATCGGGCAATGACCGCTCGCATCCAGATGACATGATGGAGTGGGCAGCAAGACGCCTGCCTTCGATTGAGCTTTGAACGAACCGAGCGAAGGTTTCACTACCTGCCCAGCCTTATCTGCATCTGCCTGTTTCAAAGGTCCCGGCATCAACGGCGCGGCGCCCGTACCAACGCCCGGGCTACCCCCGGAGTTCATGTTGATCACCGGCCCGCTCATGGTCACGCCGCCGGCGTCGATCTTGATGAAGCTGCCGCCGCCGATCAGCGTGAGTTCGGCGCCGGCTTCCATCACCACTTTCATGCCGCTGCTCAGGTGGATTTCTTGCCCTGCGTCGATGAACTGGCCGGTGCCGATCTTGATGTGCTGGTTCACGCCGACGGTGAGGTGGTCGTTGGCGCGGGTTTCGACTTTGCGGTCGGCGTA
>NZ_JBEOPW010000035.1:0-16007 GCF_040310465.1 Pseudomonas sp. H26/SER47-MNA-CIBAN-0231 | reverse complement strand
CCTGGGAAGTCGTAGGTCGACAGCAGGTCACGAACTTCCATCTCAACCAGTTCCAGCAGCTCAGCGTCGTCTACCAGGTCAGCCTTGTTCAGGAAAACCACGATGTACGGAACGCCTACCTGACGGGACAGCAGGATGTGCTCACGGGTTTGTGGCATCGGACCATCAGCGGCCGAGCAAACCAGGATCGCGCCGTCCATCTGGGCAGCACCGGTGATCATGTTCTTCACGTAGTCAGCGTGACCTGGGCAGTCAACGTGAGCGTAGTGACGAATAGTCGAGTTGTACTCAACGTGAGCGGTGTTGATGGTGATACCGCGAGCTTTTTCTTCTGGTGCGCTGTCGATCTTGTCGAATTCAACGACGGCCGAACCGAAAACTTCGGAGCAGACGCGAGTCAGAGCAGCAGTCAGAGTGGTTTTACCGTGGTCAACGTGACCGATGGTGCCAACGTTGACGTGCGGTAGGGAACGATCAAATTTTTCTTTAGCCACGACAATTAACTCCTAGCCTAAAGGGGCTGAATCAGCCTTGTTTTTTGGTTACGGATTCGACGATGTGCGACGGAGCCGTATCGTATTTTTTGAATTCCATAGAGTAGCTTGCGCGACCCTGGGACATGGAACGAACGTCGGTCGCATAACCGAACATCTCACCCAGTGGAACCTCGGCACGGATAACCTTGCCGGACACTGTGTCTTCCATACCCTGGATCATGCCGCGACGACGGTTAAGGTCGCCCATCACATCACCCATATAGTCTTCAGGCGTAACAACCTCTACCGCCATGATCGGCTCGAGCAACTCACCACCGCCCTTCTGGGCCAGTTGCTTGGTCGCCATGGAAGCAGCCACCTTAAACGCCATCTCGTTGGAGTCGACGTCGTGGTAAGAACCA
This sequence comes from Pseudomonas sp. H26/SER47-MNA-CIBAN-0231, assembly GCF_040310465.1. Taxonomy (NCBI): domain Bacteria; kingdom Pseudomonadati; phylum Pseudomonadota; class Gammaproteobacteria; order Pseudomonadales; family Pseudomonadaceae; genus Pseudomonas; species Pseudomonas sp. H26/SER47-MNA-CIBAN-0231. The sequence continues at coordinate 15,109 of NZ_JBEOPW010000035.1, read as the reverse complement.
TCGAACACGGTAGCCTTCAGGCCGATCAGCGGATAGCCGGCAACAACGCCGTTCTTCATCTGCTCTTCGATACCCTTCTGGATAGCCGGGATGTATTCCTTAGGAACCACACCACCTACAACTTCGTTCACGAATTGCAGACCTTCCTGACCTTCGTCAGCAGGAGCAAAACGGATCCAGCAGTGACCGAACTGGCCGCGACCACCGGACTGACGAACGAACTTGCCTTCGATTTCACAGTTCTTCGTGATGCGCTCACGATACGAAACCTGAGGCTTGCCGATGTTGGCTTCGACGTTGAACTCACGGCGCATCCGGTCAACCAGGATGTCCAGGTGCAGCTCGCCCATGCCCGAGATGATCGTCTGACCAGTCTCTTCATCAGTTTTAACGCGGAAAGACGGGTCTTCCTGAGCGAGCTTGCCCAGAGCGATACCCATTTTTTCCTGGTCATCCTTGGTCTTAGGCTCTACGGCAACCGAAATAACCGGCTCCGGGAAGTCCATGCGAACCAGGATGATTGGCTTGTCAGCGTTGCAGAGGGTTTCACCAGTGGTGACGTCCTTCATGCCGATCAGGGCCGCGATGTCACCAGCGCGTACTTCCTTGATCTCTTCACGGGCGTTTGCGTGCATTTGCACCATACGACCCACGCGCTCTTTCTTGCCTTTGACCGAGTTGATCACGCCGTCGCCGGAGTTCAACACGCCCGAGTAAACGCGGACGAAGGTCAGGGTACCCACGAATGGGTCGGTAGCGATCTTGAACGCCAGAGCCGCGAAAGGCTCGTTGTCGTCTGCATGACGCTCCATCTCTTCTTCCTCGTTATCAGGGTTGGAACCCTTGATAGCAGGAATGTCGGTCGGAGCAGGCAGGTAGTCGATAACGGCGTCGAGAACCAGGGGAACGCCCTTGTTCTTGAACGAAGAACCGCAAACGGCCAGAACGATTTCGCCGGCGATAGTACGCTGACGCAAAGCAGCCTTGATCTCTTCGATCGACAGCTCTTCGCCTTCCAGGTACTTGTTCATCAGCTCTTCGTTGGCTTCGGCAGCAGCCTCAACCATGTTGTTGCGCCACTCTTCAGCCAGCTCTTGGAGCTCGGCAGGAATGTCCTTGCGAACAGGGACCATACCTTTGTCGGAGTCGTTCCAGTAAACAGCTTGCATGTTGATCAGATCGATCTGACCCTGGAAGTTGTCTTCGGAACCGATGGCCAACTGGATCGGCACCGGAGTGTGACCCAGACGCTGCTTGATCTGACCGATCACGCGCAGGAAGTTGGCGCCGGCACGGTCCATCTTGTTTACGTAAACAAGACGTGGAACGCCGTATTTGTTGGCTTGACGCCATACGGTTTCCGACTGCGGCTCAACACCCGAAGTACCGCAGAACACAACGACAGCGCCGTCGAGTACGCGCAGGGAACGCTCAACTTCAATGGTGAAGTCAACGTGGCCCGGGGTATCGATTACGTTGAAACGGTGCTCGTGAGAGTACTGCTTCTCGGAACCTTTCCAGAAGGCGGTAATGGCAGCAGAAGTAATGGTAATACCACGCTCCTGCTCCTGAACCATCCAGTCTGTGGTCGCGGCGCCATCATGCACCTCGCCCATTTTGTGACTTTTGCCGGTGTAAAACAGTACGCGCTCGGTGGTGGTGGTTTTACCAGCATCCACGTGAGCGACGATACCGATGTTACGGTAGCGGCTAATCGGAGTAGTACGAGCCATAAAGCCCTCGCAAAATTAGTGAAGCTAAAATTAGAAGCGGTAGTGCGAGAAAGCTTTGTTAGCTTCGGCCATACGGTGCACGTCTTCACGCTTCTTAACAGCAGCACCTTTACCTTCGGCAGCATCCAGCAGTTCGCCAGCCAAACGCAGAGCCATAGACTTCTCGCCGCGCTTACGGGCGAAGTCTACCAACCAGCGCATTGCCAGAGCGTTACGACGGGAAGGACGAACCTCGACCGGAACCTGGTAAGTAGCACCACCAACGCGGCGCGACTTCACTTCGACCAGCGGAGCGATGGCGTCGAGTGCTTTTTCGAAGAGTTCCAGGGGATCGGTGCCAGCCTTACGGGCCGCAACGGTTTCCAGGGCACCATAAACGATACGCTCGGCAACGGCTTTCTTGCCGCTTTCCATAACGTGGTTCATGAATTTGGCGAGGATCTGGCTTCCGTATTTCGGATCGTCCAGAATCTCACGCTTTGCTGCTACGCGACGTCTTGGCATGATAAGCCCTCAAGCGGTCTTCAGGTTAGCTCGGGACAGATCCAGAGGATGCGTGCCCGACCTTACTCTTATCGACTCAATAAAATAAAAATCTGCAAAACGGCCGATTACTTCGGACGCTTGGTACCGTACTTCGAACGACCCTGGTTACGACCTTTAACGCCGGAAGTATCCAAGGAGCCGCGAACGGTGTGGTAACGAACACCTGGCAAGTCTTTTACACGACCGCCGCGGATCAGTACCACGCTGTGCTCTTGCAGGTTGTGGCCTTCACCACCGATGTACGAGGAAACCTCGAAACCGTTGGTCAGACGCACACGGCATACTTTACGCAGTGCCGAGTTAGGTTTTTTCGGCGTGGTGGTGTACACACGGGTGCACACGCCACGACGTTGCGGGCAGTTCTGCAGCGCAGGTACGTCGGATTTCTCGACGATACGCTTACGCGGCTGACGTACCAGCTGGTTGATAGTTGCCATCTACTAGCTCCACTGTTGTCTTGCGACGCTATTGTCTTGCAAGAAAAGCAAAATGGCAGGAACGAATTCCCGCCAAATTTAGGGGATCAAGAGTCTAAAGAGGATCTTGATTCCAGTCAAGGCAAGGCCCCGACCTCCCCGCCCATCGAACCTTGACTTGATGTCTCGATTCGACGAACGGAGCGATCAGGGCCTCACGCTCGTTTATCGCAGAACTCAGTTACCGCTCGAGTTCAGCGCTTCGGTCAGTGCAGCTTCCACTTCACTGGCGCTTACGCGCAACGGCTTGTCGGCATCACGGCGACGCTTGCGCTCGCTGTGATAGGCAAGACCGGTACCGGCCGGGATCAGACGACCCACGACTACGTTTTCTTTCAGGCCGCGCAGGTAATCGCGCTTGCCGGTGACTGCCGCTTCGGTCAGTACGCGGGTGGTTTCCTGGAAGGAAGCCGCCGAGATGAACGATTCGGTGGACAACGACGCCTTGGTGATACCCAGCAGAACGCGAGTGAACTTGGAGACAAACTTGTCTTCCGCGCCCAGACGCTCGTTCTCTACCAGTACGTGAGTCAGCTCCATCTGGTCGCCCTTGATGAAGCTGGAATCGCCGGACTCGGAGATCTCAACTTTACGCAGCATCTGACGCAGGATGGTCTCGATGTGCTTGTCGTTGATCTTCACGCCTTGCAGACGATAAACGTCCTGGATCTCGTTGACGATGTACTTGGCCAGCGCGCTTACACCCAGCAGACGCAGGATGTCGTGCGGATCGCTTGGACCGTCGGAGATAACTTCGCCGCGGTTTACCTGTTCGCCTTCGAAGACGTTCAGGTGACGCCACTTCGGAATCAGCTCTTCGTACGGATCGCTACCGTCGTTCGGAGTAATGACCAGACGGCGCTTGCCTTTGGTCTCTTTACCGAACGCGATGGTGCCGCTGACTTCAGCCAGAATCGACGCTTCTTTCGGACGACGGGCTTCGAACAGGTCGGCAACACGCGGCAGACCACCGGTGATGTCACGGGTCTTCGAAGTTTCCTGCGGGATACGAGCGATAACGTCACCGATCGCAATCTTCGCACCGTCAGCCACACCGACCAAGGCGTTGGCTGGCAGGAAGTACTGAGCGATAACGTCAGTGCCTGGCAGCAACAGATCCTTGCCGTTGTCGTCGACCATCTTCACTGCTGGACGGATTTCCTTACCGGCAGCTGGACGATCTTTCGCGTCAAGTACTTCAATGTTGGTCATACCGGTCAATTCGTCAGTCTGACGCTTGATCGTGATGCCTTCTTCCATGCCCACGTAGGTCACGGTACCTTTCATTTCGGTAACGATCGGGTGAGTGTGCGGATCCCACTTGGCGACGATTGCGCCAGCGTCGACCTTGTCACCTTCCTTAACCGAAATCACAGCACCGTACGGCAGCTTGTAACGCTCACGCTCACGACCGAAGTCATCCGCGATTGCCAGCTCACCGGAACGGGACACAGCAACCAGATGGCCATCCACTCGCTCAACGTGCTTCAGGTTGTGCAGACGGACGGTACCGCCATTCTTCACCTGAACGCTGTCGGCTGCGGAAGTACGGCTTGCCGCACCACCGATGTGGAACGTACGCATGGTCAGCTGGGTACCCGGCTCACCGATGGACTGGGCAGCGATAACGCCGACCGCTTCACCGATGTTCACCTGGTGACCACGAGCCAGATCACGGCCGTAGCACTTGGCGCAGATGCCGTAGCGGGTTTCGCAGCTGATCGGCGAACGCACGATCACTTCGTCGATGCTGTTCAGCTCGATGAATTCGACCCACTTCTCGTCTACCAGAGTACCGGCAGGAACGATAACGTCCTCGGTGCCTGGCTTGAATACGTCACGGGCAATGACACGACCCAGTACGCGCTCACCCAACGGTTCTACAACGTCACCGCCTTCAATGTGCGGAGTCATCAGCAGACCGTGTTCGGTGCCGCAATCGATCTCGGTTACTACCAGATCCTGCGCCACGTCTACCAGACGACGAGTCAGGTAACCAGAGTTAGCGGTTTTCAACGCGGTATCCGCCAGACCTTTACGAGCACCGTGAGTCGAGATGAAGTACTGAAGTACGCTCAGACCTTCACGGAAGTTCGCAGTAATCGGCGTTTCAATGATGGAACCGTCCGGCTTGGCCATCAGACCACGCATACCGGCCAGCTGACGAATCTGTGCTGCGGAACCCCGCGCACCCGAGTCAGCCATCATGTACATCGAGTTGAAAGACTCTTGGTCGACCTCGTCGCCGTGACGGTCGATGACTTTCTCTTTCGAGAGGTTGGCCATCATCGCCTTGGAAACTTCGTCGTTCGCTTTCGACCAGAGGTCGATCACTTTGTTGTACTTCTCGCCCTGGGTTACCAGGCCGGAGGCGTACTGGCTCTCGATCTCTTTCACTTCGTCGGTGGCTGCACCGATGATGCGGGCTTTTTCATCCGGGATAACGAAGTCGTTAACACCGATGGAAACGCCGGAGATGGTCGAGTAAGCGAAACCGGTGTACATCAACTGGTCAGCGAAGATCACGGTCTCTTTCAGACCAACCACGCGGTAGCACTGGTTGATCAGCTTGGAGATCGCCTTTTTCTTCATCGGCAGGTTGACGACGTCGAACGACAGACCTTTCGGCACAACCTGGAACAGCAGCGCACGGCCGACAGTGGTGTCGACGATACGGGTACCGCTCACGCTGTTGCCGTCACGGTCGTTGACGGTTTCGTTGATACGAACCTTGACCTTGGCGTGCAGTGCGGCTTCGCCGGCACGGAACACACGGTCGACTTCCTGCAGATCCGCGAACACACGACCTTCGCCCTTGGCGTTGATCGCTTCACGAGTCATGTAGTACAGACCCAATACAACGTCCTGCGACGGAACGATGATTGGCTCACCGTTGGCTGGCGACAGAATGTTGTTGGTCGACATCATCAACGCACGCGCTTCGAGCTGGGCTTCCAGCGTCAGCGGTACGTGCACGGCCATTTGGTCGCCGTCGAAGTCGGCGTTGTACGCGGCGCAGACCAGAGGGTGCAGCTGGATAGCCTTACCTTCGATCAGTACCGGTTCAAACGCCTGGATACCCAGACGGTGAAGGGTCGGTGCACGGTTGAGCAGAACCGGGTGTTCGCGAATCACTTCAGCAAGAACGTCCCAAACCTCTGGCAGTTCGCGCTCGACCATTTTCTTGGCCGCTTTGATGGTGGTCGCCAGACCACGCATTTCCAGCTTGCCGAAAATGAACGGCTTGAACAGCTCGAGAGCCATCTTCTTCGGCAGACCGCACTGGTGCAGACGCAGGGTCGGGCCTACGGTAATTACCGAACGACCGGAGTAGTCAACACGCTTACCGAGCAAGTTCTGACGGAAACGACCTTGCTTACCCTTGATCATGTCAGCCAGGGATTTCAGAGGACGCTTGTTGGAACCAGTGATAGCGCGGCCACGACGACCGTTGTCGAGCAGTGCATCGACCGCTTCCTGCAACATACGCTTTTCGTTGCGCACGATGATGTCCGGCGCGGACAGATCCAGCAGGCGCTTCAAACGGTTGTTACGGTTGATCACTCGACGATACAGATCGTTGAGGTCGGAGGTCGCGAAACGACCGCCATCCAGCGGGACCAGTGGACGCAGATCTGGCGGCAGAACCGGCAGAACGGTCAGCACCATCCACTCTGGCAGGTTGCCGGAACCCTGGAAGGCTTCCATCAACTTCAGACGCTTGGACAGCTTCTTGATCTTGGTTTCCGAGTTGGTTTGCGGAATCTCTTCACGCAGACGGCCAATCTCGTGCTCCAGGTCGATAGCGTGCAGCAGTTCACGGACAGCTTCGGCACCCATGCGGGCGTCGAAATCGTCACCGAACTCTTCCAGCGCTTCGAAGTACTGCTCGTCGTTCAGCAGCTGACCTTTTTCAAGGGTGGTCATGCCTGGATCGATAACGACATAGCTCTCGAAGTAGAGAACGCGTTCGATATCACGCAGGGTCATGTCCATCAGCAGGCCGATACGCGACGGCAGCGATTTCAGGAACCAGATGTGGGCAACCGGCGAAGCCAGTTCGATGTGCGCCATGCGCTCACGACGAACCTTGGCCAGTGCAACTTCAACGCCGCACTTCTCGCAGATCACACCACGGTGCTTCAAGCGCTTGTACTTACCGCACAGGCACTCGTAATCCTTTACCGGGCCAAAGATCTTGGCGCAGAACAGGCCGTCACGCTCAGGTTTGAACGTACGGTAGTTGATGGTTTCCGGCTTTTTAACTTCACCGAACGACCACGAACGGATCATCTCCGGCGAGGCCAATCCGATACGGATGGCGTCGAACTCTTCGACTTGACCCTGGTTTTTCAGCAAATTCAGTAGGTCTTTCAAGGCCTTTCCTCCTGGCGGAGCAGAGAGCGGGCAATCCTGCCCCGCTCTCGATTCGCGTCACGTGTTATTCGGTTTCCAGATCGATATCGATGCCGAGGGAACGAATTTCCTTGATCAACACGTTGAAGGACTCGGGCATGCCCGGCTCCATACGGTGATCGCCATCCACGATGTTCTTGTACATCTTGGTACGGCCGTTCACATCGTCCGACTTCACTGTGAGCATTTCTTGCAGAGTGTAAGCAGCACCGTATGCTTCCAGTGCCCAGACCTCCATCTCCCCGAAACGCTGACCACCGAACTGCGCCTTACCACCCAGCGGCTGCTGGGTAACCAGGCTGTAAGAACCGGTAGAACGCGCGTGCATCTTGTCGTCTACCAAGTGGTTCAGCTTCAGCATGTACATGTAGCCAACGGTAACTGGACGCTCGAACTTGTTGCCGGTACGGCCGTCGGTCAGCTGCATCTGGCCGCTTTCCGGCAGGTCTGCCAGTTTCAGCATGGCCTTGATTTCGCTTTCCTTGGCGCCGTCGAACACTGGAGTGGCCATTGGAACGCCGCCACGCAGGTTGTTCGCCAGATCGAGGATTTCCTGATCGGAGAAGCTGTCCAGATCTTCGTTACGACCGCCGATCTGGTTGTAGATCTCGTCCAGGAAGGTGCGCAGTTCAGCGACTTTACGCTGCTCTTCGACCATCCGGTTGATCTTCTCGCCCAGACCTTTGGCCGCGAGGCCCAGGTGGGTTTCGAGGATCTGACCAACGTTCATACGCGAAGGTACGCCCAGCGGGTTGAGGACCACGTCGACCGGGGTGCCATTGGCATCGTGCGGCATGTCTTCAACCGGCATGATCACGGAGACCACACCCTTGTTACCGTGACGACCGGCCATCTTGTCGCCCGGCTGGATGCGGCGACGGATTGCCAGGTAAACCTTGACGATTTTCAGCACGCCTGGAGCCAGGTCATCGCCCTGCTGCAGTTTGCGCTTCTTGTCTTCGAACTTGTCGTCCAGCAGACGGCGACGATCAACGATGTAGGCCTGAGCCTTCTCGAGCTGCTCGTTCAGAGCATCTTCAGCCATGCGCAGTTTGAACCACTGGCCGTGCTCAAGACCGTCGAGTACTTCGTCGGTGATGTCCTGACCTTTCTTCAGGCCGGCGCCGCCTTCAGCCTTGTGGCCTACCAGTGCGGAACGCAGACGCTCGAAAGTCGCGCCTTCAACGATGCGGAACTCTTCGTTCAGATCCTTGCGGATCTCGTCCAGCTGGGACTTCTCGATCGACAGTGCACGAGCATCACGCTCAACGCCGTCACGGGTGAAGACCTGTACGTCGATGACAGTACCTTTGGTGCCGGTTGGCACGCGCAGGGAGGTGTCTTTAACGTCGCTGGCTTTTTCACCGAAGATTGCACGCAGCAGTTTTTCTTCCGGAGTCAGTTGGGTCTCGCCTTTCGGAGTGACCTTGCCAACCAGGATGTCGCCTGCGCCTACTTCAGCACCTACGTAAACGATACCGGCTTCGTCCAGCTTGTTCAGTGCAGCTTCACCCACGTTCGGGATGTCCGCAGTGATTTCCTCTGGGCCAAGCTTGGTGTCACGGGCCACACAGGTCAGTTCCTGAATGTGGATCGTGGTGAAACGGTCTTCCTGAACCACACGCTCGGACAGGCAGATGGAGTCTTCGAAGTTGAAGCCGTTCCATGCCATGAACGCGATGCGCATGTTCTGACCCAGTGCCAGTTCACCCATGTCGGTGGACGGGCCGTCGGCCATGATGTCGCTACGCTGAACGCGATCACCTTTACGTACCAGCGGACGCTGGTTGATGCAGGTGTTCTGGTTCGAGCGGGTGTACTTGGTCAGGTTGTAGATGTCGACACCGGCTTCACCGGTTTCAACTTCGTCATCGGCAACACGAACCACGATACGGCTGGCATCGACGGAATCGATCACGCCACCACGACGAGCCACGACGCAAACGCCGGAGTCACGGGCTACGTTACGCTCCATGCCGGTACCTACCAGCGGCTTGTCAGCGCGCAGAGTCGGTACAGCCTGACGCTGCATGTTCGAACCCATCAACGCACGGTTGGCGTCGTCGTGCTCGAGGAACGGAATCAGCGACGCTGCAACCGACACAACCTGCTTCGGCGAAACGTCCATCAGGGTGACGTCTTCCGGCGCCTTGACGGTGAATTCGTTCAGGTGACGTACGGCAACCAGTTCGTCGATCAGGACTTTCTGCTCGTTCATGGTCGCCGAAGCCTGCGCGATCACGTGATCGGCTTCTTCAATAGCGGACAGGAACACGATCTCGTCGGTGACCACACCCTCTTTCACCACGCGGTACGGGCTTTCCAGGAAGCCGTACTGGTTGGTGCGAGCGTACGCAGCCAGGGAGTTGATCAGGCCGATGTTCGGACCTTCCGGCGTTTCAATCGGGCAGACACGACCGTAGTGAGTCGGGTGTACGTCACGGACTTCGAAGCCTGCGCGCTCACGAGTCAGACCGCCAGGGCCGAGTGCAGAGACACGACGCTTGTGGGTGATCTCGGACAGCGGGTTGTTCTGGTCCATGAACTGCGACAGCTGGCTGGAACCGAAGAACTCTTTCACCGCCGCAGCCACTGGCTTGGCGTTGATCAGGTCTTGCGGCATCAGGCCTTCGCTTTCAGCCATCGACAGACGCTCTTTGACCGCACGCTCAACACGTACCAAGCCAACGCGGAACTGGTTCTCGGCCATTTCGCCTACGCAGCGAACACGACGGTTACCCAGGTGGTCGATGTCATCGACGATGCCTTTACCGTTGCGGATGTCGACCAGAGTCTTCAGGACCGCGACGATATCTTCCTTGCACAGCACGCCCGAACCTTCGATCTCGGTACGACCGATACGACGGTTGAACTTCATCCGGCCGACCGCAGACAGGTCATAGCGCTCAGGGCTGAAGAACAGGTTGTTGAACAGGGTCTCGGCAGCGTCTTTGGTTGGCGGCTCGCCTGGACGCATCATGCGATAGATCTCGACCAGCGCTTCCAATTGGTTGCTGGTGGAGTCGATCTTCAGTGTGTCGGAGACGAACGGACCGCAGTCGATGTCGTTGGTGTACAGGGTCTCGATGCGAACGACCTGGGCCTTGGCGATCTTTGCCAGGACTTCAGTGTTCAGCTCGGTGTTGCATTCGGCCAGGATTTCTCCGGTAGCCGGGTGCACGATAGCCTTGGCGGTGGTGCGGCCAAGGACGTAGTCCAGTGGCACATCCAGCGTCTTGATACCGGCTTTTTCGATCTGGTTGATGTGGCGCGCGGTAATACGGCGGCCTTGCTCAACGATGACCTTGCCCTTCTCGTCCTGGATGTCCAGAACCGCAACTTCACCACGCAGGCGCGACGGCACCAGTTCCAGGCTGAGGGTTTCGCCGCTCAGGTGGAATACGTTGGTGGTGTAGAACGCGTCCAGCACTTCTTCGGTGGTGTAACCGAGTGCGCGCAGCAGTACCGAAGCCGGCAGTTTGCGACGACGGTCGATACGCACGAAGACGCAGTCTTTCGGGTCGAATTCGAAGTCCAGCCACGAACCGCGGTAAGGAATGATGCGAGCCGAGTACAGCAGTTTGCCGGAGCTGTGCGTCTTGCCGCGGTCGTGGTCGAAGAACACGCCCGGGGAACGGTGCAGCTGGGAAACGATAACACGCTCGGTACCGTTGATTACGAAGGTACCGTTCTCAGTCATCAGGGGGATTTCACCCATGTAGACTTCTTGCTCTTTGATGTCCTTGATCGCTTTGTTCGACGATTCTTTGTCGAAAATGATCAGGCGCACTTTTACCCGCAAAGGTACGGCGAAAGTAACACCGCGCAATACGCATTCTTTGACATCAAATGCCGGTTCGCCCAGGCGATAACCGACGTACTCCAGCGCAGCATTGCCGGAGTAGCTGATGATCGGGAAAACGGATTTGAAGGCCGCATGCAGGCCCACGTCGCGGAACTGATCTTTAGTCGCTCCCGCTTGCAAGAATTCACGATACGAATCCAGCTGGATGGCCAGGAGGTAAGGCACATCCATGACGTCCGGCAACTTGCTAAAGTCCTTGCGGATACGTTTTTTCTCAGTATATGAGTAAGCCATCAGCGTTCCCCAGCTTGGTCACCTGCTTGTTTGGCCCTCCCGACGGGAGCAGCCAGAAAATCGTGCAAACCCCATGGTTTGCGCCACCGCATCGGGTGGTTACAGCGCCTTTATCAGCACCGACCCAGTCGGCTGCCAATAACGGAAAAAGGCCGGTGGCAAGAGCCACCAGCCATCAGCCTGTCGCTTGACGCTCGGGCTGGAGGAGCAAAGTCGATGCTTACTTCAGCTCGACTTTAGCGCCTGCTTCTTCCAGCTTCTTCTTGGCGTCTTCAGCCGCTTCTTTCGAAACGCCTTCAGCTACAACCTGAGGAGCGCCGTCTACTTTCTCTTTGGCTTCTTTCAGGCCCAGACCGGTCAGTTCACGAACTGCCTTGATCACGTTAACCTTCTTCTCGCCAGCTTCCAGCAGAACAACGTTGAACTCGGTTTGCTCTTCAACAGCAGCAGCAGCTACAGCTGGGCCAGCCGAAGCGGCAGCAGCGGTAACACCGAAGGTTTCTTCCATCGCTTTGATCAGCTCAACGATTTCCACTACGGATTTCTGGCCGATTGCTTCGATGATTTGTTCGTTAGTCAGAGACATGACTCAATTCCTGAATTGGGGGACGGCCTACGCGACCATCGAAATAAACAAAAAACGCGAGAAGTGACGAGCCTTAGGCTGCGGCAGCTTCTTTCTGGTCGCGAATTGCCGCCAGAGTACGAGCCAATTTGCTGGTTGCGCCTTGAATCACGCTCATCAGCTGGGAAATTGCTTCGTCACGGGTCGGCAGAGTTGCCAGTACGTCGATCTGATTAGCTGCGAGGAACTTGCCCTCGAACGCAGCTGCCTTGATCTCGAACTTGTCCTGACCCTTGGCAAACTCTTTGAAGATACGGGCAGCAGCGCCCGGATGTTCGTTCGAGAATGCAATCAGGGTCGGGCCGGTGAACACGTCGTTGAGGACACTGTATTGAGTGTCAGCAACAGCGCGCTTGAGCAGGGTGTTACGTACAACACGTACGTAAACGCCAGCTTCACGAGCCTCTTTACGGAGTCCGGTCATTGCGCCTACTGTTACGCCACGTGCATCAACCACGACAGCGGACAGAGCGACTTTGGCAGCCTCGTTGACTTCAGCGACGATGGCCTTCTTGTCTTCGAGATTAATTGCCACGGGTTTAACTCCTGCTTGTTACCGTTTCATTCGATCGGAACCGAATGTCGTTTTGGTGTCTGATTCGGTAAGGAACCGGGAGCACCATCTGCGTAGGCTTGAGGTTTAAGGCTTGCGCCGCCTACGGTCTTGGATAGCCCCCGCCAGGCAGGGACCCCAATCTTTCAATTGGCGCGACAATCCGCGCCAACCTTTGTCTTACGCGTCGAGCGAGCTCTGATCGATAACCAGACCTGGGCCCATAGTGGTGCTCAGGGTAACGCGCTTGACGTAAATGCCTTTCGAGGAAGCTGGCTTGATACGCTTCAGATCAGCGATCAGGGCTTCAACGTTTTCCTTCAGCTTGACGGCGTCGAAGCCGATCTTGCCAACGGAAGTGTGGATGATGCCGTTTTTGTCGGTGCGATAACGAACCTGACCAGCTTTGGCGTTCTTGACCGCGTTAGCTACGTCTGGAGTTACGGTGCCGACTTTCGGGTTAGGCATCAGGCCGCGTGGACCGAGGATCTGACCCAACTGACCTACAACGCGCATGGCATCCGGGGATGCGATCACTACGTCATAGTTCAGGTCGCCGCCTTTCATTTCGGCAGCCAGGTCGTCCATACCTACACGGTCAGCGCCGGCAGCCAGAGCGGCCTCAGCAGCTGGACCCTGGGTGAACACAGCAACGCGAACGGTCTTGCCAGTGCCGTGTGGCAGCACAGTGGCGCTACGAACAACCTGGTCAGATTTACGCGGGTCTACACCCAGGTTTACAGCAACGTCGAACGACTCGCTGAACTTGACAGTCGACAGCTCGGCCAGCAGAGCAGCGGCGTCTACAATGTTGTAGGCCTTGCCTGCTTCGATTTTGCCGGCGATAGCCTTTTGACGCTTGGTCAGCTTAGCCATTACACACCCTCCACGTTAAGGCCCATGCTACGAGCAGAACCGGCGATAGTACGCACGGCTGCATCCATATCAGCTGCAGTCAGATCCGCGTTTTTGGTTTTCGCGATTTCTTCCAGCTGAGCACGGGTAACAGTGCCAACCTTAACGGTGTTCGGACGAGCGGAACCGCTGGTCAGACCGGCCGCCTTCTTCAGCAGAACCGAAGCAGGGGTGGATTTGGTTTCGAAAGTGAAGCTACGGTCGCTGTAGACAGTGATGATCACTGGAGTCGGCAGACCTGGCTCAAGACCCTGGGTACGGGCGTTGAAAGCCTTGCAGAATTCCATGATGTTCACGCCGTGCTGACCCAGAGCAGGACCAACCGGTGGACTTGGGTTAGCCTGAGCGGCCTTCACTTGCAGCTTGATGTAAGCGGTAATCTTCTTGGCCATGAGGCACTCCAATTACGGGTTCGAACGCCTCGAAAGGCTCCCCGGTTACTTGCGCGTTTATCCCAGTGACGACAAAACCCCACAGCCTAAGGCTGCGGGGTTGGGATTGCTTGCCCAGTTAGACCTTCTCGACCTGACTGAACTCGAGCTCCACCGGAGTAGAGCGACCGAAAATGAGCACAGCCACTTGGATCCGGCTCTTTTCGTAGTTAACTTCTTCCACAACGCCATTGAAATCAGCGAATGGACCGTCGTTGACACGTACCGTCTCACCTGGCTCGAACAATGTCTTCGGCTTAGGCTTGTCGCTACCATCAGCAACGCGACGCAGAATCGCTTCTGCCTCTTTATCTGTAATTGGCGCAGGCTTGTCAGCGGTACCGCCGATAAAACCCATCACCCGAGGAGTATCCTTGACCAAGTGCCAAGTACCCTCATTCATATCCATCTGGACCAGCACATAGCCTGGGAAGAACTTCCGTTCGCTTTTGCGCTTCTGGCCGTTACGCATCTCAACCACTTCTTCAGTGGGAACCAGAATCTCGCCGAAGCCATCTTCCATGCCAGCCAGCTTTACGCGCTCGATCAGCGAGCGCATCACATGCTTCTCGTAACCCGAGTAAGCATGCACAACATACCAACGCTTAGCCACGGGACACCCTTAGCCGACAATCAAGGAAACAAGCCAGCCGAGCAGGGAATCAAGACCCCACAACAGCAACGCCATAACCAGAACAACAGCCACGACAATCAGCGTGGTCTGCGTGGTTTCTTGGCGAGTTGGCCACACGACTTTACGAATCTCGGTGCGAGCTTCCTTAACCAGTACAAAGAAAGACTTGCCCTTCGCGGTCTGCAGGCCTACAAAGGCAGCTACAGCAGCAATGGCAAGCAAAGCGAGTACACGGTACAGGATCGGCGAAGCAGCGTAATACTGATTGCCAACAACGCCAACAACTACCAAAGCGACTACTACAAGCCACTTGAGCAGATCGAAGCGAGAGCCTTGAGCTTCAGCTTTAGGAGTCATCTATGAAGATCCTGTGAAAAGAAAGCCAGACACACCGAGTGAATCTGGCAGGTCAGGAGGGAATCGAACCCCCAACCTACGGTTTTGGAGACCGTCGCTCTGCCAATTGAGCTACTGACCTAAAACAAAATCAGGCCGACCATTATGCCGGCCCGAAAAATACATTACAACCGCTTATTCGATGATTTTGGCTACGACGCCAGCGCCGACGGTACGACCGCCTTCACGGATAGCGAAACGCAGACCGTCTTCCATCGCGATGGTTTTGATCAGGGTAACAGTCATCTGAATGTTATCACCTGGCATTACCATTTCAACGCCTTC
>NZ_JBEOPW010000034.1:0-19257 GCF_040310465.1 Pseudomonas sp. H26/SER47-MNA-CIBAN-0231 | reverse complement strand
ATCCAGAGCGCCCTGAAACAAGGGCGTAATAGACTCCTAAAACAGCCGTGAAGCGACAGATACGTTGACACGCACCGAAACGCCAAAAAGTAACCAAAAGGCTGCGCCCTGACGTTCGGCCCGCTCGCTGGGGCTCGGGGTACCTTCGCTCCGGAATCGATCCGGGCGCAGCGGCTACGGTTTGCTTCGCTGCACCTCCTTCCGCTGTGTACGACTGCGTCGTACGGTCGCTGCGCTCCCACCTCCGGATCAATCCCTCCGCTCAGCCTGCCGACGGGCTCCAGGATCAAGAGCCACTCGAGCTTGCGCTCATTGTATTGAGTGGTGAAAGCAGGAGGCGGATTGCTTTTGCTTTTTGCTTTTCTGTGGGAGCGAGCTTGCTCGCGAAGGCGGCCTGACAGCCGACCGTTTTCTCACTGAATGCATCCGATCAAAACTGTAGGAGTGAGCCTGCTCGCGATGGCTGTGTATCAGGCAACACGATGATGATTGGGGAGTGTTGTTTTGTCTTGCGATCCGGTTTCTCCAGGGACGGCCCTCACCCTAACCCTCTCCCAGAAGGAGAGGGGACTTGGTCGAGGTGTTTGTTGAAGATGCGCCGACCTGAGACTCTGCGTCGAGCTCGTTCTTGAATTCAACGAAGATCGGCTCCCTTTCCCCCTCGCCCCCTGGGGGGAGAGGGCTGGGGTGAGGGGGCTGGGTTTCACTGATTCAACGCAATCTGCAGCCTATCCCAAACAACCATTCACCCCGTCACACACCCAACCGGCACTTTCCCCGCAAACGTATCAACCAGACTCGCCACCACCATTTCCCCCATCCGCGTGCGAGTCTGCAATGTTGCGCTGGCCCGATGCGGTTGCAGCACCACCTGTTCATTACCAAACAACGCTTCCGGCACATTCGGTTCATCGACAAACACATCCAGCCCAGCCCCGGCGATTTCCCCAGCCGAAAGCGCGGCTACCAGATCCGCCTCATTCACCAGTTTGCCCCGGGCGACGTTGATCAGATAACCGTCCTCGCCCAGCGCTTGCAACACTTGCGCGTCGATGATCGCTTCGCCCTTGTCCGCCGCGGCGGCGAGGATCAGAGCGTCGCTGTCGCGGGCCAGTTGTTTGAGGTCGGCGACGAAGGTGTGGGGGACGTCGCTCATCGGTTGCAGGTCGGTGTAGCTGATCGGGCAGCCGAAGGCGGCGGCGCGGGTGGCGATGGCGCGGCCGACACGGCCCATGCCGACGATGCCGATGCGCATGCCGGAGACTTGTCGGGCCAAGGGCAGCGGGGCGAGTGGGGTCGGGCTTTGTGGCCATTGGCCGGAGCGCACGTAGCGGTCGCTGGTGCACAGGCCGCGACAGACCGAGATGAGCAGGCCGATGGCGAGGTCGGCGACGTCTTCGGTGAGGGCGCCGATGGTGGCGGTGACGCGGATGCCGCGATCGCGGGCGTAGGCCAGGTCAACGGCGTCGGTGCCGACGCCGTTGACCGCGACGACTTCCAGGTTCGGCAGTTGCGCCATCAGCGCCTGGCTGATGCCGGTGTGACCGCCGGTGATGACGCCGCGAATGCTGGCGCCGTGTTCCTTTATGTAGGCGGGTTTGTCCGCTTGCTGGAAGTAGCGGCGTACGGTGAACAGTTCGTCCAGACGCGCGTTGATTTCCGGGATCAGGATCGGGCTCAGTTGCAGGATTTCTGGCTTCATGGCTACCTCGTTACGCAATAAAAAGGCCGGCTCAACCGCGGCCGGCAAACGGCATGGCGCTGGCCATGACGGTCATGTTCAGGACGTTGGCTGACAGCGGAAGGCCGGCGATGTAGCGCACTGCATCGGCGACGTGTTTGACGTCGACCATCGGCTCGACGGCGATGCTGCCATTGGCCTGGCGCACGCCTTTGGTCATGCGCACCGACATTTCCGTCAGGGCATTGCCGATGTCGATCTGGCTGCAGGCAATGTTGAATTCACGGCCATCCAGCGCCAGGGATTTGGTCAGGCCGAGCACGGCGTGTTTGCTCGCGGTGTAGGCGCTGCTGAACGGGCGCGGTGTGTGTGCGGAAATCGAGCCGTTGTTGATGATTCGTCCGCCCTGCGGCTGTTGTTTGCGCATCAGCCCAAACGCGCCGCGAGCGCAGAGAAAGACTCCGTTGAGGTTGGTGTCGATCACGTTGCGCCACTGCTCGAAGGTCAGTTCATCCAGCGGCACGGCGGGGGCGTTGACGCCGGCGTTGTTGAAGACCACATCGAGACGCCCGTAGACCTCGGCAATGGTCGCGAACAGCACATCGACACTGGCCGGATCACGCACGTCGGTGGGTACCGCCAGTGCTTGGTGACCCTGGCTCAGCGCTAGTTCGACCAGCGCTTGCAAGGGCTCGGGCCGGCGTCCGGCGAGCACGAGGGTGAAGCCGTCAGCCATCAGGCCCAGCGCCACGGCGCGGCCGATGCCACTGCCGGCGCCGGTCACCAGCGCAACTTTCAAAGGGGTCGTCATAGTGTTGTTCTCCTTTTTTCTCAATCCGCTGGAATCAGGGCCGTGGGCCGACGCGCATTTCCAGGTGGCCGATGCCGTCGATGCCGGCGCTGATCACGTCGCCCGGTTGCAGGCTGTCAACGCCGGCGGGGCTGCCGGTCATGATCAGGTCGCCGGCGCGCAGGGCCACGGATTGCGAGATGCGCGCGATTACTTCACTGACCGACCAGATCTGGCTGTCGAGATTGTCGCGCTGGCGTTCTTCGCCGTTGACGTTCAGCCACAATTCGCCCTCGGGATGGCCGCTGCGGCTCACCGGGACGACGGCAGTCATCGGCGCGGCACCGTCGAACACCTTGGCGCCTTCCCACGGCAAGCCGTTGCTCTTGGCTGCGCGTTGCACATCGCGGCGAGTCAGGTCGAGGCCGGCGGCGTAGCCCCACACGTAGGCGAGCGCTTGATCCTCGGGGATATTGGCGCCGCCTTCACCGATGGCGACGACCAGTTCGATTTCGTGAACGAAGTCCTCGCACACTGTCGGGAAGGCGATGTCGCCGACGGCATCGACCACGCAACTTGCCGGTTTCATGAAAAACACCGGCGGCTGGCGCGACTGGCCTTGAGTGTCCGGCCATGGGTAGTTGCGGCCGACACAGAACACCCGGCCAACGGGGAAGCGCTGCTCGGTGCCGAGGACCGGCAAGGTCACGGGCAGATCCGGGGTAAAGACGTATTCGGTCATGTTCATCCTGCGGGTCATCCTGTTTGAAAGGGCAGCGTACGGCGGCTGGCGTCGGCGAAGTTGGACGAAAGCCGCCTGCGTTTGGACAAATCCGGGCTTTTCGCCTCAGCGCACCTTCAGCTCGATGCGGTACAGACGTCCGAGCAACAACGAATAGGAGAGGGTGCCGATCAGCGCCACGCCGCCAATGAACCAGAAGGCATAGGCGAAGGTGCCGGTGGCGTGGACGATGGCGCCGATCACGATCGGCGTGACGATGCCGCCGATGTTCGCCGCCAGGCTGGTAATGCCGCCGGTGAGGCCGATCAGCTCTTTCGGCGCCACTTCCGACACCGCCGCCCACGACGAGGACGCGATGCCTTGGGCGAAGAACGCGATGGTCAACACGGCGATGCAGATCAGGTTGGAGTCAGTGAAATTCACCAGCACGATCGACATGCCCAGCATCGAACCGACCACCAGCGGCAACTTGCGCGCAAACGACATCGAGTAGCCGCGACGGATCAGCAGGTCGGAAACGATGCCGGCCAGCAGAATCCCCACCGTGGCACCGACGAAGGGCAGCACGGCGAAGATCCCGGCCTTGATCATGGTCAGTTTGCGTTCTTCGATCAGGTAGGTCGGGAACCAGGTGAGGAAGAAGTACAGCGCCGAGGTGCTGGCGAACTTGCCGATGCAGATCGCCCAGATCTGCCGATAGCTGAACAGCTCGGCAATCTGCCGCCAGTTGAAGCGGGTGCGCTCCTGGCTGCTCTTGACCAGACCGCCGCCGGTTTCGATGTACTTCAATTCTTCCTGGCTGACCTTCTTGCAGTTCAGCGGATCGCGATACAGGTACAGCCACAGCACACCGAAGACGATGCCGAGTGCGCCGGTGCTGTAGAACACGTGGCGCCAGTCAAAGGTGGTCGCCAGCCACAGCAGCGCGCCGGTGAACAGCGCCGTGCCGAGGTACTGACCGCACACGTAAATGCTGCTGGCCATCCCGCGTTCCCGCGCCGGGAACCACACCGTCACCGCGCGGCTGTTGGCCGGGAAAGCCGGGGCTTCCATGGCGCCGACCGCCAGGCGCAGGCCGAACAGCGAGGCAAATCCCGTGGCGAAACCTTGGCAAACGGTGACGGTCGACCAACTGATCAGCGATACGCCGTAGGTGAAGCGCGAGCCAAATCGATCAGCGATGAAGCCGGCCGGCACCAGCGCCAAGGCATAGGTCCAGGCGAACGCGGAAAAGATCAGGCCCATCTCGATCTTGTCCAGGCCCAGGTCCTTGGCCATGAACGGCGCGGCGATCGAGATGTTCACCCGGTCGATGTAATTGATGATCGTCGCGATCAGCAGCAGCGACAGCATGAACCAGCGCCGCCGCGTAGGCAGACGCTGCGCCGAAACGGCATCGCGTGCACCGGCGATCACCGGCGGCACCGTGGCACTGGAAGAATGGGAGTTGGACATGCGGAGACCTCGTTATTGTTAGAAGAGTCGAGATTTTTCGAGCAGCCGATGCCGTTGCCCGCAACGTGTGGGGCAAGGCAATCGAACGGGTTGCAGCGCGGTTTTCAGACGTTCAGGAACGTCTTTCTGCGACTGATTTCAAGGGGAGGTCGGGCGGGGCGGCGAGGGGAAATAGCAGGATCATGACGTGCGCACCTTTGATTGTTTTTGAAAGAGGTTGGGCTGCGTTGGTCATTACAGTGGTCGTACAACGGTTCTAAATCAACCGATGGGTTAGAACGTTTTTTCTTGAAAAAAGTGGATTTGGCGAACGTGTCCAAAAAGATAAATACGATTTGTCTTGAGAATAAAGATCAGATTTAAATCGCAACCAACTGAAAAATAACGACTATCACTGTTCTTAAGCTAATGCGCTTTTTGGACAGGCTCATCGCGAGGTTTCTTTCAAAAAAACCAATGTCATCGTATGACTCATTGCCGCCCACCGCCCAACCCTGCAAGATGACAGGCGCTACCTCACTGCCCGGAGGACCTTCTGCCCATGTCTTCACCCAGCCGTATCCCGACTTACGTCATGCAGCAACGCAGCGAATTGACCGATTTCTACATTCGCGACAAAAAGGGTCGGCGCGCCGAAACCGCGCCTCACCGGCATGAGTATTTTCAAATCCAGATCAACCTCGGTGGCGACACCGTGCAGCACATCGGCAGCGTGCAGCGGCCGTTCCCGCGCAACACTCTGGCGTTCATCCTGCCGCACCGCGTGCATGTGATTCCGCATCCCGCAGACAGCAATTTCATCGTCATCAATTTTTCCCAGACGTTTCTCTTGCCGCACCTGCAATGCGACCCGATGGATCTGGAAGAGGTGTCGATCCTGCTCGCGCCTGAACTGTCGCCGTTCCGCTTTCAGGAGCATCTGGATTTCATTTTGGGCGATGAGGATTTCGCTCAGGTCTGCGGCCTGATCGAGCAGATGCGCAGCCTTGATGAGAACCGTCAGTTCGGCACCCGGGAAATGCTCAAGGGCTTGTTGCTGCAGATGATTGGCAGCGTATGTTTTCTTTACGCCGAGCCGCTCAAGCGCTTGGCAGAAGAGAACGCCGCCGAAAACAGCCGTCGCGACGCTTTGAGCCGCATGTTCGAATATTTGCGGAAGAACATCGCCGATCCTGATCTCAACCTGATCAAAGTCGCTGCTGCGACCTATCTGTCACCGACCTACCTGACGCACTGGCTGCGCAAGGAGATCGGCAAGACCTTCACCGAGCTGGTGCTGGAGCGGCGCATGCACGCGGCGCGCAATTTCCTGCTCAACAGCACGCGCTCGGTGGGCGAGGTGGCGCGGTTGTGCGGGTTCGCCGATGAGGCCTATTTCTCCCGGCGGTTTCGCCAGATTCATGGCCAGCCACCGGGGCAGTTCCGCCGCCGCCAGCTCAACCCGGACACGCCGCAGACGCCACTGAATACTTAGAGCGGCGCTCAGACCCACTTGAAGCGGGCAGGGAAGCGCGCGACAAAACAGGTGCCCGTTTCACGGTCAGATGTCACGCTCAAGGTGCCGTTGTGCGCATTGGCAATCTGCCCGGCGATGTACAAGCCCAGTCCCAACCCTTCATGACGCTGGCCTGCTTCGGAACGGGAAAACGGTTCGAACAGCAGCGGCATCAGCGCAGGCGGGATTGGCGTGCCCTGATTGGTCAACGAAATAACGATTTCGTCGCCCTCGGCAAAGGCTTTGAGCACGATCGGTTCGGCGGTGGAGCCGTGGGTCACGGCGTTGCCCAGCAGATTCGACAACAACTGGCTGATCCGCAGCGGGTCGCAATAGACCCCGGCCGGCACCTCCAGCGAATCGATAAATTTCGCCTGCGGGTAGGCCACCTGGATTTCTTCCAGGGTCTGGCGCAGCGTTTGCTGCAAGTCATCGACCAGTTTGCGCTGCACCGGGATGCCACTGCCGAGCCGACCCCGGGCGAAGTCGAGGATGTTTTCGATCAGCACGCCCATGCGCACCGAGCTGGTGCGAATCGCCGACAGTAGCGTGCGCGAGCGCTTGTCCTCGACTTTGCTTTCCAGCAGATCTGCACTCATGCGGATGGCACTGAGTGGCGTGCGCAAGTCATGGCCCAGTACGGCGATGAACTGCTCGCGCAGACGGCCCATTTCGTTGGCATCGGCCAGCGCGGTTTTGGTCGCGTGCAAATGGCCTTGGGTATCCAGGCTCATCGCAATCAGTTGGGCGAAGAGGGTGAGGGTCTTTTCGATGGCCGGGTCGTCGAGGTTCGCCGGCACCGAATCAATGGCGCACAGCGTGCCGAAGAATTCGCCATCGGCCTTGATGATCGGAATGGAAATGTAGCTTTCCAGACCGTAGGTTTTCGGCGTGTGATGCGTGGAGAACAGCGGGTGCTGGCTGGCATGGCCGAAGATCACTGGCTGATGGTGCTGACGGATCTCATGACAAATCGTCGATTCCAGCACCAGTTCGCCGCCGGGCAACAGGCCGAAGTCAATCGAATCATCCACGGCGCAGGCGATCCACTTGCTCTCGGTGACCCGCGCTACGGCGGCGAAGCGCATACCGGTGATGTGCTTGACCATGCTCAGGATCACCGGCACAGCGTCAATGCTGCCGATGGCCTGGAGGTCGGAGGAGAAATCTGTCTGGGGCATGGCCGGTGCTTCGCGAAAGTGTCGCCAGAGACTATCGGTAATTGCCGGCCTTGCCTAATGAACCTGCAAAAAAGGGCGCCGGGAAAACTCTCGGCGCTCTGTGTGGTGCTTGCTGAGCGCTATCGCCTCAGAACTTGTACTTGGCCGTCATCATGTAGCTGCGCGGGGTGCCGTAGTTATCGGTCGAGCCCCAGGTCACGTCGGTGCCGATGGAGGAATAGTACTTGCGGTCGAAAATGTTGTTGGCGTTGACCTGCAGGTCGAGGTGCTTGTTAACCTCGTAACCGGCCATCAGGTCGGTGACCGCGTAGCCGCCCTGTTCGAGGCGATAGCTGCCGCCGTTGGCCAGAGCGATGTCGTTGTACATGCGGCTCTGCCAGTAGACGTTGCCGCCCACGCGCAGTTTTTCCAGCGGGCCTTTGAAACGATACACGGTGGAGACCTTGAACAGGTGCTCGGGCATGTCGGTGTCGAATTTCTGGTTATTGTTGGCCGGGTTTTCGTCCTTGATGTAGTGGGCGCGGGTGTAGGTGTAGCCGGCGCCGACTTGCCATTGCTCGGTCAGCGCACCTTGCAGTTCCATGTCCACGCCTTGGGCGCGAACCTTGCCAGAGGTTTCGTAGCAGGTCAGCTCCGGGCAGCCGAGCTGGGTCGCCGCTTGGGTGGCGCGGTTGGTCTGGTCCATCTGGAACACCGCCACGCTGCCGTTCAGCGCACCGTCGAAATATTCGCCCTTGATACCGACTTCGTAGTTTTCACCGACGATCGGCTCGAGCACTTTGCCGCCGAGATCTTTCTGGGTTTGCGGGGTGAAGATGTCGGTGTAGCTGGCGTAGACCGAGTGATGGTCATCGAGTTTATAGATCAGGCCGGCGTAACGGGTCAGGTTGCGGGTGACTTTGAAGTCGCCGTCGGCGCTGCGATCGTCGTAGTCATACCAGTCCAGACGACTGCCGAGAATCAACGTCAGCGGGTCGGCCAGGCTCAAGCGCGTGGTCAGGTAAACCGCGTCCTGAGTGGTGACGTTGCGCGATTTGCCGCTACGCACGAAGTCAGGCTTGGGCGCGGCGATCGGCAGGCCGGTGTCGTAGGGCGCGTATTCCTTGGTGGTGGCGTCGTACACGCGATTGCTGGCGCCGACTACCAACTCGTGGGTACGGCCGAACGCTTCGAACGGGCCGCTGGCGAAACCGTCGAAGGCGCGTTGCTTGTCGGTGTGGTGCGATTGATAGGCGGTGGTTTCCAGCGGGCCGTCGTAGCGCGACAAATACGTGCCGGAGAATTCGCCCTCGGTTGTCGAAGTGGAACCGCCAACATGCAGTTTCCAGTCGTTGTCGAAACGGTGTTCGACTTCACCGAATACGGTGTCGACTTGCAGCTTGCGGTTCTCCCAATCGGTACCGGGATAGGTGGAGCGGGGCAGATCAAGGTGGTGGCCGTCTTCGCCGATCGGCAGACCGCCCCAGAAATAGTTGGTCTGATCGTTCTGTCGGGAAAAACCGAGGGTCGCCGTGGTGCTGTCGCTCAGGTCGGCTTCACCGATGGCGTAGAACAGGCCGTGATCGTTTTCTTCCTTGTCGCGAAAGCTGTCGGCGCCCTGATACGACGTCACCACCCGGCCACGCAGGGTGCCGCTGTCGTTCAGCGGGCTGGAGGCGTCGACTTCGCCACGGTAGTCATCCCAGCTGCCGGCGGCGCCG
The DNA here is from genome assembly GCF_040310465.1 of Pseudomonas sp. H26/SER47-MNA-CIBAN-0231. Classification (NCBI taxonomy): domain Bacteria; kingdom Pseudomonadati; phylum Pseudomonadota; class Gammaproteobacteria; order Pseudomonadales; family Pseudomonadaceae; genus Pseudomonas; species Pseudomonas sp. H26/SER47-MNA-CIBAN-0231. The sequence goes on along the minus strand of NZ_JBEOPW010000034.1, from coordinate 10,213 downwards.
GTGAGGGTCACGCGCTGATCAGCGGTCGGACGCTTGCGCACCATGTTGATCGCCGCCGACGGGTTGCCGGCACCGGTGACCAGGCCGGTTGCGCCACGGACGATTTCCACTCGGTCGAACATCGCCAGGTTCGGTTGCACCGCCAGGGTGTACGGCGAATACGAGCTGGGCAGGCCGTCGTACATGATGTTGTCGATGTCGAAACCGCGCGCCTTGTAAGTCTGCCGGCCCGGGCCGCTGGCCTCGCTGAGGAACAGCCCCGGCGTGCCGCGCACCACGTCGTTGACGCTGGTCATGTTCTGGTCGTCCATGCGCTGACGAGTGATTACCGTCACCGCCTGCGGCGTTTCGCGCATGGTCAGCGACAGCTTGGTCGCGGTCTGCATCGGGCCGGTGGTGTAGGACTGCGTGTCTTCGGTGGTGCTGCTCATCTGCGTGGCGCCGATTTCGGTCGCTTGCAGTTCCAGCGGGCCGTTGGCGGGCGCAGTGGCTGCGGTTTCTTCAGCCAACGCAGGAGCGATGCTGGCCATGCCGATGGCGATGGCGAGGAGGTTAGGTGAAAGGTTCGAGCGGCGGTGATTGGTGTGAAACGACATCTATCTGCTTCCCCAGGAGTACCCAAACAATACTGATACGAGTGCGTGTAAGAATTATTCGCATTAGTATGTCGGAAGTTTCTCAGGGGATAAACCCGTACGGGTTAGTTAGTTAACGATTTTTTCACAATTAGGGTTGATAGCCTCCAGAAGCAAATGTGGGAGCGAGCCTGCCAACAAAGGCGGTGTGTCATTCAACAGATGCGTTGTCTGATACTCCGCTTTCGCGAGCAGGCTCACTCCCACAGGGTGATGCGCTTTTTCTGAAATCAGTCCAGATCCTTCGCCCCATGCCGCTCCGGCACCTGACTGTCTTCATCACCCCAGGTGCGATTCACTCGCTGCCCACGCATGACCGCTGGCCGCTTGGCGATTTCTTCGGCCCAGCGCTGCACATGGGTGTACTCGTGCGCGGCGAGAAATTCCGCCGCCGAGTAAACGTTGTTGCGCACCAGTTGCCCGTACCAGGGCCACACGGCGATGTCGGCGATGGTGTAATCGTTGCCGGCCAGATAGGCATTGTCGGCGAGACGGCGGTTGAGCACATCCAGCTGCCGTTTGGCTTCCATGGTGAAGCGGTTGATCGGGTATTCGAGCTTCTCCGGCGCATACGCGTAGAAGTGCCCGAAGCCGCCGCCCAGATACGGCGCCGAGCCCATTTGCCAGAACAGCCAGTTGAGGGTTTCGGTGCGACCAGCCGGATCCTTGGGCAGCAAGGCGCCGAACTTTTCCGCGAGATACAGCAGGATCGAGCCGGACTCGAACACCCGGATCGGCGGCTCGACGCTGCGATCCAGCAGCGCCGGGATTTTCGAATTGGGGTTGACTTCGACAAAGCCGCTGGAGAACTGATCGCCCTCGCCAATGCGGATCAGCCACGCGTCGTATTCGGCCTCGCTGTGGCCGAGTGCGAGCAGCTCTTCGAGCATGATGGTGACTTTCACACCGTTGGGCGTGGCCAGCGAATACAGCTGTAACGGATGCTTGCCGACCGGCAGTTCCTTATCGTGGGTCGGCCCGGCGATCGGCCGGTTGATGCTGGCGAAGTGGCCGCCGGAAGGGGCTTCGTGTTTCCAGACCTTGGGCGGAACGTAAGACGCATTGCTCATGAAACGGACCTCGTCGATGCTGGGAGAGAACAGGTAGACACCGTATCTCGAAAGGATTGAGAACACTACCTTGTGGGAGCTGGCTTGCCAGCGATGACGACGGCACATCCAGCATCAATATTGGCTGACCCACCGCAATCGCTGGCAAGCCAGCTCCCACAGGTTCGGAGTCAGGCACAAATCTCCCGTGGGAGCGAGCCTGCTCGCGAAGCGTCGGCAGGGGGCGCCGCGCCTAACGGCTCCAATACCGCCCAACCGCACCCCCGACTCCCTGCACCGGATCTGTCTCAGGAAACGCCAGCCCCTCGATCCGCGCCAACTGCGCATCACTCGGCGCGGCCCGGCAAATATCCGCCTGCTGCCCCGGCGGATAAGCACCCACCACCAGAAAGTCCTCGCTCGAGCCCAGATTGCAGTGCCCGGTTCCCGCCGGCAGCAACAACACATCCCCGGCACTGACGTCGACGACTTGCCCATCAGGCCCGCCCAACATCAGCCGCGCCTGCCCGGCCGCCACGCCAAGCACTTCGTGGCCTTCAGTGTGGTAGTGGTGATAGTCATAAATGCCGTAGCGCCACTGCGCCGGCCAGCCATTGGCGCCGAAGGTCTGCTCGAAGCGCGCCGCCGGATCGTTGCCCTCGACGGCCACCGCACGGCGGTAGATCAGCACCGGCAGACGCGGATTGTTCGGCACCCAGCCATTGCGTTGCAGCAGCAGGGTTTGTACTTCAGTCATGGCCAATCCTCCTTCGCTCGATTTATCAGTCGACCGCAGCGCAGGGCAATCGCCTCAAAAAATCATTGCCGCGCAAACACGGCGCCGAAGTTGATGCCCGGAAAATCCAGCGAAACTTCATCGCGCAGCAGGCTGTCCAGACCCTTACATGTCCATGCAGCGGTAAATGGCGAGGGTCAAGATGACGATGACAGTTGGTGATTTTCTGGTTGAGCGGCTCAGCGAATGGGGCGTGACGCGGATTTTTGGCTATCCGGGGGATGGCATCAACGGCGTGTTCGGCGCCATGAGTCGGGCCAAAGGCAAGATCGAATTCGTTCAGGCACGGCACGAGGAAATGGCTGCGTTCATGGCCTCGGCCCACGCCAAGTTCACCGGCGAGCTGGGCGTTTGCATCGCCACCTCGGGTCCCGGCGCTTCGCACCTGATCACCGGCCTCTACGACGCGCGCATGGACCACATGCCGGTGCTGGCCATTGTCGGTCAGCAGGCACGCACGGCGCTGGGCAGTCACTACCAGCAGGAACTGGATCTGGTGTCGATGTTCAAGGATGTCGCCGGTGCGTTTGTGCAGCAGGCTTCGGCGCCGTCGCAAGTGCGCCATCTGCTTGATCGCGCGGTGCGCACTGCGGTCGGCGAGCGCCGCGTCACCGCGTTGATTCTGCCCAATGACTTGCAGGACCTGCCTTACGAACAACCGGCGCGCGCCCATGGCACCGCGCATTCCGGCGTCGGCTACAGCAAGCCGAAAGTCGTTCCTTATGCCGCCGATCTGCAACGCGCCGCCGAGGTACTGAACAGCGGCGAGAAAGTCGCGATTCTGGTCGGTGCCGGTGCGCTGGAGGCGACCGACCTGGTCATCGCCGTGGCAGAAAAACTCGGTGCCGGTGTCGCTAAAGCCTTGCTGGGCAAGGCGGCACTCCCCGATGACTTGCAGTGGGTCACCGGCAGCATCGGCCTGCTCGGCACCGAGCCCAGCTACAAGCTGATGAGCGAGTGCGACACCTTGCTGATGATCGGTTCGGGCTTCCCGTATTCCGAGTTTCTGCCCAAGGAAGGCCAGGCGCGCGGCGTGCAGATCGACTTGCAGCCGGACATGCTCAGCCTGCGTTATCCGATGGAGGTCAATCTGGTCGGTGATTCAGCCGAAACCCTTGCCGCGTTGCTGCCCTTGCTGGAACAGAAAACCTCGAACAAGTGGCGCAAGAAGATCGAAGGCTGGCGCAGCAGCTGGGAGAAAACCCTGGAAAAACGCGCCATGGCCAAAGCCGATCCAGTCAATCCGCAACGGGTGGTCTACGAGTTGTCACCGCGTTTGCCCGAGCAGGCGATTATCACCAGCGACTCTGGCTCCTGCGCCAACTGGTTCGCCCGTGACCTGAAAATCCGTCGCGGCATGAAATGCTCGTTGTCCGGTGGCCTGGCCTCAATGGGCGCGGCGGTGCCCTATGCGATCGCGGCCAAGTTCGCCTTCCCGGAGCGCCCGGTCATTGCCCTGGTCGGCGATGGCGCGATGCAGATGAACAACATGGCCGAGCTGATCACTGTCGCCAAATACTGGCGGCAATGGCAGAGCCCGAAATGGATCTGCGCGGTGTTCAACAACGAAGATCTGAACCAGGTCACCTGGGAGCAGCGGGTGATGGAGGGCGATCCCAAGTTTGAAGCGTCGCAGAGCATTCCCGATGTGCCATATCACCTGTTCGCGATTTCCATCGGTCTGAAGGGCATTTTCGTTGATCGTGAGGAGGAGGTCGCAGCTGCGTGGGAGCAAGCGCTCGCCTCGGAAGTGCCGGTGCTGATTGAGTTCAAGACCGACCCGAACGTGCCGCCGCTGCCACCGCACATCAAGCTTGAGCAAGCGAAGAAATTCGCCACGACCCTGCTCAAGGGCGATCCGGACGAAGCCGGGGTGATCGTGCAGACCGCCAAGCAGGTGTTGGGCGCCGTGTTGCCCGGGAAGAAATGACGGTGTGCGCTTGAACGAGTCCACCATCTACATCGGTTGCGCCGGCTGGAGTCTCGGGCGCGAGCACTGGCCGGCATTCCCCGCCGAAGGCACGCACCTGCAACGCTACGCCGCGCGCTTCAACTGTGTGGAAATCAACAGCTCGTTCTATCGCCCGCATCGGCGTCAGACCTACGAGCGCTGGGCCGACTCGGTAGCGCCGGACTTTCGCTTCGCAGTGAAAGTGCCGAAGCTCATCACCCATGAACAGCGGCTGGCGGACAGCGCGGCCGCGCTCGATGAGTTTCTCGGCCAGTGCCAGGGCTTAGGAGATCGACTCGGCTGCCTGCTGGTGCAACTGCCACCGAAACTTGCCTTCAATGCGCCGGTGGCCGAAGCGTTTTTTCATGCCCTGCGCGAGCGGTTCAAGGGCAGGGTAGTGCTGGAGCCGCGACACGAATCGTGGACTGAGGCTGAGGCAATGCTGGTGGAGTTGCAGATTGCCCAGGCGGTGGTCAATCCCTCGCGGATCAGCACCGACACCGCACCGGGTGGCTGGCAAGGCCTGCAGTATTGGCGCCTGCACGGCTCGCCACGGATTTATCACAGCGCTTATGAAGCGGCCTATCTGCAACAGCTTGCTCAGAACCTGCGGCGCGCGAAGGCCGACGGCAAAGACATCTGGTGCATCTTCGACAACACCGCCAGCGGTGCCGCCACGGCCGATGCGCTGACTTTGAGGGCGTTGATCGAAGGCGGTGAACGCTGAACGACGACGCTCTCGCCACCCACACAAACGATCCGGCTACAGGTAAACTCCGCGCACTTTTTCAAGGAGTTCACATGAGTTACTACCAGCCGGGCATTCTCGCTACCCCTGTTCCTGCGCAAGCACGTCATCTGTTTTTCGCCCTGGCGTCGGTTGAAGCCTTGCCGCAAGTGATCGACAGCCTGCTGATGCTGGTGGATGGCAAGTCGGCGGTGGTTGGCTTTGGTGAGTCGTTGACCAAGGCGCTGAATGTCGAAATCGCTGGCCTGCGCAGCTTCCCGGCGCTGACCGGCGTTGGCGTGAATAACCCGTCGACCCAGCATGCCCTGTGGATCTGGTTGCACGGTGTCGACCGGGGTGAGCTGCTCAACCGCTGCAACGCTATCGAAGCCGCGCTGGCCCCGGCCTTGCGTCTGGTCGAGATGCAGGAAGCCTTCCGCCACATGGACGGCCACGACCTTACCGGGTACGAGGACGGCACGGAAAACCCCCACGATGACGCCGCTGTCGCCGCCGCGCTGCTGAGCAGTGGCGCGGACGGGCTGGTCGGTGGCAGCTTCGCCGCGATCCAGCAGTGGCAGCACGACCTCAAGGGTTTTCATCGCCTGTCTGCCGGCGCCAAGGACGACATCATGGGACGGCGCTTGAGCGATAACGAAGAAATCGACGACGCGCCGATCTCCGCCCACGTGAAACGCACCGCGCAGGAAAGCTTTGCGCCGGAAGCGTTCGTGGTGCGTCGCTCGATGCCATGGATCGAAGGCGATCGCGCCGGTTTGATGTTCCTCGCTTTCGGTTTCTCGCTGGATGCTTTCGAAGCACAACTGCGGCGCATGAGCGGCCTGGAGGACGGTATTGCCGATGGCTTGTACCAGATCAGCCGGCCAATCACCGGCGGCTACTACTGGTGCCCGCCGCTCAAGGACGGACGTCTTGATCTACGCGCGCTGCGCATCGGCTGAGGACTGCACATGAACGTGGTGCGCTGGGGCATGATCGGTTGCGGCAGTGTCGCTGAACGCAAGAGCGGGCCGGCCTTCTACAAGGCGCCCGGTTCGGCACTGGTTGCGGTGATGGGCCGACGCCTCGAAGCGGTGACCGACTACGCCGCGCGCCACGGTATCAGCCGCGTCTATACCGACGTCGATGCGCTGATCAACGATCCCGAAGTGGACGCGGTGTACATCGCCACACCGCCCGACAGCCACCACGCCTACAGCCTGAAAGTCGCCGCCGCCGGCAAGCATTGCTGCGTGGAAAAGCCCATGGCGCTCAACGCCGGGCAAAGCCGCGAGATGCAGCAAGCGTTTGCCGCTGCCGGTCTGCACTTGTTCGTCTCGTATTACCGCCGCTCGCTACCGCGTTTTGCCCAGGTGCGGCAATGGCTGGAGGAGGGGCGCATCGGCGATGTCCGCCATCTGAGCTGGACGCTGACCAAAGCGCCGTCGCCGGCTGATCTTGAGGGTCGCGATAATTGGCGCACCGACCCGGCGGTGGCTGGCGGCGGCTACTTTGCCGACCTGGCCAGCCATGGCCTGGACCTGTTCCAGTATCTGCTTGGCGACATCGTTGAAGTCGCCGGTTTCACCGCGCGTCAGGCGGGTCTGTACGCGGCGGAAGATGCGGTCAGCGCCACCTGGCGGTTCGCCTCCGGAGCGCTGGGCATGGGCTGCTGGAACTTTGTTGCGGACCGGCGTGAGGATCGGGTCGAGATCATCGGCAGCAAAGGGCGCATCGGGTTTTCGGTGTTTGACGAGCATCCGGTGCAGCTGGATGCCGATGAGCAGATCAGCCTGGAGATCGCTCATCACGAGCATATTCAGTGGCATCACGTGCTGGGGATGAATGCGCATATTCGGGGTGATTCACAGCATCCCGCCGTGGCCGAGCAAGCCGTCAAGACCGATTGGGTCATGGACGAGATCCTCAAACGCTGAGTAGACCACGACCCCTTGTGGGAGCGAGCCTGCTCGCGAAAGCGGTGTGTCAGTCACGGAGGTATTGACTGATCAGAATGCTTTCGCGAGCAGGCTCGCTCCCACAGGTCTTCTGGCGCAACACGCATCTAAGGTTATGCCCAAACAATATTTCTCAACCTCGTCATAACGTCTCTAAGATCACGTCATAACTCGTTATAACAAGTGATCCGACGATGACCGATAACGTTCTCTCCCTCAGTAGCGTTCCGCTGCACACCCAACTGCGCGATGTCCTGCGTGCGCGGATTCTCGACGGTGAATACCCGCAAGACAGCCAGATGCCTTCCGAAAGCGAACTCGGTGCACTGTTCAAAGTCAGCCGCATCACCGTGCGCCAGGCACTCGGTGATCTGCAAAAGGAAGGCCTGATCTTCAAGATCCATGGCAAGGGCACCTTCGTCGCCAAGCCGAAAACCTTTCAGAACGTCAGCAGCCTGCAAGGCCTCGCCGAGTCGATGACCGGGCGCGGCTACGAGGTGATCAACCGCCTGCGCAGTTTCAAATTCATTCCGGCCGACAAGCGTGTCGCCGAGCGTCTGCAGGTGGCCGAAGGTGAAATCGTCGCGCAGATCAAACGCGTACGGCTGATCAATCGCGAGCCGATCTCGCTGGAAATCACCTACCTGCCTAAAACGGTCGGTGAGCGACTGGAGAAGGCTGATCTGGTCACCCGCGACATCTTTCTGATCCTCGAAAACGACTGCGGCATCGCCCTCGGCCACGCCGATCTGGCCATCGACGCAGTGCTGGCCGACAGCGACCTGACCCAGGCACTCGCCGTCGAAGCGGGCTCGCCGATCATGCGCATCGAGCGCTTGACCTACGATGCCCAAGGCCAGCCGCTGGACTTCGAACACCTTTATTACCGTGGCGATGCGTTCCAGTACCGCCTGCGGATCGACCGGCAAAAAGGGGAGCAGGCATGACCCGCAACGTTCTAGAGCAGGAATACGACATCGTCGTGATTGGCGGCGGTACGGCCGGGCCGATGGCGGCGATAAAGGCCAAAGAGAAGAACCGCGATTTGCGCGTTTTGCTGGTCGACAAGGCCAACGTCAAACGCAGCGGCGCGATCAGCATGGGCATGGACGGCCTGAACAACGCCATCATTCCCGGCCACTCGACGCCGGAGCAGTACACCAAGGAAATCACCATCGCCAATGACGGCATCGTCAATCAGGCGGCGGTCTACGCCTATGCGACGCACAGTTTTGAAACCATCGAACAACTCGACCGCTGGGGCGTGAAGTTCGAGAAGGACGAAACCGGTGACTACGCGGTGAAAAAGGTCCACCACATGGGCGCCTATGTGCTGCCGATGCCGGAAGGGCACGACATCAAGAAAGTCCTGTATCGGCAGTTGAAACGTGCGCGGGTGAGCATCACCAATCGCCTGGTCTGCACGCGTTTGCTGACCGACGAGGAGGGCGCGGTCAACGGTGTGATGGGCTTCGATTGCCGCACCGCCGACTTCCATGTGATCAAGGCCAAAGCAGTGATTCTCGCCTGCGGCGCGGCCGGACGCCTCGGTCTGCCGTCGTCGGGCTACCTGATGGGCACCTACGAAAACCCGACCAATGCGGGCGACGGCTACGCGATGGCGTATCACGCCGGCGCTGAGCTGGCCAATCTCGAGTGTTTTCAGATCAACCCGTTGATCAAGGATTACAACGGCCCGGCCTGCGCCTACGTCACCGGCCCGCTGGGTGGCTACACCGCCAACAACAAGGGCGAACGCTTCATCGAGTGCGACTACTGGAGCGGGCAGATGATGTGGGAATTTCACCAGGAACTGGAAAGCGGCAACGGTCCGGTGTTCCTCAAACTCGATCACCTGGCCGAGGAAACCATCCAGAATATCGAGGAAATCCTGCACAGCAATGAGCGCCCGAGCCGTGGCCAGTTCCACGCCAACCGTGGCACCGACTACCGCACGCAGATGGTTGAAATGCACATTTCGGAAATCGGCTTTTGCAGCGGCCACTCGGCGTCCGGCGTGTGGGTCAACGAGCGTGCCGAGACTTCAGTGAAAGGCTTGTATTCGGCCGGCGACATGGCTGCGGTGCCGCACAATTACATGCTTGGCGCGTTCACTTACGGCTGGTTCGCCGGGCACAACGCCGCGGAATTTGTCGCCGGCCGCGAGTTTTCCGCACTGGACAGCGAGCAGATCGCCAAGGAACAGGCCCGGGTTTACGCGCCGCTCGATCGCCAGGACGGTCTGCCGCCGGCGCAGGTCGAGTACAAGCTGCGGCGCTTCGTCAACGATTACCTGCAACCGCCGAAAGTGACCAAAAAAATGCAGATCGGCCTGCAACGCTTCAGCGACATCGAGCGCGATCTCGAGCAGATGAAAGCCAACAACGCTCACGAACTGATGCGAGCGATGGAAACCAGCGTGATCCGCGACTGTGCCGAAATGGCCGCCCGCGCTTCGTTGTTCCGCGCCGAAAGCCGCTGGGGCCTGTACCACTATCGCGTCGATCACCCGCAACGCAACGACGCCGATTGGTTCTGCCACTGCCATCTGAAGAAGGGCGAGGACGGCCAGATGACCAGTTTCAAGAAGGCCGTCGAGCCCTACATCATCCCGCTCGACGCCGAGGAAATGCAGGCTTACGACCGCCTGCGGGTCGGCGCCTTCGCCGCTTGAGACATCATTTTTCAGAGAGTCCGAAACATGGCTTATCAAGCTCAGGAAATCTTCTTCCGCTCCAACGCGCCGGTCACTGTCGATGAGGACAAATGCATCGCGGAAAAGGGCTGCACCGTGTGCGTCGACGTCTGCCCGATGGACCTGCTGGCGATCAACCCGGCCACGCAAAAGGCCTACATGGCGTTCGATGAATGCTGGTACTGCATGCCGTGTGAGAAGGATTGCCCGACGGGGGCGGTGAAGGTCGACATCCCCTATTTGTTGCGTTGACCCCAAATCCATTGTGGGAGCGAGCCTGCTCGCGAAAGCAATCGTTCATTCAACAATGATGGTGCTGACCCGCCGCCTTCGCGAGCAGGCTCGCTTGTATGGTAGGACTTGAAGGGAGGAGGAGGGACAAGGCTCGATTCTGACTGTTAG
>NZ_JBEOPW010000033.1:0-25480 GCF_040310465.1 Pseudomonas sp. H26/SER47-MNA-CIBAN-0231 | reverse complement strand
ACCGCGACATTGACCAACGCCGCTGGCTCGCCAGTGACCGTAACCTTGTCGAACGGCGCCGTGATCACCATCGACGCAGGCAAGACCATCGGCACCGTGAACGTTCCAGCGCCAGCTGACGACGTCTACAAAGACGCCGGCTCTGTGCAGGCGACGATCACCAGCGCTACCGGCGGCAATTTCGAGAACTTGGTACCGAGCACAGCTCCGGCCGTAACGACTGTCACCGATACCATCGATACCTCGACCGTCAAACTGACCGCCGATACATCGGTGGCCGAAGGCGGCACTGTCACCTACACCGCCACCGTCGGTGCGCCAGTTACCGGTTCGCCAGTTGTGGTAACTCTGGCCAACGGTCAGACCATCACCATCGGCGTTGGTCAGACTACTGGCACCGCAACCGCTGTTGCTGCGAACGATGCGCTGACCGGCAACGCGCCGATCACCAACTCCATCACTGGCGTAACCGGCGGCAACTTCGAAGATCTGGTGGCGGATAAAACACCGGTTTCGACCACTGTTACGGATGTCAACGACACCACCAATCTGTCGCTCAGCGCCAGCAACTCGGTGGCTGAAGGTGGCCAGATCACCTACACCGCGACCTTGACCAACGCCGCTGGCTCGCCAGTGACCGTGACCTTGTCGAACGGCGCCGTGATCACCATCAAGGCTGGTGAAACCACCGGCACCGCAACCGTTCCTGCACCGTCCGATGACGTCTACAAAGACGCCGGTTCCGTCCAGGCGACGATCACCAGTGCCACCGGTGGTAACTTCGAAAATCTCGTGCCGAGCACCACTCCAGCGATCACTCAGGTCACTGACACCATCGATACTTCGACCGTCAAACTGACGGCTGATACTTCGGTGGCTGAAGGCGGCACCGTGACTTACACCGCAACCGTCGGTGCGCCAGTTACCGGTTCTCCTGTCGTCGTGACATTGGCCAACGGCCAGACCATCACCATTGGCGTCGGTCAGACTACTGGCACTGCAACCGCTGTTGCTGCGAACGATGCGTTGGTCGGTAATGCGCCGATCACCAATTCGATCACTGGCGTAACTGGCGGCAATTTCGAAGATCTGGTTGCAGACAAAACTCCAGTTACGACTTCTGTCACCGACGTTACCGACACCACCAACCTGTCTCTGAGTGCGACCGGTTCCGTGGCCGAAGGTGGCTCGATCGTTTACACCGCTACGCTGACCAACGCCGCTGGCTCGCCAGTGACCGTGACCCTGTCGAACGGCGCTGTGATCACCATCAAGGCTGGCGAAACCACCGGCACCGCAACCGTTCCTGCGCCAGCCGATGACGTTTATAAAGATGCCGGGGCTGTTCAGGCGACGATCACCAGCGCTACCGGTGGCAACTTCGAGAACCTGGTACCAAGCACTGCTCCGGCCGTGACGACAGTCACCGACACCATCGACACTTCGACCGTCAAACTGACTGCTGATACTTCGGTGGCTGAAGGCGGCACCGTGACTTACACCGCCACCGTTGGTGCGCCAGTTACTGGTTCGCCTGTTGTGATAACTCTGGCCAACGGTCAGACCATCACCATCGGCGTCGGTCAGACTACTGGCACCGCAACCGCTGTTGCTGCGAACGATGCGCTGACCGGTAATGCTCCGATCACCAACTCGATCACCAACGTCAGCGGCGGCAATTTCGAAGATCTGGTGGCCGACAAAACTCCGGTCTCGACTTCTGTCACCGACGTTACCGACACGACAAATCTGTCGCTCAGCGCCAGCAATTCGGTGGCTGAAGGTGGCCAGATCACTTACACCGCGACACTGACCAACGCCGCTGGCTCGCCAGTAACCGTGACCCTGTCGAACGGTGCTGTGATCACCATCAAGGCTGGCGAAACCACCGGCACCGCAACTGTTCCGGCACCTTCCGATGACGTCTACAAAGATGCCGGCTCCGTCCAGGCGACGATCACTAGCGCTACCGGTGGCAATTTCGAGAACCTCGTACCGAGCACTGCTCCAGCGGTGACGACTGTCACCGACACCATCGATACCTCGACCGTCAAATTGACCGCCGATACTTCGGTGGCTGAAGGCGGTACCGTGACTTACACCGCCACCGTCGGCGCTCCGGTTACCGGCTCACCAGTTGTGGTAACTCTGGCCAACGGCCAGACCATCACCATCGGCGTCGGCCAGACTACCGGCACTGCAACCGCTGTTGCTTCGAACGATGCACTGACCGGCCACGCTCCGATCACCAACTCGATCACTGGCGTAACCGGTGGCAACTTCGAAAACCTCGTCGCCGACAAGACTCCGGTCAGCACCACCGTGACCGACACCGTCGACACCACCAATCTGTCACTGAGCGCAACCGGCTCCGTGGCCGAAGGTGGCCAGATCACCTACATCGCGACACTGACCAACGCCGCTGGCTCGCCTGTGACCGTCACCCTGTCGAACGGCGCCGTGATCACCATCAAGGCTGGCGAAACAACCGGCACTGCAACCGTTGCGGCACCCTCCGACGACGTCTACAAAGATGCCGGTTCCGTCCAGGCAACCATCAGCAAAGCCACCGGCGGCAACTTCGAAAACCTGGTGCCAAGCACCGCGCCAGCAGTCACCACCGTCACCGACACCGTCGACACCACCACCGTAAAACTGAGCGCAACCGCCACAGCGGCCGAAGGCGGCAACGTCGTCTACACCGCAACCGTCGGCGCACCCGTCACCGGTTCGCCAGTTGTCGTGACGTTGGCCAACGGCCAGAACATCACCATCGCGGTCGGCCAGACCACCGGCACCGTAACCGCCGTCGCACCGAACGATGCGCTGACCGGCAACGCTCCGCTGACCAACTCGATCACCAACGTCAGCGGCGGCAACTTCGAAGATCTCGTCGCCGACAAGACCCCGGTCAGCACCACCGTGACCGACACCGTCGACACCACCAACCTGTCCCTCAGCGCCAGTAACTCGGTGGCTGAAGGTGGCCAGATTACGTACACCGCGACATTGACCAACGCCGCAGGCTCGCCTGTGACCGTCACCTTGTCGAACGGCGCCGTGATCACCATCGACGCCGGCAAGACCACCGGCACCGTGAACGTTCCAGCGCCAGCTGACGACGTCTACAAAGACGCCGGGACCGTGCAGGCGACCATCAGCAGCGCCACCGGTGGCAGCTTCGAAAAACTGGTACCGAGCACCACGCCAGCGGTGACCAGCGTCACCGACACCGTCGACACCACCACCGTCAGCATCACTGGCAGCAGCTCGGTGACCGAAGGCCAGACCGCCAGCTATACCGTCAGCCTCAATCACCCGGCGCAGACCGAAGTGACCCTGAAAATCGTCTACAGCGGCACCGCTGCCGACGGTTCGGACTTCACCGGTGTGTACACCGTGAAGATCCCGGCGGGCGCCAGCAGCGCGCAGTTCAACGTCGCCACCCTCGATGACAAGATCACCGAAGGCACCGAGAACTTCGTGGTCAAGATCGATTCGGCTACCGGCGGCAACTTCGAGAACCTCGCGGTCAGCAGCACCAATGGCAGCGTCAGCACCTCGATCATCGACAACGATGCGCCACCGGTGCTCGATCTGGACGCCAACAACTCCAGCGGAGCGACCGGTGCCGATTACAAAGTGACGTTCACCGAGAACACCCCGGGCGCCGGCGTGTCGATCGCTGACACCGACCTCAGCATCACCGACCCGGACAGCACGATGCTGACCGGTGCCACCGTGGTGCTGACCAACCGTCAGGACGGCGATGCGCTGAACCTGGGCAACAGCGTCAACGGCATCACCATCAATGCCAACAGCACCAACGGCACGGTGACCCTGACACTCTCGGGTAACGCGACCCTGGCCGACTACATGCAGGCCATCAAGAACATCAGCTTCACCAACAGCAGCGAAAACCCGAGCACCGTGCCGCGCGTCATCACCGTGACGGTGACCGATGGCGGCAACTACTCGAACACCGCGACGACCACGGTCAACGTGGTGGCGGTCAACGATGCACCGGTCGCTGCGCCGAGCAATGTCACCGGCACCGAAGACACGCCGCTGGTACTCGGCTGGTCGACCTTTGGCGTCAGCGATGTCGACAGCCCGGCGAGCAGCCTCGGTATCAAGATCACGCAGCTGCCGGGCGAGGGCAAACTGCAGTATCTGGACGGCTCGACCTGGAAGGATGTTGCCAACAACCAGACCTTCAGCAAGGCCGACATCGACGCCGGCAAGCTGCGTTTCCTGCCGGATGCCAACGAGTCGGGCACCAACGGTTACGGCGGCACCGGTCTGGGCAACAATCAGGCGGACTACGCGCAGATCAAGTTCCAGCCTACCGATGGCCAGGCGCTGGGCAGCACCGGCACGGTGAAGATCGACATCACGCCAGTGGCGGATGCGCCGACCGTGGCCGTGGCCGATAACAGCGTTAAATCCACTGGCCTGATCAAGGAAGTCTGGACCGGTCTCTCGGGGCTGGGCACTGACGGCAGCGGCGCGAACTCGACCACCCTGAAAAACGTGATCGACGCCGCCGGCAAACCGAACTCCAGCGGCAACGTCACCAACGTGCAGTCTGACGGCAGTGTCGCCGCCGGTACGGCGTCGAAGACCTCTGGCCTGATCTACCTGGAAGCCGGCAAGACCTACAGCTTCAGCGGCGTGGCCGATGACAGCCTGCTGATTACCATCGGTGGAAAGAACGTGGCGTCGGGTACCTGGGGCGCGGGCGGTGCGATCAACGGTTCGTTCACCCCGACCACCAGCGGTTATTACACCCTCGACATCTATCACCACAACCAGAGCGGCCCGGGCAGTTACGACGTCAACCTGTCGGTCAACGGCGGCACGCCAATCGATCTGAGCAACGCCGGCGTGCCGATCTACACCGGTGTGCAGGATCTGATCAACTCGGGCGTGACCGTCTCCGATCTGCACGGCACCAACGGCGAAGGTTATTACGACGGCTACAAGCTCAACACCGGCGCTGAAGGCACCACGGTGAAACTGTCGGCAATCAGCACCGCGCTGACCGACACCGACGGCTCGGAAACCCTGAGCGTGAAGATCAGCGGCGCACCGGTCGGTTCGGTGCTCAGCGATGGCGCGGGTCATACCTTCACCGTTACCGCGAGCAATGGCGAAGCCAACGTCACCGGCTGGAACCTCGGCTCTCTGACCGTGACCCCGCCAACCTACTACAACGGCCAGTTCAACCTGACCGTGACTTCGACGTCCACCGAACAGGTCGGCGGCTCGGCAAGCAGCACCGCGACCATCCCGGTCACGGTAGTGCCTGCGGTGTACAACGCGGTCACCGCCACCTCGGGTGATGACAACGTCACCGGCACCGACGCCAACGACATCATCGTCGCTGACATCGGCGGCCTGACCGTGGTCCCGGGTACCAACTACAACATCGCGTTCATGGTCGACAGCTCGGGCAGCATGAGCACTTCGTCGCTGAACGCCGCAAAAGACTCGCTGACCTCGGTGTTCAACAGCCTCAAGCAAAGCCTGGGCGGCAGCAACTCGGGTACGGTGAACATCTTCCTGGTGGACTTCGATACCCAGGTCAACAAGTCGGTGTCGGTGAATCTCAACGACCCGAACGCGCTGACGATGCTCAAAGCCGTACTCAACTCGATGGGCTCTGGCGGCGGTACCAACTACGAGGACGTGTTCAAGACCACGGCCAACTGGTTCCAGAGTGCCGATGCGGTCGCCAACACCGGGGCGAAGAACCTCACGTACTTCATCACCGACGGCCAGCCGACTTACTACCAGACCGGCGAGCAGACCAACCCGACGCTGTATGGCAACGTGAAACTCGACAGCGTGGTGAACACCAGCAACTACAAGCAGGGCGACACGTTCAGCACCTACATCGACAACACGCACTACCTGACCATCAACAGTGCCGGCAGCGTTGTGCTGCAAACCTACAGCTCGTGGTGGGGCTGGAGCAGCGAAACCTTGGGCACGATTCACGCGCAGGGCGACGGTACCTATGAATTGTCGAACCTTGCGGGTACCGGCAACAGCACCAACTCGTCGACGACCAGCAATTCGACCAGCGGCTTTGCCTTGTTGAGCGGGTTGTCGAGCGTCGAAGCCATTGGTCTGAACAACGACGTCAGCCTCAACGACCTCAAGCCGTACGACTCGGACAAAACGCCGCAAACCAACATCGATCCGAAGGACCTGGCCAACTCGATCATCGGCCATACCGAAGCGACGATGCCGGGTAACGACACCGTCAACGGTGGCGAAGGCAACGACATCCTGTTCGGCGATCTGGTCAGCTTCAACGGCATTGCCGGCGAGGGTTACCAGGCGATGCAGGCGTTCGTCGCCAAGGAAACCGGCGTTGATGTCAGCAAAGTCAGCACCAGTAATGTGCACCAGTACATCACCGAGCACTATCAGGCGTTCGATGTGTCCGGCGCGCACGATGGCAACGACACGCTGCTCGGTGGCGCAGGCAATGACATCCTGTTCGGCTCGGGCGGCACCGACCTGCTCGACGGCGGCAAAGGCAATGACATCCTGCTCGGCGGCACCGGCAACGACACGCTGATCGGCGGTCAGGGCAACGACATCCTCATCGGCGGTTCCGGTGGCGACACCTTCGTCTGGAAATCGGGCGACACCGGTAACGACGTGATCAAGGATTTCAAAGCCAGCGAAGGCGACCGCATCGACCTGCGCGACCTGTTGCAGGGCGAGACCGGCAGCACGATCGACAACTTCCTGAAGATCACCACAGTGGATGGCACGTCGTCGCTGCAAGTCAGCTCGGCGGGCAAATTCAACTCGGGCGATGCCGCTGCGGCCACGCCGGACGTGACGATCAAACTGGAAGGCAACAACTGGGCGAGCGCCAACCTGCACAACCTGATTGCCGGCAGCGACCCGACCATCAAGGTCGATCACAACAACAGCTGAGGCTGAAACAACGACGGCCGCCTCCTGTGGGGCGGCCGTCGCGTTTGCGGGCAATGCAGCGGTGACGATTTGATCGGCGCCCCGCATACTGGCGGGCAGTTGGCTATGCTGCTGACAGCATGACGCTGTTCATTTGTGAGGGATGCTCAATGTTTTACGTGCAACGCGATGCGCAAGGCCAGTTGATTCGCGTGGAAGCTGCGGCGTACGCCGAGGCCACGGAAACGCTGCCCGCCGATAACCATGAGATTCAGGCGTGGTACGCCAACGAAGCCGTGGAAAACAGCCTCAAACAGCTCAAGCAGAGCGACTTTGAAATGATTCGGGTACTCGACGACCTGATTCAGGTGCTGACCCAGAAAGGCGTGATCCGCGTCACCGACCTGCCAGCGGCGGCCCAGGCCAAACTGATGGACCGCACCCAGGCGCGTGAAGCACTGGGCGGGTTGAGCCAGTTGATCGATGAGGATGAGGGCGGGTTGATCTGATCCTGGATCTTCACCAACTGGACTGGCCCTTTCGCGAGCAGGCTCGCTCCCACAATGATCATTCCCACGCTCCGCGTGGGAATGCATCAAGGGACGCTCCGCGTTCCGACCGCAACTCAGTTATCACGGCCCGTCACCGTTGTGACGCTGAGCGTCACGGGCTGCATTCCCACGCAGAGCGTGGGAACGATCAGTTCAGGCCCCAAGGCTTCGGCTCACCGAGCAACTGCCCCTGCACGCCATACAAGCCCATCTCGCGAATCACTGACAGCTCCCCTTCAGTCTCGACCCGTTCGGCAATCAGCGGCAGATCGATGCTGTGCGCTGCGCGCTGGATCGCTTCGATGAACAGGCGCTTGTCGCTCTCCTGATCGATCGCCCGAATGTAGCTGCCATCGATCTTCAAATACGCCAGACCCAACCGCGCCAGGTTGCCGATCATGCTGAAGCGCCCGCCGAAGCGCTGCAGACTCAGCGAGAAACCGAGCTCGCGCAGGCGTCGGGTCAACTGCTCCAGCACCGCCTGTTCAGGCAATTGCTCCTCACCGATTTCCAGAGTCAGACGCGCGCCGAGATTGGAATGCGCGCGCAGAATCTCGAAGACCTTGTTCAGCGCCTGCGGGTCGGCCAGCGTCGCCGAGGACAGGTTCAGCGCCAGCGAATCCTCGTGCCCCTTCATCTGCTCAAGCACGCGTTCGAGCATCAGCCGATCGAGCCGCGCGGTCCAGCCGAAGCGCTCCAGCCACGGCAGGAAGCGTCCGGCGGGAATGGTCTGGCCCTGCTCGTCGAGCAGACGCGACAGCACCTTGTAATGCAGCACCAGTTGCGTGTCCTGCGCCGCAACCACCGGCTGGAAATACAACTCGAAACGCTGCTGACTCAAGGCCTGATCCAGCAGTCGATGCCAAGCGTGATGGTCATCACCGACCTCCGCCACCAGACTCTGATCGATGCACGCCCAATTCTGCTCGCCCTGCCCTTCGGCCTGTGCGAGTGCCTGATCGCCCAGTGTCAGCACCGCTTGCGGGGAGTCACCGTGAGCGAACGGCGCCAGCCCGATCGAAGCCACCGCCGGCACATCGGTCGCGCCGGTGGCATGCAGGCTGCTCAAGGCATTGTCGAGATTCTGCGCCAGCTGCAACGCTTCCTCGCGCACCAGCCCCGGCGCCAGCACGGCGAATTCACCGCCGCGAATACGCGTGACCAAGTCCTGGGTTTGTGGATATCTGGCGCACTCGCGGGTCAATTGCTCACCGACGGCCTTGAGCAACTGGTCGGTACGCTGGCCGCCGAGACGCTGGTTGAGACCGGCCAGGTCCTTGACCCGCAACAGCAGCAAATAACCGGAACTGGCCTGCTCCGGGTTGCTCACACGGTTGTGCAGTTGCATCTCGAAATAACGACGGTTGGCCAGGCCGGTGAGGTTGTCCTGATAGGACTCGGTACGCAGTTTTTCACTGCGCTCGGCCTGCTCCTGGAACAATGTCTTGAGCTTCTCGACCATTTGATTCATCGCCTGCACCACGCGACGCAATTCAGGCGTGCGCGGCAGATCCGGCAGGCTGAGAAACTCGCGGCGGGCAATCGCATGGGACTGCTGGACCATGTAATCGAGGGGTTTCAACTGCCGACGCAGCAACAGCGCGCCGAGCACCGCACTCAATGCGCCGCAGATCAGCAACCAGCCAAGACTGCCCAGTGCGCTCTGCCATAGCTTGGCCACGGCGAACATCGGATGGCTGACCACCTCGACCCGCGCCGCCTGCTCCCAGCCACGGCTGACCAGCGCATCGCCACCCGCTGGTTCGAGGCCGATCAGTCTGACGAACCAGTCCGGCACGTTGCTCACCGCCGGGGCACCGCTGCGCTCGACAATGGTCTGCTCGGTCTTCACGTCGACCACGCGGATGCTCGCGTAATAACCGCTGTCGAAAATCGAACTGACCAGCAGCTCGACCATCGCCGGGTCGTCGATATTCGGCGTCAGCGACAACGCCAGCGCCGTCGCCGCGTCCTGTGCGTGGGAGCGCAACTGATTGACGTACTGGGTGCGCGAGCTCTCCAGGCTGACCATGAAGCTGCCGGTGAAGGCCACGACCAGGAACAGACAGATAGCGATCAACAGCTGTTTGAACAAAGACATCTGAGCGCGTGCTCCTAGTTAGTCGTCTCGACCGGAAAACCTTCGGCCTGCATTTTTTTCAGCACATCCTGCCAGCGCGACAGGCGTTTGGTGTCGCCGACCTTTTTATTGCCCTTGGCGCCTGGCAGATACAGACCTTCGGCATTGAAAGAGTAGACCGGCAGCAAATCGGTCCGCTGCGCCGCCGGCTGGATCGGATCGATCAGGCTGTCGAGCACCAGCGGCATGGCATCGGGGGTCGCATAGTACGTCAACACCATGTGCGCGCGGTTCTGGCGCAGCGCCTTGACGTAGGTGATACGCAGCTTGTCACTGGAAACGCCGAGATGGCGCAGGCTGAAATACTTGGCGATGGCGTAGTCTTCGCAGTCACCGGCGCCCTTCCACAGCGCTTCGATCGGGGTTTCCCAATAATCCACTTCGCGCCACAGATCGATGTCTTCGACGTAACGCACCTGCTTGTTGAAGAACAGGTTCACCACCTTGAGCTTGTCCATCTCACTGACCTGCTTCTGCGTGGCCAGCAGATTCTGCCAGGCGTCGATGCGCTGCTGCCCCGCGCCCAATGGCCCATAAAGAGCCGTGGCCTTGCGGCTGATCGCGGAAAAATCCCAATCGGCGTGCAGGCCGCCCAGCATGACGCCGGCCAGCAGCAATGCGCAGCCAAGCCAGCGCAAGGTCCGAGGGATCGCGAAACGTACCGCCACTGCAGGTTTCCAGAAGGACAGAAAGGAAGCGTTTGATGGTGAAGCTTAGCCCGGCAAAAAACAATGGCACCGTGAGATCATCGAAGACGCGCTAGACTTGAGATTGCCGCGCAACGTTTTACAAGGTTTGACAACCTGTAGAGCAATCACTAGTGTCATTTGGATCCAAATATTGCGACCTACAGGGTGTGTTGTCGTGACTCAGAAGCCCAAACCGCTGCACAGCATCAAAGTCGAAGGACCGATTCCTGCGCATCTGGCCCGGTCGGTGATCGAAGAAACCCTGCGCTCGGCCATTCTCGATGGCCGCCTGCCCTGCGGCACTGCACTGCGCCAGCAGGATCTGGCCGATCTGTTCGGGGTCAGCCGCATGCCGGTGCGCGAAGCCTTGCGCCAGCTCGAAGCGCAGGAGCTGCTTAGCGTCACTACGCACAAAGGCGCCGTGGTCGCCCCGCTGATCCAGGGCGATGCCGCTGAAACCTACGAGTTGCGCATTCTGCTCGAATCCGAGGCATTGCGGCAGTCCATTCCGCTGCTGACTGAGGCCGAGCATCAACTCGCCGCCGGCTACATCGACGAGCTGGAAGCGCAGCACGACTACAACGAAATCGGCCGCCTCAACCGTCTCTTCCACATGGCCCTGTACAGCAAGGCGCCCAACCAGCGACTGCTGCGCCTGGTGGAGGACGGCCTGAACGAAGAAGAACGTTTTCTGCGGTTCAATCTGGAAGCGATGGGCCTGGGCAAGCTGTCCCAGGATGACCACCGCGCCATGCTTCAGGCCGTGATCGAGCGGGACATACCGCGCTCGCTCGAAATGCTGGAGCAGCACCTCAACCGTGGCGTTGAGGTCATCACCCGCTACCTGGCGACTCCCGCCGCACAGAAGCGTCACACCGCACGCTGATATCCCGTACGTCGAATAATCCCCTTACAAATCTTCGCGACCGCTCTGCTGCCGGCTCTGGCAGCGGATCGGCGTGCCCGCTGGTGCCCGCCCCGGCCCTGCCGACGCATTTCTGCTGCCCGCCGATGACCAATCGGTAATAGCCGTGACGGCAATTTACCCGCACTCTTCCAGCGCCACCCCTACAGAACGGGGACGCGCCGCCCTGACGGCACAGTCCCCGCAACAGGAACCTACGGAAGGAGCCTTGTCACGGGAAACAGGAAGTCATGGCGCCGGTCCCGGCCAACTTTCGCCCCCTTTGAATTCATAAACTTCCCTTGTTTAAAAGTTGCTTCGAGTGAGGCATTCACTCTTGTTATCGATTTTGGCCATTATTAGCCGAAAGGAGTAACTACGCCCACATAAAACTTGGTCTGAAAGTTTTATCGGCCACTCTCATATTCAAAAAAAATCCAAATTAAAATAACTGAAAATAAACTTGTTAAATGCATTTGCCCTGTATTAGTTTTTCTCTCGCCAGGTTTGAACGTCGCCGTTCAGCGTGGCATACCTCACGCACCAACCGCAGCAACCGAGGCGCCGCAACGGCGCCACAGCGCAATCAATATTTGCCCGACTAACTTGCTATCCAACTTGCTCGCCCGCTTACAGCAACTGAAAAGAATCGTGCACTTCAATCAATGATAAAGGACATCATGATGCCCACTAAGCAGCAACTCGCCCTGAAGAAAGCCGAACTGAGTATTCACCCGATCTTTTCCGAGATTACTTCGTTATCGGTATTACGCCGTTTCATGGAAACCCATGTATTTGCCGTATGGGACTTCATGTCGCTGACCAAGCGCCTGCAACAGGAACTGACCTGCACGCGTTTACCCTGGTTGCCGCCGCGCGATCCCCACGCGGCGCGGTTGATCAACGAGATCGTGCTGGGCGAGGAATCGGACGATCGCCTCGATGCCGGCCATTACAGCCACTTCGAGTTGTACCTGGATGCGATGCGCGAGATCGGCGCGAGCACCACGGCGGTAGAGCGCTTTGTCGCCCTGCAGCAGGAAGGCGTGAGTTATGACGTCGCGTTGCAGAGCGTCGACGTCGTCCCGGCGGCCGCGCAGTTTGTCCGCGATACCTTGCGCATTGCCCTGGAAGCGCCGGGACACAGCGTCGCTGCCGCGTTCCTGCACGGTCGCGAGAGCGTTATTCCGACGATGTTCCAGCGCATCCTCGATGACTGGGGCATCGGCATCGAACAGGCACCGACCTTTCGCTACTACCTGCAACGGCATATCGAAGTCGATTCCGAAGATCACGGCCCCGCCGCCGAGCAGTTGCTGGAGCGTCTGGTCGATGGCGATCCGCAGCGCGCAGCCGAGGTTTATGCCAGCGCCATCGCCGCCGTGGAAAGCCGCATCGCCTTGTGGGACGGGCTGCGCCTGAGCATCGGCGTGGAAGTTGCCGAGGTGGCCCAATGAACGCTGCCGACTATCAATCCTTCGCCGACGCCTGGGAAAGCCGTGCGACCATCCGCACCCGTCCCCGGCGGCTGCTCGAAGACGATCAGCGCCTGATCTACCCGCTCAGCCGCCAGCCGCTGGTGCTCAGCGAAACCTTCCTGCGTGAATGCCCACAGCAACGTGATTTCGCCCTGGTGCAGACGTTGTACAAATTCATCAACGACGTAGTGATTTTCGAGACGGAAATCGTCGACAAGACCGCCCGCAGCATTGCCAAGAATCGCTTTGCCGTGGCGTTCCCGTTCGCCTGTCGCTACGACGCGATGACCGTGGTGGTCGATGAGGATTACCACGCGCTGGTGGCCATGGATTTCATGCAGCAAACGGTGGCACTGACCGGTATCGAACCGATTCCGTTGCCCGACGAAATCGAGCTGAGCCGGGCGATTCCCGCCGCCGTTGCGCTGGCTCCGGAACACCTGCGCAGCGCGGTGGAATTGATCTGCGTGGCGATCGCCGAAAACACCGTGACCGGCGACGTCGCGGCGTTCGCCCGCGACGATTCGGTCAAGCCGTCGATCAAGGGCCTGATGGCCGACCACTTGCTCGACGAGGGTCGCCACTCGAGTTTCTGGGCGCGGATGGTACGCATCTATTGGCACACCGCCAGCGAGGCGGACCGCGAAACCATCGCGCAGATTCTGCCGGTGTTCATCGGCCATTACCTGACCAACGACATTCAGAAGTCCTTCGATTTGCGCCTGATCGATGCGCTGCCGGTCAGCGAAACCACCCGCCACTCACTGCGCGAAGAAATCGCCGGACTGGCCTTCCCGATCAATCGCCACCACCCGCTGGTGGGCAACATCGTCAGGTTTTTCCACAACAGCTCGCTGCTCGACACACCGTGCGTGCAGCACGCCCTGCGCGACTATCTGGTTTGAGGAGACCGACATGAAACGTCTCGACATTTTGCTCACCGGCGCCGGCCAGGCCATGACCGACCTGGCCCGGGAACTCGAACAGCATGGCCATGCTGTGACCCGCAGCGGCGTGGCTCAAACGGCGGTGGATCTGATCATCGACGATGGTTTTATCGCTGCCGGCGACTTCTGCGCCATCCCGCATCTGCACCTGCGCCTGGGTGTCGCCGCGCAAGAGCATGGCGGCCTGCCGACCCTCGACTTGCTGTGCTTCCTCGGCTCGTCGCTGATCAGCCGTGTGCCGATCGGCGATGAGCCGTCCGGCAACGGTCAGTCGCTACGCCAACGAGCGCTCGCCCATGTGGTCGACGAAGTGGCGTTGCTGGTCAGCCGCTTTTCCCGCGATGCCGATTATTTGAGGCATGCCCCGGCCCTCAAAGCGCCGGATTTCGAACGGCTGGAAGATCTACTGTTTCTCGACAAACTGGCGTACGTCCACTGTCTCAATGACACGGCAAACCCGGCGCTGCTGGAGCAGGCGCAAATCCCGCTGATCGAGCGCCTGCGACAAAGCCTGATCGAACATGCCGAACGACCGGCGCTGCACCTCGGCGGACAGTCCATCAGCTACCGCCAATTGCACGCCCACAGCCGGGCGATCCAGCAGCGGTTGCTGCCCTTGCTCGAGCAACATCCGCAGCCGTGGGTGGTCGGTGTCTGCCAAGGCAAAAGCCCGGCGCTGTTTGCCTCGATTCTGGCGATTCTAGGCAGCGGCGCCGTGTACCTGCCGCTGGAGCCGAGTCATCCTTTGCCGCGTCAGCAATTCATCCTGGAAAACGCCGGCGCGGTGCTGTTGCTTCACGATGGACAGCAGGCGCTCAGCGAGTCGATAGCGGGGCTGGATGTCAGTGGCATCGAAGCGCCGAACGCCGATCTCGACCGGCCGCTGATGCAGCACCGCCCGGAACTTGATGCGCCGTGCATGGCGCTCTACACCTCGGGCACCACCGGGCATCCGAAAGGCGTGCTGCTCAGCCAGGCCAATCTCGCCCACTTCACCGCGTGGTACGCCGACTACGTGCAGTTGCACGCCGGAAGCCGGGTGTTGCAGTTCTCTTCGCTAAGCTTCGATTCGTCACTGATCGACATCTTCCCCAGCCTGCTCGCAGGGGCGGAACTGATCGTGCCCGACGACACCCAGCGCCGCGATCCCTTGCAGCTGATTGCGCTGATTCGCCGACGGCAACTGACCCACGCCTTCCTGCCGCCGGCGCTGTTGAGCATCCTGCCGCTGGAGCAACTGGAGGGCGTGCAGGTGATGACGGGCGGTGATGTCTGCGAGCCGTACGTCATCGAGCAACTGACCCGCCAAGGCACCCTGCACAACCTGTATGGCCCGACCGAAGCCACCGTGCTGATCACCGCGCGCCAGCTCAAACCGGGCGACAGCAACCGCACGCTGGGAGGGCCGATCGCCAACAGTCGGGTGCTGATTCTCGACGACGATCTGCAACCGGTGCCTGATCAAACCGTCGGTGAGCTGTTCATCGTCGGCCCTGGTGTCTGCCTCGGTTACCTGAACAATCCGCAGCAGACCGCCGAGCGTTATCTGACCCTGTCACTGCCCGGCGGCGAAACCCTGCGCACCTACCGCAGCGGCGACATGGCCAAGTGGGGCGAGCACGGTATCGAGCTGTGCGGGCGGCGCGACAATCAGGTGAAAATCCGTGGCTTCCGCGTCGAGCCGGAAGAGATCGAGCGCTGCCTGCGCGAGAGCCGCTTGTATCGGCAGATTGCCGTGGTCATCGACAGTCAGCGGCGGATTCTGGCGTTTATCGCCCAGCCACAGACCGAGACTGCCCGCGACGCATTGAAGGCTCACGCCCGGCAGTTTCTGCCGGACTACATGCAACCGGGAGCGTGGACCGAACTGGCGCAGATGCCGTTCGCCAGTAACGGCAAAGTCGATCGCAAGGCGCTGTTGGCATTGCCGGTGACGGTGCAGGACAGCGCTGCGAAATGCCTGCCGGCCAATGCTGACGAAGCGCTGCTTCTTGAGGTCTGGGCCGAACTGCTGGAACTGCCGACCAGCGACATTTCCACTGACGAAAGCTTCTTCAATCTCGGTGGTCATTCGATTCTGCTGTCGCGGATGTTGCTGCGCTTGCGTGAGGAATTCGGCCGAAGCATTTCGATCAATCGCTTCATCGAACTGCCCACGATCAGCAAACTGGCGACGCTGGTGCGCGGCACCGATGACAGCGCCGTGCTCAGCGCTCAGGCCATGGCCGACGCCGAGCGCGCGCTGGATATCGAACCGCTGCCGATCAGCCGCATGGGCGATGTGCACAAGGTCATCGTCACCGGTGCCAACAGTTTTGTCGGCGTGCACATCGTCGAAGCGCTGCTCGGTTGGGGCGCCAGCGAAGTGGCCTGTCTGGTGCGCGACGGCGCCGGGCAAACGGCGGCGCAACGCTTCGCTCAGGCACTGCGCGAGAACCGGCTGGAGCACCTCGACCTGAGCCGTGTGCGGGTTTACGCAGCTGATATCAGCCGTCCGCAACTGGGCCTGGGCGATGAGGAATATCAGCGCCTGGATCGCGAGTTTGGCGCGCTGGTGCACAACGCCGCCAACGTCAACCACGTGCTCGATTACGAGTCCCTGGCGGCGGACAACGTCGAACCGATATTTGCCCTGCTGAAGCTGTGCGAAGGGCAGCGCAAAAAGGTGTTCAACTTCGTCTCGACCCTGTCGGCATCCAGCACCGTGGATGACGCCGGTCGAGTGCTGGAACTGCCCGCCGCCGCGACGCCGCCGATCTATATTCGCAACGGCTACAACCTGTCGAAATGGGTCGGCGAACGCATCCTCGAACGGGCGCGCGAGCGCGGTGTACGGGTCAATCTTTATCGCCCTGGCAACATCAGCTTCAACAGCCTCAGCGGTGTTTGTCAGCCGCACAAGAACCGTTTGATGCTGATGCTCAAGGGCTCGATCCAGCTCGGCCAGGTGCCGGCCTTTGCGCTGAATTTCGACCTGATGCCGGTGGACTTTCTCGCCCGCTTCATCGCCTTCCATGCCAGCCGTCATTCAGCTGATCGCGCGGTGTTCAATCTGCACAATCCCGAGCCGCTGAGCTGGGATGCCTACGTCGCGTCGTTCCGCGAAACCGGCAGCGAGTTTGCGCTGGTCAGCGTCGCCGACTGGCAGCAGCAACTGAACCGGGTCGACGCCGACAACGCGCTGTTCGGCGTGCTCGGTTTCTACCTCAACGGCTTCGAGGAAGACATCGGCGACATCTCGCTGATCGGCCACGCCAACGCCGAGGCCGGCGTGCAGCAGATGGGCGCGCACTACCCACAGAAATCCCCGGCGCTGCTGCGTCGCGGCTGCGACTACCTGAAAGAAATCAACTTCATCTGACTCATCCCAAAGGAGCAACACCATGAGCAATCTGCAACCCGACACCCTGATCAAAAACCCGCAAGGCTGCCACGTTGTGTCGTCGGTGGAAGTGCCGGCGGACGCGGCAAAAGTCTGGGCGATCGTTGGCGATTTCGCTGGCTTCGAACGATTCATTCCAGCGCTGTCGCACACCGAAATGACCGGCGAAGGCGTGTCCTCGCTGCGCAAGAAAATCTTCAAGGACGGCAACGTCGTGGTCGAACAACTCAACTCGCGCGATAACCAGGCACAGCGCATGACCTGGACGACGATTTACAACACGTTGGGGGTAGCGAATCTGTGGGCGGCGATGCAAGTGGAATCGCTGAGCGCAGGGAAGTCGCGAGCGACCTGGACGATCATTGCCGAACCGGCTGCGGGTGGGGATGAAGCATTGCCGGGGTTCAGGGATTTCGTGCAGGGGTTTGCCGACGATGCGATAGGCAATGTGCTGAAGCTGTTTGTCTAAGGCATCGGTTTGGCGGTGATTGAACCGCCGCTTTCGCGAGCAGGCTCGCTCCCACATCTGGAATGCATTTCCCTGTGGGAGCGAGCCTGCTCGCGAAGAACGATAACGCGGTCTGCGATCTGTGAATCAGATCTTGAAACTGTCGACCAACTGCTTCAACCGGTTCGCCTGCTGCGACAACGCATCACAATCCTTCAACGTTTCGTTGAGGTTGGCCACGCTCTGCTGGTTCAACAGGTTGATCTGGTTGACGTCGACGTTCAGCGTTTCCACCACCGCCGTCTGCTCTTCAGTCGCCGCTGCAACCGATTGGTTCATGCCGTCGATTTCGCCGATGCGCTGGGTCACGCTGACCAGACGCAGACCGGCCTGATTCGCCACTTCCACGCTCTGCTCGCTGGACGCCTGGCTGGCGTTCATCGTGCTCACCGCTTCGCGCGAACCGACCTGCAGCGAGGTGATCATCTTGTGGATCTCTTCCGCCGATTCCTGGGTGCGATGAGCGAGGTTACGCACCTCATCGGCAACCACGGCAAAACCGCGCCCGGCTTCACCGGCACGCGCGGCCTCGATGGCAGCGTTGAGCGCCAGCAGGTTGGTCTGCTGCGAGATGCCTTTGATCACGTCGAGAATGTGGCCAATGTTGTCGGTGCTCGCGTTCAGGGTTTCGATCTGCGTGCACGACAGGCTGATCTTCTGCGACAGCTCGGTCATCGCCTGAATGGTCTGCTCGACCACCTGACGACCATCATCGGCCTGCTCGGAAGCGCCACTGGCGTGCTGCGAAGCATCCGCCGCGTTGCGCGCGATTTCCTGAGTGGCCGCGCCCAGCTGATTGATCGCCGCCGCGACGCTGTTGGTGCGCGCACTTTGCTCGTCGGAACCGACGATCGAAGCGTTGGACGACGCCATCACCCGTTGCGACAGGTCATGTACGTGACGGGTCGCCGACGACACTTCGGAAATCGATGCGTGAATCCGTTCAACGAACTGGTTAAACGCGCTGCCCAGTTCACCGAACTCGTCTTTGCTCTCGACCAGCAGACGCCGGGTCAGATCGCCCTCGCCCTGGGCAATGTCTTTCATCGCGCGGCCCATGGTGGTCAGCGGACGCATCAACACGTTGATCAACAGGCTCAACAGCAACGCAATCGCCGCGACTGCGACAAACATGGCGATCAACGCCGAGGTGCGGAATTGACTGAGTGCAGCGTAGGCCTTGTCGCGATCGATCGACAGACCGATGTACCACTGCGCGTTCGGCAGATCACTGACCGGGGTGAACGAAAGAATGCGTTCCTGGCCGTTGAGCACGACGTTCTGGTTGCCCTTCTCGATGCGCACGCTGGCGTTCGGGTAGATGTCGTTGAGGTTTTTCATCACTTGGTCTTTGTCCGGGCTGACGATCACCTGACCGTCAGCACTGACCAGAAACGCATGGCCGAGGCCGCCGAAGTCCACCGAGTTGATGATCTTCACCAGGGTTTCCAGGCTGAGGTCACCACCGACCACACCGAGCAATTCACCGTCCTTTTTCACCGGCATGGCGATGGTCACCACCAAACCGCCGACTGCCGCCATGTACGGCGGCGTCAGCATGGTTTTGTCGGCGGCTACTGCCTGCTTGTACCAAGGCCGCTGACGCGGATCGTAACCGTCCGGCATCTTCGCATCGGGGCGCTGGGTGAAGACACCGTTGGCCTGGCCGACGTAAGTGAACTGGAAGTTCGAAGTGAAGGCCGGTTGATCGACAAGGCCCGGCAAGTCGGCATTCCTGCCTTGATGGGCAACGTTCTGCGCGAGGTTTTCCAGCACCAGAATCCGTCCGCTCATCCAGTTCTGCACGCTGCTGGCGGTGAGGTCACCGGCCTGCTGCACAGAAGACTGCAAATTCTGCCGAATGGTGTTTCGCTGCAAGTAATCGTTGTAGAGCGTGAACAACGCGAACGCCAGGACGACGACGCCCGAAGCGGCCAGGAGGATTTTATGGCTGAACTTGAGATTCATTTCATGGGACTTCTTATGCCAAAAGTGGGGATGCGTTTCCGGATGCAACATTCCATGTACGGCGCAGGCAGCGTTCTTCTGGCCGCTCTACTTTGGTGCACGCATTTCTCACCAGTCTGTCGGCCAGCGGCGGAGAAATCTTAGGGGCGCGTGAGAAATGGACGGGGTTTGTGCAGGATTCCCGCCGAACGGCGTGCCAGAGCAGCTGCGAGGGAATTTTTCGCATCAACATGGGGGCAGCAGTTGCAAAATCTGTAACCCTTGATGACAATGCGACTAATTATCATTTGTGACGTTCGGGCTGGCGTGGTCATGTCTTCACCTGAGTTGGTCGTACAGGCGCTTTACGGTAGTCATCACGGCTGGCTCAACGCTTGGCTGCGCGCGCGGCTGGGCAACGCAGCGGATGCGGCGGATCTGGCTCAGGACACTTTCCTGCGTCTGCTGCAACGTACCGAACGCCTCGAACTCAGAGCGCCCCGAGCTTTCCTGCGAACCATCGCGCGCGGTCTGGTGATCGATCATTGGCGCCGCGAGGAAATCGAGCGGGCCTATCTGGAGACCATTGCTCACTTGCCTGAAGGCGAAGTACCTGACGCCGAATCCCGCGCGTTGGTGCTGGAACTGCTGGAAAGCATTGCTCGTATGCTCGAAGGACTGAAGCCGAAAGTGCGTCAGGCATTTCTCCTGGCGCAGTGCGAAGGTTTGACTCACAAACAGATCGCCGAGCAGTTGGGCGTATCGGTACGTTCTGTGGAACGCTATGTCGCCGATGCGCTGTATCACTGCTATGTGTTGCGGTATGAAAGCTGATGCCTGTGGACAACCTCTCACTCGGTCGCCGCGTCGAACCGCGCCAACACGTGGTCAAGCAAGCGATTCACTGGCTGCTGCGGCTGCGCAACAACCACGGCAATTCGCGGCTGACTCGCCAATGCGAGCAGTGGCGCGCCGAGCATCACGAACATGAAATCGCCTGGCAGCGGGTGCAGTCGCTGCAAGCCGAATTGAGTTCCAGTCTGCGCGCCGTGCCGGGTGCGCAGGTCGCTTTCAACACCTTGGAAAACAGTGCGCAGGGGCTGGGCCGACGCCAGGCTTTGAAGTTGTTGTCGGGCGCGCTGTTGATGGGCTCCGCCGCGTGGCTGGCCAAGGACAGCGCCGCCTGGCAGCAATGGAGTGCCGACTACGCCACGGCGACCGGCGAACGGCGCGGTTTCCAGTTGCCCGACGGCACGCGCATCGAACTCAACACCGCGAGCGCCGTAGACCTGGATTACACCGCGCAGCAGCGCCTGATCAAACTGACCCGTGGCGAGATCATCGTTACCTGCGGCGGCTCTGACGAGGGCGCGGCGACCGATCGACCGCTGCGCATACAGAATCGCCACGGCAGTTATGCGCCGGTCGATGCGCGTTTCATTTTGCGTCAGGACGATCAGTGCACGCGGCTCAGCGTTACCCGTGGTCGAGTCGTGGTTCACGCCGGTGGGCATTCGCTCGAGGCGCTCGCCGGGCAGAGTTTTCTGGTCGACCAAAGCGGTTTGCGCGCTGCGCCGACGCCGGATATGGATGCAGGCGCCTGGCTCGACGGTTTGATTGTCACGCGCAATATGCGGCTGGGTGACTTCCTCGCTGAAGTGGGCCGATATCGCCCGGGTTATCTCAATTGTTCGGCGGAGATCGCAGACCTGCGCCTTTCTGGGGTGTTCCGTCTGGAGGACACCGACAGGCTGCTGGCGGTCCTGCCGCAGATGCTGCCGGTGCAATTGCGTTATCGCACCCGCTGGTGGGTGACCCTGGAACGTGCGGTGTGATTATTTTTGGCGGGTTTTCGCAGGCAGTCCGGCTTAGTCAGTAAGCACTTCAACTCAGCCCCCGCGACTGCCTACGGAAATCCACAATGACTGTCCGCGCCATTTGTAAGAACCCTCTGAATTTCACTGCAGAATCGACACTACTGCGCCATGCGGTTCGCGCGGCACTGCTGACCACCGCGCTGGGCGTCAGCGTATTACCGAGCCTGAGTCTGGCCGCCAACACCGGCACCGAGATCAGCCACCGCTACAACATTGCTGCCGGGCCATTGGGCGAGGCGTTGAATCAGTTCGCCCGGCAGGCCGGCATCACCTTGGCGATGACGCCGCAACAGACCCAAGGTCAGCAATCTCCCGGCGTGCAGGGTGAATATTCGACCGACCAGGCCTTGAGCCATTTGCTCGGTGGCTCAGGGCTGGAAGCCGTCAGCCAGGACGGCAGCAGCTACATTCTGCGCCCGCTGGCTGAAAGCGAAGCAATGGCCTTGCCGACCACCGACATCAAAGGCTTCGCCCTCGGCAACGCGCTGGGCAGCATGGCCGGCTACAACGCCACGCACAGCCAGATCGCCACCAAGACCAGTACCGCCCTGCTGGAGACCTCGCAAAGCGTGTCCGTGGTCACACGCGAGCAAATGGATGACCAAGGCTCGCAAACCGTCTCGCAAGCGATGCGCTACACCCCGGGTGTGCTGACCAACCCGTATGGCGCCACGCACCGTTACGACTACGTGGCGATGCGCGGTTTCAACGACGGCTCGGTGGACAACATCTACCTCGACGGCCTCAAGTCGATGGGCGACAGCGGCACTTACAGCACCATGCAGGTCGATCCGTATTTCCTCGAGCGTGTGGACATTCTCAAAGGCCCGTCGTCCGTGCTGTACGGCCGTAGCTCGCCCGGCGGTCTGGTCGCGCTGACCAGCAAAAAGCCGTTGTATGAGGCTTATCATCAGGTGCAGGCCACAGTGGGGACGCAAGGCCAGCATGGGGTTGGGTTTGACTTCAGCGGTCCGGTCGATGACGACAAGCGCATCGCCTATCGTCTGACCGGACTAAGCGATCAGTCCGACACGCAATTCGATCACAACAAGGAAAAACGCTTCGCCCTCGCGCCGACGTTGAGCATCGATTTCAGCGAAGACACCTCGCTGACCCTGCAGGCCTATCTGCAACACGATCCGGACGGTGGTTACCACGGCGGCGTTCCGGCGGACGGCACGATCCATCAGCGCAATGGCGAGCGCATCTCGCCGCGCTTCTTCGAGGGCGAGCCGGGGATCGACGGCTACTCCCGTGACCAGCAATCGTTCGGCTATCAGTTCGAACATCGCTTCAACGACGTCTTCACGGCGCGGCAGAACTTCCGCTATCTCGATTCCAAAGTGAACATGGATCAAGTGTACGCCTATGGCTGGACCACCCCGACCAGCAATGAACTGAACCGCTATTACACCGGCGGTGATGAGCGCCTGCATGCGTTCATCGTCGACAACATGCTGCAGGCCGAATTCTTCACCGGCGCGACCAAGCACACGGTGCTGATGGGCGCGGATTATCAACGGCGCAAAACCGTGGTCGACTGGACCAGCGGTGGCCTCGCGCCGATCAATGCGTTCAATCCGGTGTACGGTAACTCGGGGATCGAGATGTACGGCAACACCAGCTATCTGCGGCGCCTCGAACAGACCGGTGTGTATTTGCAAGACCTGATCGAGATGGACAAGTGGCGCTTCTCGCTGGGCCTGCGTCAGGACTGGGTCGAGACATCCGATGAAAACCGCATCGCCGAAGCGGGGCGTCCGGTTGGTACAGAGATCAATGATCGGCGCACGAAACTCACTGGGCGTGCCGGCGCTTTATATCTGTTTGATAACGGTCTGGCGCCATACATCAGCTACTCCGAGTCGTTTAACCCGAACTCCTATGCCGACAGCGCCGGTAATCCACTCGCCCCTACCGATGGCACACAGTGGGAAGTCGGTTTGAAGTATCAGCCGCCGGGCACCGATAACCTGTTTACCGCCTCGCTGTTCCGCATCGACCAGGAAAACCTCGCGACCAAACTGCCGCAGGAAAACTTCTATCGCGCGGTCGGTGCCGTACGCTCGCAAGGTCTGGAGCTGGAAGCGCACATGCAACTGACCGATAACTTGAAAGTGCTCGGCAGTTACACCTTCACTGATATCGAATATTCCAAATCGATGATCAGCACCTTGAGCACGCCGACCGATGTCATCGAGAACAAGGGCAACTCACCGACTCAAGCGCCGCGACACATGGCCTCGCTGTGGGCTGACTACAAGTTCGACAGCGCCGCACTTGATGGGCTGCGCTTGGGCGGTGGGGTGCGCTACGTCGGCTACAGCTGGGCCGATGCGGAGAACACGATGAAGGTGCCGTCTTACACGCTGTTCGATGCCTCGATTGGTTATGACCTGGGCAAGATTGGTTTGAAGGGTGTTGATGTTCGGCTCAACGCGAACAACCTGACCAATGAATCCTATGTCGCGTCCTGCGCCAGTCTGAACTTCTGCTACATGGGCGAAGAACGCAACGTAGCGGCGACCGTCAGCTATCAGTTCTAAAGCTATGTCCTGTGCGTAAAAAAGCCAGCCCCTGCTATCAGGGGCTGGCTTTGTCGTTTCTTCGGGGTGTTTTGTATGCGTGCGTTTCTGGTTTTGTTGCATCGGTACATTGGCTTGGCCACTGCGGTGTTTTTATTGTTGGCCGGGCTGACCGGCAGTGTGCTGGCGTTTAATCACGAACTGGATGAGTGGCTGAATCCGCAGTTCTACGAGGCGACGTCAGTGGGTGAGCGCTTGTCGCCGGGCGCGTTGGTAGATGCAGTGCAGACAGCGCACCCGAAACTGCAAGTCTGGTACATGGAGTATCCCCATGAGACGGGGCATACGGCGCTACTGGCGGCCGTTCCGCGTAAGGATCCGGCGACGGGCCAGCCGTTTGATGAGCGCAATCAGGTGTTCTATCTGGACCCGGTCAGCGCGGAGCAAAAAGGCGCGCGCTACTGGGGTGAATGCTGTTTTCAGCGGGAGAACTTCATCCCGTTCATTCTGGAGTTTCACTACAACCTGACATTGCCCGGTAACTGGGGACTGCTGTTGATGGGCCTGGTGGCCATCGCGTGGGTGATCGACTGTTTTGTCGCATTGTGGCTGACCTTGCCGCGTGGCAAGCCATTCTGGAAGAAGTGGGCTACTGCGTGGAAGGTCAAAGGCGGGCATGTCTACCGCTTGAACTTCGATCTGCATCGCGCTGGCGGATTGTGGTTGTGGCTGCTGCTGTTACCGATCGCCGTTAGTAGCGTGGCGATGAACTTGCCGAGCCAGGTATTCAAGCCTGCGGTTTCTTTGTTTTCGCCCATCGAGCCGAGCGTATATGAAGCCAGAGGACGAATGCCCGCCGATCAACTGGGGACGACACAGTTGAGTTATCAACAGGCGTACGAAAGGGCATTGCAGGAAGGGAAACGATTAGGACTGACGGCGGCAATAGGCGAGTTGTATTACAGCTTTGAGTACAACTTCTACGGCGCAGGATTTGGACAGCACGATACGGACGCCCATGGAAAATCCTGGTTGTTCTTTCACGGTACCGATGGCCGATTATTGGGACAGGAGATCGCGGGACAGGGCACGCTTGGAGAGCAGTTCTATCGACTTCAGTTGCCCATACATGGAGGACGGATCATCGGGGTGACAGGGCAGGTAATGATCGCGGTACTGGGTGTGTTGATTGCGGGGTTGTCAGGGACGGGCGTCTATATTTGGTGGCGCAAGTGGCAGGCAAGACGCAGCACCAGGATCCGAAGAACAGCCTGATCTTTCGTACACGCTTAAATGACAAAACCCCTGTCTGCGTTAGCAGACAGGGGTTTCGGAATTCAATCTTGACGATGACCTACTCTCACATGGGGAAACCCCACACTACCATCGGCGATACATCGTTTCACTTCTGAGTTCGGGATGGGATCAGGTGGTTCCAATGTTCTATGGTCGTCAAGAAATTCTTTATCTGGCCCGTCAACACGGTAACAAGCCAGCAAAAACAGGAACTTCTACTAAAACAAAACCCCAACTGCTTTCGCAATTGGGGTTTCGGAATTTAATCTTGACGATGACCTACTCTCACATGGGGAA
>NZ_JBEOPW010000032.1:0-28194 GCF_040310465.1 Pseudomonas sp. H26/SER47-MNA-CIBAN-0231 | reverse complement strand
ACCGACGACCTTCGGGTTATGAGCCCGACGAGCTACCAGACTGCTCCATCCCGCGTCTGTGTGGCGGCATTCTACAGAGGTTCGCGAGTGTGTCAACCGCCGATCTGGATAAATCTGTTGAGGTTCAAGCGCTTAGCGTCTTTTCGCGGCGGTCGACCGGCGCGCAGGGCAGGTGGTGCAAGGCTTTCAGCTCTATTGCACCTTGATCTGTGATTGAAAAAATAAATTCAGCGGAAATCTCCTACGGTCAGAAAAGAACCTTCAACCACTGGTGCTATATACAGGTGCCAATGAGATACTGCCGCTCCGGCTTGCCACGTTGTCTTTTTCCGACATGACCCAGCGAAAAATCATCCACATCGACTGTGACTGTTTCTACGCCGCCATTGAGATGCGCGATGATCCGCGTCTGGCCGGCAAGCCGTTGGCGGTGGGTGGTTCGGCGGATCGGCGCGGGGTGATCGCCACCTGCAACTATGAAGCGCGCGCCTATGGTGTGCGCTCGGCCATGGCTTCCGGTCACGCGTTGAAATTGTGCCCGGACCTGACCATCGTCAAGCCGCGCATGGAGGCTTATCGCGAAGCGTCGAAGGAGATTCATACGATCTTTGCCGACTACACCGACCTGATCGAGCCGCTTTCGCTGGACGAGGCCTATCTCGATGTGTCGGACAGCGCGCATTTCGGCGGCAGCGCCACGCGCATCGCCCAGGACATTCGCCGCCGGGTCTCCAACCAATTGCACATCACCGTTTCCGCAGGCGTTGCGCCAAACAAGTTTCTGGCGAAGATCGCCAGCGACTGGAAAAAACCCAACGGTTTGTTCGTGATCACCCCGGATCAGGTCGAGGAGTTCGTCAGTGGTCTGCCCGTGAGCAAGCTGCACGGCGTCGGCAAGGTCACCGCCGACAAGCTCGGCAAGCTTGGCATCGTTGACTGCCAGCATCTGCGCGAGTGGGGCAGGCTGGCGCTGGTGCGCGAATTCGGCAGTTTCGGCGAGCGCTTGTGGAATCTCGCCCGTGGAATCGATGACCGGCTGGTGCACAACGACAGCCGTCGTCAGTCGATCAGCGTGGAAAACACCTACGACGTTGATCTGCCGGACTTGCGCAGCTGCCTGGACAAATTGCCCGAGCTGCTCGATACCCTGAAAACCCGCATGGCGCGGATCGACAGCAGTTATCGACCGGGCAAGCCGTTCGTCAAAGTCAAATTTCATGATTTCACCCAGACCACGCTGGAACAGGCGGGGGCAGGGCGGGACCTGGGCAGTTACCAGTTGATGCTGACGCAGGCGTTCAATCGCGGCGGCAAACCGGTGCGGTTGTTGGGGGTGGGGGTGAGGCTGGAGGATCTGCGGGGCGGGTTTGAGCAGATGGAGTTGTTTGAGCGGTAGATTCGCGGCGTATTCAGATAGTCATCGCGGGCAAGCCCGCTCCCACATTGATCGATGGTGAAACACATATTGTGTGAACACCCATAAACCCTGTGGGAGCGGGCTTGCCCGCGATGCCTTTAGCTTTTAATTCGGTCCCGGATCAGCCACTAAGCGCCCGGCATCCTTGGCCAGAGACTTGAGAAACTCCGTCTGCAACTCAGGATCATTGCGGGTCAGTTCGATCAGACTCTGCTCCAGTTCGCTGGCTTCTTCTTCCAGGCCCAGCTCCGACAGGCGTTTGACCCGGTGTACCCACTGGCTCACCTCATCATCTTCCAGGTCGTCATAAATCAGCCCGTGCGCCTCGATCAACTTGCCGCGCAGGTGGCCGCTGAGCATCAGGGTCGAGTCGGTATGTACGTCGTCCTTGGCGTCTTCGACACTGATCTGCAAGCGGCCAACATGGTTGAGGTCATGTTCGGCGAAAGGGCTGTCGAGCAGATTCAAGCGCAGCACGCCGTTGCGGTCGGTGGTCATGTCGAATGTCTGCTTGCCGGCCTTGACCTGCACCGGTCGTTCGCTCCACGGCAGGCTCGAATACTCCGTGCGCTTGTCGCGCTGGACTTCGTCGATGCCCGCGAGGTTCTGCTGCGCGCGACCATTGGACTGCACGTTCATGAACGGGTTGAGCCCGGCAAAACCGTAGCTCAGCCAATCCTTGGTGATGCTGTCCGGCAGGTTACCGAGGGCAAACACGTTGACCACGTTCGCACCGACACCACCGACCACGGCCACCGCTCCCAGCGGAATCTCGTAGACTTCGCGCCAGGGTTGGTAAGGCGTGTAGCGGTCGTAACGACGGGTGACCTCGAACTCGGTGACTTCGAAAGTCTTCTGCTCGTTGATCTTCACGCGTCGCTGCGGCAGCTCGAGCACCTTGGGCTCGCCGACATCGATCTGCAGGCTGTGATCGAGCAGTTTTCGCTCGACCCGCTCTTCGTGCTCGCTGCGTTGCGACATGTGATTGGC
Source organism: Pseudomonas sp. H26/SER47-MNA-CIBAN-0231 (assembly GCF_040310465.1). Taxonomy (NCBI): domain Bacteria; kingdom Pseudomonadati; phylum Pseudomonadota; class Gammaproteobacteria; order Pseudomonadales; family Pseudomonadaceae; genus Pseudomonas; species Pseudomonas sp. H26/SER47-MNA-CIBAN-0231. The sequence continues at coordinate 25,787 of NZ_JBEOPW010000032.1, read as the reverse complement.
GCAGCCGCTGACCAGCAGGGCGCCGCACAGGGCGGCGCCACCGAGGCCTAAGGTGTTTCGCTTGAACATGACGTCTCTATCTGGTTTCAGCGGCGGATACGGGCCTGAAGGAAGGACACAACATCGGCCACCGGCAGTGCTTGCGCCTCTGCTTCGGAACGACTCTTGTATTCCAGGTTGCCTTCGGCGAGGCCGCGGTCGCTGACCACGATCCGGTGTGGAATGCCGATCAGCTCCATGTCCGCAAACTTGATGCCCGGGCTGGTTTTCTTGTCGCGATCGTCCAGCAGCACTTCGAAGCCGGCCGCCGTCAGTTCGGCATAGAGCTTGTCGGTGGCTTCGCGCACCTGCTCGGTTTCATAGCGCAGCGGTACCAGCGCGATCTGGAATGGCGCCAGGGTGTCGCTCCAGATAATGCCGTTGGCGTCGTTGTTCTGCTCGATGGCAGCAGCCACCACGCGGGAAACGCCAATGCCGTAGCAGCCCATTTCCAGAGTCACTGGCTTGCCGTTTTCGCCCAGCACTTCGCACTTCATCGCCTTGCTGTACTTGTTGCCCAGCTGGAAGATGTGGCCGACTTCGATGCCGCGCTTGATTTCCAGCGTGCCTTTGCCGTCCGGGCTTGGGTCGCCAGCGACGACGTTGCGCAGGTCGGCAACGGTCGGAACTGGCAGATCGCGCTCCCAGTTCACGCCGAAGTAGTGCTTGTCATCGATGTTCGCGCCAATGCCGAAGTCGCTCATCATCGCCACCGAGCGGTCGATGATGATCGGCAGTGGCAGGTTCAGCGGGCCGAGCGAACCAGCGCCGGCGCCGATCGCGTCACGCAGTTCGGCATCGGAGGCCATCACCAGTGGACTGGCCACGCCAGGCTGGTTGGCAGCCTTGATTTCGTTCAGTTCGTGGTCGCCACGAATCACCAGCGCGATCAGCTTGCCTTCTTCTTCGGCGTGCACGATCAGGGTCTTGATGGTCTTTTCAATCGGCAGATTGAATTTTTCCACCAGAGCGGCGATGGTTTTGGTGTCTGGTGTATCGACCAGACGCAGTTCTTCGGTTGGCGCAGGGCGCGAGGTTTCCCGTGGCACCGCTTCGGCTTTTTCGATGTTCGCCGCGTAGTCGGAACCGTTGCTGAAGACGATATCGTCTTCGCCGGACTCGGCCAGCACGTGGAATTCGTGGGAGCCGGCGCCGCCGATGGAGCCGTTGTCGGCTTCTACCGGGCGGAATTTCAGACCCAGACGCGTGAAGATGTTGCAGTAGGCTTCATGCATGCGGTCATAAGTGATCTGCAGCGACGCCTGATCGGCGTGGAAGGAGTAGGCGTCCTTCATGATGAATTCGCGGCCGCGCATCAAACCGAAGCGTGGGCGGATTTCGTCGCGGAATTTGGTCTGGATCTGGTACAGGTTGATTGGCAGCTGTTTGTAGCTGCTCAACTCGTTGCGCATCAGATCGGTGATCACTTCTTCGTGGGTCGGGCCCGCGCAGAAGTCACGACCGTGGCGGTCTTTGATGCGCAGCAGCTCAGGGCCGTATTCTTCCCAGCGCCCCGATTCCTGCCACAGCTCGGCCGGTTGGGTGCTCGGCATCAACACTTCCAGAGAACCGGCAGCGTTCATCTCTTCGCGAACGATGGCTTCGACCTTGCGCATGACCCGCAGGCCCATCGGCAGCCAGGTGTACAGGCCCGAGGCAAGCTTGCGGATCATGCCGGCGCGCAGCATCAGCTGGTGGCTGATCACGACCGCGTCGGAAGGCGTTTCTTTCTGTGTGGCGAGCAAAAATTGACTGGTGCGCATGGTTGGCCGTTGTCGGTTGCTATGACTGGAAATGACGGAGCAGTGTACCGGCGAGTTTTGCTGACGTACAGAAGTGTGGCCGGCGGAAGGCGCCAGCGGCGGGATTCCTCCCGCCATTGGCGAAGCGTCCTACGATTCTTCGGTGACGGGCGTCGGTGTCTGCCCTTCGCGGCGGCGTTCCTGGAACCAGTGCAGCGCGATCAGTAGCAGCGTCGGTACGCCGAGCAGGGCGGTAATGAGGAAGAAGCTGTGATAACCGAACTTCTCGACCAGCACGCCGGAATAGCCGCCCATCAGGCGCGGCAGCAGCAACATGATCGAGCTGAGCAGGGCATATTGCGTTGCGGAAAACTTCAGGTTGGTCAGGCTCGACAGGTAGGCAACGAACGCCGATGTCGCCAGGCCCGAGCTGAAGTTGTCGAGGGAAATGGTCACCACCAGCATCTGCAGGTTCGGGCCCATGTCCGCGAGCATGACGAACAGCAGGTTGGTCGCTGCCGAAGACACACCACCGATAAACAGGATGGGCAGAATGCCGAAACGCACGATCAACAGGCCACCCATGCCGGCACCGACGAGGGTCATGATCAGGCCGAAAATCTTGCTGACACTGGCGATCTGATCCTTGGTGAAGCCTTGGTCAATGTAGAACACGTTGGCCATGACGCCCATTACCGTGTCGGACATCCGGTAAGTGGCGATCAGGCCCAGCAGTAACAGCGCCTGCCAGCGATAACGCAGGATGAAGTCATTCACCGGCGTGAGTACCGGCGCGAGTCCGCGCCGGCCCATGGCCGACAGACACATGCCGGTGAGCAATATATAGAGGATGGCGCGCAGAAAGGCGCGGTCTTCAAGCAGCAGATCGAGGGGGCTCATGTCACCGAACAGCACGCCAGCGAAATCGGTGTTGTACAGCTGGGTGAACATCGCCGGCACGGAAACCAGCAGAACGATCAGCACGAACACCGACATCAATTGATGCATGAACGTGTAGCGCCCGGCCTGCAACTGCGTGCGCAGCGGCACCGGTGGTTCGCGCATGAACAGCGTGGTCAGCAGCGCGGGCACCATCAATGCGCCAAACAGTACATAGGTGCCGGTCCATGCCGCGTGCTTATAGTTGAAGCCGGTTGAGCCGAAACCTTCGGCGAAGAACAGCGCGCCGGCGGTGGCGAGCAGGGCGGCAACGCGGTAGCCGGACATATAGCTGGCGGCGAGCGCGGCCTGGCGGCTGTCATCGGCGATTTCCAGGCGATAGGCGTCGACCGCAATATCTTGCGTGGCCGAGGCGAAGGCGACGACGACGGCAATGGCGATCAGCCAGGACAAATGCTTCTGCGGATCACAGAAACCCATGCCGATCAGGCCGAGAATCACCAGTGCCTGGGAGAGCACCAGCCAGGAGCGGCGACGGCCGAGCTTGCCCAGCAAGGGCAGGCGCCATTGGTCGAGCAGGGGCGACCAGACCCATTTGAACGCATACGCCAGGCCGATCAGGCTGGCATAGCCAATGGTTTCACGGGCCACGCCCGCTTCACGCAGCCATACGGAGAGCGTCGAGAACACCAGCATGTACGGCAGGCCGGCGGCAAAACCGAGCAACAACAGCACGAGCGTCGAAGGACTGGCATAGGCGGCGAGCGCGGCGCGCCAGGTTTTACGGGGCATGGGCTGAAGTCTGCCTCAAAATTGCGAAAACAAAGCGCGCACTCTAACCGCTGTGCTCTACCGGACGCCAGCCATGGCGCCGAATATCCACACGATTGTTCTGGACGGTGATGCCTTCCATGCGCAATCGCGCACGTTGTTCATCACCGGAAGGGCTGCCGACCGGCAAACTGATGCGCCCGCCGGCGCCGAGCACGCGGTGCCAGGGCAGCCTGGTGTCGCCGGGCAACTGGCTCAAAGTCCGCCCGACCCAGCGCGCGGCGCGGCCAAGCCCGGCAAGTTCGGCCAACTGGCCATAACTGACGACTTTGCCTTCGGGCACTTGCGCGAGCGTCGAGTAGAGTGCCGTGCGTCGGATTTGCGCATCGTTTTCAACGCTGTCGAGCGGGTCTTTCACGTACGCGGCTCCTGAGCATTGGCGTGACGATGGCGACAAGGGTAATCGCTCGTGGCGCAGTTGAGAAATGAACTCAATTGAAATAGTCCGGTCAGTCCTTGTCATGGGCAAAATCCTACGGATAATGCCGACCTTTTTCGCCAACTCTGAGCCCCCGATCTGCTTATGTTCCCCAGAACCCTGTTGTGCCTTGCTGTTTTCAGCGCGTCCACGCCCCTGCTTGCCGACACCGTCTGGTTGAAAAACGGCGACAAGCTGAGTGGCACTATCACGGTATTCGATGGCGGCAAGCTGTTGATCCAGACCAAATACGCCGGCGCAGTGGCGATTGACTGGAAAGAGGTCAAGACCCTCGACAGCGATCAGCATCTGCTGGTGAAGCAGGACGCCTATGCCGGTGAAGTATCGAAGTCGCTGACGGCGGCCGACGATGGCAAGGTCACCCTGGCCAACGGCGAGGCGCCGAAGACGGTCGAGCTGGCGAGCATTCAGCAGATCCTCAAGCCCAAGCCGATCGTCACCGACCTGGTATGGAAGGGCAACGTCGATCTGGCGCTGGACTATCAGCGCGCCGAAAAGGACACCGACGATTACGACGTTGCCTTCAAGACTTCGGCTCGCCATGGTCGCTGGCGGCATACCGGCGAGGGTGAGTACAACCGCGAAGTCCAGGATGCGGAAACCACCACCAACAACTGGCGCGCCGAATACTCCCTCGACCGCTTCCTCACCGATCAGTGGTTCTGGCAGGGACGCATCAACTACAAGCGTGATCACATCGAAGAGCTGGCGCGTCAGCGCGTGGTCGGTACCGGTCCGGGCTACCAGTTCTGGGACGACGAACTCGGCGCGTTCTCGCTGGGCTCGTTGCTCAACCGCACCGACTATGAATACCGCGATGGCAGCAAGGACAACTTCTATTCCGTCGCGATGAAGTGGGACTACAACCGCTATCTGATCGGCAAGAAGGTCGAGTTCTTCACCAATGGCGAAGTCGGCAAGCCGCTGTCGGGCGTTGCCGATTACGCACTGGATGCCGAGCTGGGCCTGCGCTACAAGGTCACCGACTGGGCCTCGCTCAACCTCAAGGCCGAGCGCGACATCATCAGCGGCACCAACGATGCGGATCTGAACAAGACCCGTTATACCGCAGGGTTTGGCGTGGCCTGGTAAAAGCACAAACAAAAAATCGCAGCCTTTCGAGCTGCGATTTTTTTTGCCTGAACAAAACAGGCGCCCACAAAAAAGCCCCGCTTTTAAGGGCGGGGCTCTTTTCTAAAGAAGCTACAAGTTAGATAACTTGTACTTCTTCAGCTTGCATGCCTTTCTGACCGCGGGTAGCGATGAAAGAAACCTGTTGGCCTTCTTTCAGGCTTTTGAAGCCGTCGGATTGGATAGCTTTGAAGTGAACGAACAGGTCGTCACCGGATTGTGGAGTGATGAAGCCGAAGCCTTTTTCATCGTTGAACCACTTAACGGTACCGGTTTGGCGATTAGACATGGTGTAACTCCTTGAACAAAGATAACTGCGACTCAGGAAGAACCCTGGCCGAGACTGAGTGCAAAGAGCAGGAAAAATTCTTGTAGATGGTTGGATCGAAATTCAACATATCGTGTAGAGATTCTCAGTGACACAAGCAACACAGTGACGCCACCTTAACCCTTTTTCCGGAACGTGCCAATGTTTCTTGCAAAGGATTCTGTGTTTTAGGGATCGGCGGTGCGACGGTTCGTCGCCACATCGCGTAAATACGGGGTGTTCGCCGAGAATTGCTTTGTGCACTTTGATCGCGGCGACGCGCCCGGTAAGATGCCGGACAGAATTTTTCCACCTCGCTATTCAGGACAAACCCGCCATGAGCATCAAATCGGACAAGTGGATTCGCCGCATGGCGCAGGAACACGGCATGATCGAACCGTTCGTCGAGCGCCAGATGCGCGGCAGCGACGACAGCCGGGTGATTTCCTACGGTGTGTCGAGCTACGGTTACGACGTGCGTTGCACCAACCACTTCAAGGTGTTCACCAACATCAACTCGGCCATTGTCGACCCGAAGAACTTCGACGCCGGCAGCTTCGTCGACATCCACAGCGACGTCTGCATCATTCCGCCGAACTCCTTCGCCCTGGCCAGCACCGTCGAGTACTTCCGCATTCCGCGCAACGTGCTGACCATCTGCCTGGGTAAAAGCACCTACGCGCGCTGCGGCATCATCGTCAACGTCACTCCGCTCGAGCCTGAGTGGGAAGGTCATGTGACGCTGGAATTTTCCAACACCACCAACCTTCCGGCGAAAATCTACGCCAACGAAGGCGTGGCGCAGATGCTCTTCCTCGAATCCGATGAAGAATGTGAAGTTTCCTACAAGGATCGTGGCGGCAAATATCAGGGCCAGCGTGGCGTAACCTTGCCGCGTACCTGATCGACCATCCGACGGATGTCGGGAATTCTTTGGCGGGCAGACACTCTATGGGGTGTACTGCCCGTTTTTGTTACACACAAATTCGGGCCTTCACTGAGGAGTGCCCTATGAAGATCGACCCGCGAATCAGCGCTGAACTGGCAAGGCTTGAGCCCAATCAGATAGGCATTCTGGCTTGGTCGTTATTGGCGCATCCGTCTTTGAGCCTGTCCGGCGGCGTGCCCGGCCAGCCCGATCCCGATACTCCCAATGAACAACCGACCGAACCAGGCGAACCGACGCTGCCGGACGAGCCGCCTCCGGCACCTGTCGCCTGACCCACTGTCCTGAATATGGCCCGTCAGTCTGATCGATTTGCGGTCTAGCTGACGGGCCATATTTCGTTGTCGCCGATCACGAAGACTTTGCAACTGTCGTCGCGCTCGACCTGATAGCCGCCGGTAAACGCACCGAATGCCGGCATCAGGCTGATGCGCTCACCGAGTCTGAAACAAGCCAGGCGCAGACTCTGCCGACCTTTGCCATGCAGCCGATAGACCGGGTGCACGTGGCCGGCGAGCACGTGCCGTTCCGGATGCGCATCGGGCTCATGCTGCAACGCAAACGGCCCGAGTAACAGCGGTTCTGGCACCACGCGGATATTCAGCGAGGCCGGCGGGTCGCCTGCGCGTTTGTCATGGTTGCCGCGAATCAGCGTCATCGGCAGGTCAGCGTGCCGCGCTCGCCACTCTGCCAGCGCATTCAGTGTGGTCGGGACATGGGAACCAGGCCCATGCAGGAAATCCCCGAGAAAAATCAATTGGCGACACGGCAGCCGCGCCAGCAATGCGTCGATCACCCCGATGTTGCTCGCCGTTGTGCCATGCGGCACCGGCTGGCCGAGGCTGCGATAGGCCGCCGCCTTACCGAAGTGCACATCGGCGATCAGCAATGCTTCCTGCGCTGGCCAGTACAGGGCTTTCTCCGGCAGCAGCCACAACTCCTCACCGGCCAAACGCACTGGGTACGCACTCACGACGATTTTCCGTTATCAGCGGTTTTTTCCAGGTCTCCGACCATTCTTCTGATCCTGTCAGCCAGTTTTTCCGAGCTCATGCTCTCGCGCATCCGCTCCACCAGCAGCGGAAAGCCCAGCGGTGTAGGACGTTTAACCTGATGCACGTCCAGTTTCATCTGATTGATCCGCTCCAATGTCTGTTCCAAACGACGAATATCCAGTTCCTCGCGCAGGACTTCTTCCCCGGCTTGGGCCAGTAGCAGGTTGTCGGCGTCATATTGTTTGAACACTTGGAAAAACAGGCCACTCGACGCCTGCACCTGGCGGGTGCTTTTCGGTGCGCCCGGATACCCGGCGAACACCAGCCCGGCGATCCGCGCGATTTCGCGGAAGCGGCGCAACGCCAGTTCACCGGCATTGAGGCTGGCCAGCACATCCAGCAACAGGTCATCGGCATTGAACAGTCGCGCGTCGAGATGCGTAGCCCAATCCACCGGCGTGGCGCTGAGCAGTTCCAGGCCGTAATCATTCACGGCAATCGAGAAAGTCACCGGTTGCCGCTGACTGACGCGCCACGCCAGCAGGCTCGCCAGTCCCAGATGCACTTGGCGCCCGGCGAACGGATAGAGGAAAAGATGCCAGCCTTCGCGGGATTTCAGTACCTCGGCCAGCAGATTTTCCGTGGTGGGCAAGCCGGACCAGCGTATCTGCGTCTCCAGCAGCGGCCGCAGCGCGTGCATTTCCGGGCCGTTGAACTGACCTTGAGCAGCGGCGCTGAAGCGCGTCACCACTGCTTCGGCCAGTTCGTTGGATAACGGCATGCGCCCGCCATTCCAGCGCGGCACGGCGGCTTTTTTTGCGGTGCTGCGTTTGACGTAGGCGGTCATGTTTTCCACCCGCACCAGTTCCAGTAGGCGGCCGGCGAAGAGGAAACCATCGCCGGGTTTCAGCCGGGCGATGAAGCCTTCCTCGACGCTGCCCAGCTGTTTGCCGCCGCCGCCCTTGCTCCAGAATTTCAGGTTGATGCTCGCGTCGCTGACGATGGTGCCGATGCTCATGCGATGGCGCCGCGCCAGACGCGCATCCGGCACACGCCAGACGCCGTGTTCGTCCGGCTCGACCCGGCGGTAATCCGGATACGCTGTAAGAGACATCCCGCCATGGCGTACGAACGCCAGCGCCCAGGCCCAGTCTGCCGCTGTCAGGTCACGATAAGCCCAGGCACCACGGACTTCTTCGTACAAGTCTTCAGGAATAAACCCACCGCCAAGGGCCATGCTGACCAAATGTTGGACCAGCACATCCAGCGGCTTGTGCGGTGACAGACGCGGCTCGATTCGCCGCTGTTCGACGGCGTCGCGTGCGGCAACCGCTTCGATCAGTTCAAGGCTGTGGGTCGGCACCAGCGTCACCCGCGAGGTGCGCCCCGGCGCGTGGCCGGAGCGCCCGGCACGTTGCATCAAACGTGCGACGCCTTTGGCCGAGCCGATCTGCAGCACGCGCTCGACCGGGAGGAAATCCACTCCCAAGTCCAGGCTCGAAGTGCAGACCACCGCTTTCAACTGGCCATTCTTCAACGCCTGCTCGACCCAATCGCGGGTATCGCGGGACAGTGAGCTGTGGTGCAGCGCGATCAACCCGGCCCAGTCCGGCCGCGCTTCCAGCAGCGCCTGATACCAGATCTCCGATTGCGCGCGGGTGTTGGTGAACACCAGGCTGCTGGCACAGGCGTCAAGTTCGGCCACCACCTGCGGCAGCATCTTCAGGCCGATGTGGCCGGCCCAGGGAAAACGCTCGATGGCCGGTGGCAGCAGGGTGTCGACTTGCAGGGTTTTTTCGCTTATGCCCTGGACACTGACGCCGCCGCCCTGTGGGATCAGCACTTGCTCGGCGTGGGATTGATTACCGAGGGTGGCGGACACGCCCCAAACGATCAGTTCCGGCTGCCAATGACGCAGGCGGGCGAGGGCCAGTTGCAGTTGCACGCCGCGCTTGTTGCCAAGCAATTCGTGCCATTCATCGACGACGATCATGCGCAGGGTCGACAACGCCGTGCGCGCATCGGCGCGGGCGAGCAACAGGGTCAGGCTTTCCGGTGTGGTGATCAGCGTCGTTGGCAGACGTCGGCCCTGACGCGCGCGTTCGCTGCTGCTGGTGTCGCCGGTGCGCAGGCCGATGCTCCACGAAATCTGTAAATCATCCACCGGGCTTTGTAAAGCGCGGGCGGTATCTGCGGCGAGGGCGCGCATGGGCGTGATCCACAGCACTGTCAACGGCTCGGCCGGCGGTTTGCGTTTGCGCGGTGTAGCCACGGGCGGTTGCAGGCGGGCGAAGCGGTTGAGCGCAGCAAACCACACCGCATAGGTTTTACCGGCGCCGGTGCTGGCGTGGAGCAACCCGGATTCGCCGTTTTTCACCGCCGCCCACACCTGTTTCTGAAAGGCGAACGGCTTCCAGTCGCGGGCGCTGAACCAGGTTTTTGCAAAGTCGGGGGATTTCGCCATGCCGGCTGCGTGCGCTCTGTTGGTGTTGTTTCAGAGACAGCGAAGCGGGGCGACAAGTTTAACTTTGTCGGTCGGTGGATTCCCCCGTGGGAGCGAGCCTGCTCGCGAATGCGATGTCACCTTCAACATTGATGTTGACTGATAAACCGCTTTCGCGAGCAGGCTCGCTCCCACAAAGGGTTGAGTGCCAACCTTATTTAAGATTGCCGCTCAGGAATTGCTTCAGGCGTTCGCTTTTCGGATTGCCCAGCACCTCTTCCGGCGCGCCTTCTTCTTCCACCAGACCCTGATGCAGAAACAGCACCTGATTCGAGACCTTGCGCGCAAAACTCATTTCGTGGGTGACCATGATCATCGTCCGGCCTTCCTCAGCCAGACCCTGAATCACTTTCAGCACTTCGCCGACCAGTTCCGGGTCGAGTGCCGAGGTCGGTTCGTCGAACAGCATCACTTCCGGTTCCATCGCCAGTGCCCGGGCGATCGCCACGCGCTGTTGCTGACCGCCGGACAGAAACGCCGGGTATTGATCGGCGACCCGCGCCGGCAAGCCGACTTTGTCCAGATAACGTCGGGCGCGATCCTCGGCTTCCTGTTTGCTGCAACCGAGCACCCGGCGCGGGGCCATGGTGATGTTTTCCAGCACGGTCATGTGGCTCCACAGGTTGAAATGCTGGAACACCATCGCCAGCCGCGTGCGCAGGCGTTGCAGTTCATCGGCGTCGGCGACGTGCATGCCGTGGCGGTCGGTGACCATGCGGATCGCCTGGCCATCAAGGCTCATGGCGCCGTCATTGGGTTGTTCAAGGAAATTGATGCAGCGCAAAAAGGTGCTTTTGCCCGAGCCGCTGGCGCCGATCAAGCTGATCACGTCGCCGGTTTTGGCCTTGAGCGAAACGCCTTTGAGCACCTGATGATCGCCATAGCTTTTGTGCAGGCCTTCAACGGTCAGTTTGTACATGGACGAGCATCCTCAAGGCGAAAGTAGGTAGCCGCTGCGATAGGCCTGGGCGCCCGCGACGTGGGCGATGACCATGCCAGCAGTGGCCATGCGCCGCAGCGAGCGCGCATACAGCAGGCCGGCGGCGGTGCAATGAATGGGGGTGACCTTGTCGTGGACCGGGTCAATGATTTCGGCGATCTGCTGGCCGGCCTCCAGGTATTGGCCGGGCGTGGCGCAGTACACCAGCAGGCCGCCGACTGGCGTGGTCACCGGTTCGACCCCGGCCAGTGGCGTGGCCGGGTACGGCAGTGGCGGTTGCGGCTTGGTCTCGCCGACGATGGCATCGAACTGGATCAGATAGTCGATCAGCGCCTGACAATCGCGGCTGGCCAGCGGGTGATTGACGTCGCCCTGGCCGCGCAATTCGACGGTCACCGAGAAGCTGCCCAGCGGAATCTCGAACTGCTCGCCGAAGCGCTCGCGCAGTTGCCACCAGAGCAGGGTGAAGCATTCGTCGAACGACTGCCCGCCGGAATCGGTAGCGAGCAGACTGGCCTGCGCTTCCATGTAGCGCGCCAAGGGCTCGACCTGTGGCCACGCCTCGGGCGTGGTGTACAGGTGCACCACCGATTCGAAGTCGCAGTGCAAGTCCAGCACCATGTCGGCATCGCAGGCCAGGCGTTGCAGGGTCAGACGCTGGGATTGCAGTTGTGTGGTCGGCGTCTGGCGGGCGAGGGCGTTGCGCAGGCTGGCGCGGATCAGTTCGAGGTTGTGCTGCGCGTCGTCGTTGAGTTGGCCTTCGATGGCGTTGCCGATTTCTTCGCTGAGGTCAACGAACCAGCGATTGAAGTTCTGCCCGCTCTCGAGGTCGTAACGGCCCAGCGGCACGTCCATCAGCACTTGTTCGAGGCCGACCGGGTTGGCCACCGGCACGAGGACGATTTCGCTGCGCAGGCGGCCGGCAGCTTCCAGTTCGGCCAGACGCTGTTTCAGGTGCCAGGCGACCAGCATGCCCGGCAGTTCGTCAGCGTGCAGCGACGCCTGGATGTAAACCTTGCCCTTGGCCTGCGGTGGGCCGAAGTGGAAGCTGTGAATCTGCCGTGCGGTCCCCGGCAGCGGGGCCAGCAAGTCATGAATCTGGTGGCGCATTGTTATCTCTTTATTTTCAAACCGGTGCTAGTGAGTCGGCCCGAGGAAGGCCAGCCAGCGGCGTTCGGCAAGGCGGAACAGACCGACCAGCGCAAAAGTAATGGTCAGGTAGATCAGCGCGGCGATGCCGAACGACTGGAAGGTCAGGAAGGTCGCCGAGTTGGCATCCCGCGCGACTTTCAGGATATCGGGAATGGTCGCGGTGAACGCCACGGTGGTCGAATGGAGCATCAGGATCACTTCGTTGCTGTAGTAAGGCAACGAACGGCGCAAGGCCGACGGCATGATCACGTAGGCGTACAGCTTCCAGCCGGTCAGGCCATAAGCCTTGGCCGCTTCGACTTCGCCATGATTCATGCTGCGAATCGCCCCGGCAAAAATCTCCGTGGTGTACGCACAGGTATTGAGCGCGAAAGCGAGGATCGTGCAGTTCATCGCGTCGCGAAAGAAACTGTCGAGGATCGGCTGTTCGCGCACGGCGGCGAGGCTGTAGATGCCGGTGTAGCAGATCAGCAACTGGATATACAGCGGCGTGCCACGGAACAGGTAGGTGTAGAACTGCACCGGCCAGCGAACGTAGAAGTGCGGCGAGACGCGGGCAATCGACAACGGAATCGAGACGATGAAGCCGATGCAGATCGAGGCGGTCAGCAGCCACATCGTCATTGCCAGTCCGGTGATGTTCTGGCCGTCGGTATAAAGGAAGGCGCGCCAATATTCCTGGAGAAGTTCGATCATCGTACGGCCTCCCGGGCACCGGCGGCGTAGCGGCGTTCGAGCCAGCGCAGGATGAAGTTCGAAGCACTGGTGATCAGCAGATAAATCAAGGCGGCGAGGACCAGAAAGTAGAACAGTTGATAGGTACTTTTACCGGCGTCCTGCGCTGCCTTGACCAGATCGGCGAGGCCAATGATCGACACCAGCGCGGTGGCCTTGAGCATGACCATCCAGTTGTTGCCGATGCCCGGCAGGGCGAAGCGCATCATTTGCGGAAACACCACGAAGCGAAAACGCTGGCCACGTTTGAGGCCGTACGCGGTGGCGGCTTCGACCTGACCACGCGGCACCGCGAGGATCGCGCCACGGAAGGTCTCGGTGAAATACGCGCCATAAATGAAGCCCAGCGTCAGCACGCCGGCGCTGAACGGGTCGATTTCGATGTATTCCCATTCCATGTAGTCGGTCAGCGACGTCAGCCAGGTTTGCAGGCTGTAGAAGATCAACAGCATCAGCACCAGATCCGGCACGCCGCGAATCAGCGTGGTGTAGAGCTGCGCGGGCAGGCGCACCAGTTTGACTTTCGAGAGTTTGGCACTGGCGCCGAGCAGGCCGAGCAACACGGCCACCAGCAGCGACATCGCCGATAATTTGATGGTCATCCAGGTGCCTTGCAGCAGCAATGGGCCGAAGCCCTGCAGACTGAACGAGGCCAGCCCCAGATTTTGCAGGAGGGTTTCAAACATAAATCAGCAACCTGAGCGGATGGAAAAGGCGCCCATCGAGGATGGGCGCCGGGGCATTATTTGCCGCTGTACAGATTCAGGTCGCCAAAGTGTTTCTTTTGAATCTCGGCGTATTTGCCGTCGTCGTGTAACGCTTTGATACCTTTATCCAAAAGTGCTTTCAGCTCAGTGTTACCTTTCTTGATACCGACAGCGGTTTTGGCTGGCAGCAATTCGCTGTCGACCGGTTGGCTGATTTCATAATCAACGCCTTTTGGCGACTTCAGAAAGCCCAGTTCGGCTTGCAGCATGTCCTGGATACCGGCGTCGAGACGGCCGGAGGTCAGGTCGGAATACACCTGATCCTGGTTCTGATAGGCCTGGGTTTTCACGCCAGCCTTGTCCAGCACGGCTTTGGCGTAGGCTTCCTGAATGGTGCCTTGCTCGTAACCGACGGTTTTGCCCTTGAGCGAAGTGACGTCGGCGGTGATGCCGGAGCCTTTCTTGAACACGTAAGCGGTCGGGCCGGAAAACAGTTCGCTGGAGAAGTCGATGACCTTCTCGCGCGCCGGGGTCACGGTCATCGACGAGATCACGCCGTCGAACTTGTTGGCCTTGAGGCCCGGAATCATGCCGTCGAAATCGCTTTCGACCCATTTGCACTTGACCTTCAGTTCGGCGCAGATCGCGTTGCCCAGATCGATATCGAACCCGACCAGGCTGCCATCGGCCGCTTTCGACTCGAACGGTGCGTACGAAGGGTCAACGCCAAAGCGCAGCTCTTTGTATTCCTTGGCCAGCGCGGAGCCGGCGGCCATGCACAACGCCAGTGCAGAAAGGGTCAGCAATGCTTTTTTCATTATTCAATCCCTAAGAACCAATATGAGCGCTTGTGGCGCAGAATTATTGTTACTGCAACGCTTACGACCTATAGAAAGTAGCAATTTCCGAACCAGAGTGCCGAACAGGTGTTTTAAAAGGTCGAGTGCAGAGAGGCAAGGGTAGTTGAATGCCCGGAAACGGGCATTGCTGTTTGCATGCACTGTTTCGGATCACACGGGTAGCTCAGAGCAGGGAAAAACTGTGGCGAGGGGATTTATCCCCGATCGGCTGCGCAGCAGGCGCAAAAACCTGAGTGCACGATTTCAGGGGGAAATTGCTGGGGGCCGCTGCGCAGCCCAGCGGGGATAAATCCCCTCGCCACAGGGTTCCGGGATGTGTCGAGAATGAATCAGGCCAACAAGTCTTGCAGAGTCGCGAGGCTGTCGGCTTCTTCGACGGTCTTGTCCTTGCGCCAGCGCAGCATGCGCGGGAAGCGTACGGCGATGCCGCTCTTGTGTCGGCGCGACAGGGCGATGCCTTCGAAGCCCAGTTCGAACACCAGGCTCGGTTTCACGCTGCTGACCGGGCCGAATTTTTCCACCGTGGTTTTGCGCACGATGCTGTCGACCTGGCGCATCTCTTCGTCGGTCAGCCCCGAATACGCCTTGGCGAACGGTACCAGCGAGCGCTGGCTGGATTCCGGCGGACCGTCCCACACGGCGAAGGTGTAATCGCTGTACAGACTGGCGCGACGGCCGTGTCCACGCTGGGCATAAATCAGCACCGCGTCGACGCTGAACGGGTCGACCTTCCACTTCCACCACACGCCCATGTCCTTGGTCCGGCCGACGCCATACAGCGAATCGCGGGCCTTGAGCATCATGCCCTCGACGCCGAGTTTGCGTGACGCTTCGCGCTGGCGGCCAAGGTCGAACCAGTCCTCGCCGGTCAATACCGGGGAGGGCAGCAGTACCGGGCTGTTGCAGCGCGCGATCACCTCTTCGAGTTGCGCCCGTCGCTTGACCTGCGGCTGGTTGCGCCAGTCTTCGCCCTGCCATTCCAGCAGGTCGTAGGCCAGCACCACCACCGGCACTTCTTCGAGAATCTTCTTGTCGAGCGTCTTGCGACCGATGCGTTGTTGCAGCAGGGCGAACGGTTGCACGGCCGGCGGCTCATCGGAATGCGGATCGAAGGCATCTTCAGTAGTCGGATGGGTACTCTTCCACACGACGATTTCGCCGTCGATCACTGTCCCGTCGGGCAAGCCGTGGACCAGCACATCGAATTCAGGGAAGCGCTCGGTCACCAGTTCCTCGCCGCGCGACCACACCCACAGCTTGCCGTCGCGCTTGACCACTTGCGCGCGAATACCATCCCACTTCCATTCCACCTGCCAGTCGCTAGCGGGGCCGAGCAGGGCTTCGAATTCCTCGACCGGTTGCGACAAGGCGTGGGCAAGAAAGAACGGGTAGGGCTGGCCGCCGCGCTGGGCATGTTCGTCGGCGGACTCCGGGGCGATGAGTTTCAGGTAACTGGCGGCGTTGGGCCGGTTCGACAGATCGGTGTACCCGACCAGGCGCTGTGCCACGCGCTTGCTGTCGAGCCCGGCCATTGAGGCGAGGGCGCGGGTGACCAGCGACTTCGACACGCCAACGCGGAAACTGCCGGTGATCAGCTTGATGCACAGCATCAGGCTCGGCCGGTCCAGTTGCGCCCACAACATCGGCAGCTGCCGCGCCAGATATTCCGGGGTTTCACCGCGAAGTGGCAGCAGCTTGTCTTCGATCCATTCGGCAAGACCGGCCTCGGAACTGTGGGGATTTTCCGGCAGCACCAGAGAAATGGTCTCGGCCAGATCGCCGACGGCTTGGTAGCTTTCTTCGAACAGCCATGGCTCCAGTCCCGAAACTGCGACCGCCAGCTCACGGAGGATGCGCACCGGTACCAGTTGCCGAGGCCGACCCCCGGAGAGGAAATACACCGCCCATGCGGCATCTTCCGGCGCGGCCTGCGCGAAGTAAGCCTGCATCGCCGCCAGCTTGGCGTTGCTCGACGTGGTGGCGTCGAGTTCGGCATATAACTCGGCGAAAGCTTTCATGGGGAAGTCTCGGCAACGGTGGGTTCGCTGGCGATGTTGTCGTCTTCGTCATCGCCGTATTCGGTGGTGAAGCCTTGTGCATCGAGGCCCTGTTCGCGCAGATGGCGCACGAGCACGCCGATCGAGCCGTGGGTGACCATCACCCGCTCCGCGCCGGTCTGATTGATCGCCCACAGCAGGCCGGGCCAGTCGGCGTGATCGGAAAGGACGAAACCGCGATCGACGCCGCGCCGCCGCCGGGTCCCGCGCAGGCGCATCCAGCCGCTGGCAAAGGCATCGCTGAACTCGCCAAAACGACGCATCCAGGTACTGCCGCCTGCTGACGGCGGAGCAATGACCAGCGCCTGGCGCATGATCGGGTCGCTTTTTTTTACGTCGCCCGCATAGATCGTCGGCGGCAGGTACACGCCGGCATCGCGGTAGACGCGGTTCAGCGGTTCGACCGCGCCATGGCTGAGGATCGGCCCGAGGGTTTCGTCGATCCCGTGGAGAATCCGCTGCGCCTTGCCGAAGGAATAGCAGAACAACACGCTGGCCTTACCGGCGGCAATATTGGCCGCCCACCACTGATTGATCTCGGCGAAGATCTGCGCCTGCGGCTGCCAGCGATAGATCGGCAGGCCGAAGGTCGATTCGGTGATGAACGTGTGGCAGCGCACCGGTTCGAATGGGGTGCACGTGCCGTCCGGCTCGACCTTGTAATCGCCCGATGCGACCCAGACTTCGCCGCCATATTCCAGGCGCACTTGCGCCGAACCGAGGACATGCCCGGCCGGGTGAAAACTCAAGGTCACGCCGTGGTGGGTCAGGCGCTGGCCGTAGTCGAGGGTTTGCAACTGGATGTCCTGACCCAGACGCGCGCGCAGAATCCCGGCGCTGGCGCTGCTCGACAGGTAGTGCTGATTACCGGTGCGCGCGTGATCGCCATGGGCATGGGTGATCACCGAACGCTCGACCGGCCGCCATGGATCGATATAGAAATCCCCGGCGGGGCAGTAGAGACCTTCAGGTCGGGCAATAACAAGATCCATGTCGTGACCGGAATGGGGGGCTTGTTAACTATGAGGCGGGCGTGAGGCTGGAAGTTCGATCTGCTTTGAAGCGCTACCCTCACCCCAGCCCTCTCCCAGAGGGAGAGGGGGCCGACCGAGGTGTCCGGTGAGGTACATCGACCTGGGGGACCGAGTTGAATATGGATCCGGCACAGCCTTGAGCCTGATCCAATATTGGATTCACCGTCTCTCTTTCAGGTCGGCGCAAGACCCAAGCATCCCCCAATCAGTCCCCTCTCCCTCCGGGAGAGGGCTAGGGTGAGGGGCTGTTGATCTTTGCTCTATTTTCCGGGGGTGAGGGTCAAGCGGGTCTTGCCATACACCCGATCAAAGTTCTGCGGCTGCATCGGCAAGCCGATGTACTGACCTTTCAGCCATGCATCGATCCCGTTCAGGTAGTTCGGACTCAGTGGATTGCCCGACTGCCCCGTACCGTTCTGCGCCATCAGTGGCTCGCTCTGGCCGAAGTCGACGATAAAACGCATCGACGGCGCACGCGCGGTGACGAAGTCTTGGCCCCAGGCAAACGCCGAGTTGTTCAGCGTGGTGTGATCGCCACCGGCTGCCAGTGGTCCGCGCACGGTCTGGCCGTTGCTGTTTTTCCACGCGTAGCTGTGCAGTTTGCCCCACTGCCAGGCGCGATGATCGCCGCCCAACTGACTGTCGCCGGCCGTAATCGCCGCAGCGAGACTGCGGGCGAGAATCACCGCTTTGTCTTCCTTCTGCGGCGTGCGCAGGTCATCCCAGAACGGACTGTCCTCACGCCCCAAGAGATGATCGGCCTGCGCCGCGTATGACAGATCGCCATTGGCGACAAAGGCCTTCCACGCCGGGCTCGATTCAGGACCCAGTTCATCGAGGAAGATCTGCTTCATGCTTTCCTGCAGAAACAGTTCATAAATCGCCGCATCCGCCGAGGTCGGGCTGAGCTTGCCGTCGAACGCCATCAAGCGCATGAAGGCTTCGCGAGCCTTGCTGCGCTCGGCTTCCGGCAGGGCGTCGATCGCCTGTTTCAGCGGTTGCTTCATACCCGGTGCTTCAAAGACTTTTTTCAGCTTGGCGGCGAAGGTGGTGGTCTGGTCGTACTGCATGGCGATCACGCTGCGGCTGTCGTGCTTGCCGCTGCCAGCCATTTCCGCCAAGCGTTCGCCACGCTCCGGTGCCGCCCAGGATTTCGACAACTGCATGCCGTAGCCGTCGGGAATCACCCGCTGGTTGGCGGTGCCGAGCCAGCCTTGTGCCGGGTCCTGATCGTAGGGGTGCAGCATCGGGTCGGCGTAACCGTCCCAGTCGTAGCGACCGTCCCAACCCGGCGAGGGCAGCAGGCCTTCACCTTCGCGACGGTTGGGGAAGCGCCCGGTGACTTGCCAGCCGATATTGCTCGCATCGGCAAAGACCAGATTGAGGGTGATGGCGCGGATTTCGCGGCTGGCGTCCGAGGCGCGCTCGACGTTCTGCGCGCGGGTCAGGTCGAAGAAGGCATCCAGAGTTTTGTCGTCAGTGAAGCTTGGCGTCTGCAAGGCGAGGCCGAAACCGCTGCCTTGCGCCGCTGCCTGGGCACTGTTGAGCAGCGCGCCGTGGCGGGTTTCGTACACGGCTTCGCGAATCGGCCGCTGGCCTTTGACGAAGTAGGTCTCGTTGCGCACGCCCAACGGCTGCCATTTGCCGTTGACTTCATAAGTGAGGCTGCTGCCCTGACGGCGGATTTTCTCGAGGAACAGATCCTGGTTATCGCCGAGCACGCTGGTCATGCTCCACGCCACTTTGCCGTTGAACCCACCGAGCACCATCGGCAGACCGGCAACCGTGACGCCGGCGGCCTGATATTTCGGCGCACGTATCTGCACGAAACTCCACAGCGACGGCGCGGCCAGCGGCCCGTGCGCATCGCTGGCCAGCAGGCTCTTGCCGCTGCGGCTGCGTTGCGGGGCAATCGCCCAATTGTTCGCAGTCGGCGTGGCGAGCAGGTTCAGCGCCGACAGTTGCTGGCTGGCGCTGCTCAGTTCGGTCAGCCCCGGAATCTGCCCGTTGAGCTTGAGGCCTTCCAGTTTGTCGGCTTCAGCCACTGGCAGGTTTTCATCAGGCGCCGACGGGCTCAGCCAGGCGAGTTTGTCAGTGGTGACGGTTTGCGCGAGCACCAGCGACTGGATTTCCTCCGGCAGGTTGGCCGACTGGCTGAAATTCAGCAGGGCGAAAATCAGCGCTGAATCTTCCGGTTTCCAGTATTCCGGCTTGTAACCGCTGGCGGCGAGATCGCCCGGCAACTTGTCGGCGTAGCGGAACAGATAAGCGTTGACGCCTCGTGCGTAGACTTCGAAAAAGCGCTTGAGCCGTGGCGACGAGGCCTTGTACAGCTCGCCGGCGCTCTTCTTCAGATTGACCGCGCGCATGTAGCGGTCGGCATCAAGCATCGACGCGCCGGACATTTCCGCCAACCGGCCCTGAGCCAACAGGCGCAGGGTGACCATCTGATTGATGCGGTCGCTGGCGTGGACGTAACCGAGGCTGAACAGCGCGTCATGGAAGCTGTTGCTCTCGATCAGCGGCATGCCCATTGCATTGCGCCGCACCGAAACGTTCTGCGCCAGGCCCTTGAGCGGTTGCACGCCGGAGGTCGGCGGCAGGCTGTCCTGGGCGTTCCAGGTCTGGCAACCGGACAGGCCGAGAACACCGGCCACTGCTGCGGCAACGCCGAACCGGGGAAGAAAATGTGTAAGGGCTGGCGAGGCCATGGCGAAGCTCCTGCGGGGGTATAAGGCTGGGGGCGCAATAAAGCCGCTACGTTAGTGACGGCGCGAGGGCCGCGCAAGCGGGGCGAGTGGTTATTTATGCAGTTGTCGGCTGATCGGTCAGAGGCGTGACAGTTGCTTGTGGGAAAGCGCTGATGTTGAACTGCGGAATGAGTCCCGTGCCCTGTCAGGAGAAAGATCGCTATGGAGCTTCAGAGCAACGCTGCGCTGATCATCATCGACCAGCAGAAAGGCATTCTGCATCCGCGTCTGGGGCGGCGGAATAATCCTCAGGCCGAAGAGCGAATGCTTGAGTTATTGGCGCTGTGGCGCCTGCGCGGGCGCCCGGTGATCCACGTGCAGCACTTGTCGCGCTCACCTGATTCGGTGTTCTGGCCCGAGCAGGACGGAGTGGAGTTTCAAGAGCGATTTGTTCCTCGGGACGGGGAATGGCTGGTGCAGAAACAGGTGCCGGATGCGTTTTGTGTCAATGGGCTGGAGGCGCAGTTGCGTGAGGCTGGGATCGGGCAATTGATCATCATTGGTGTGGCGACCAATAACTCGGTTGAGTCGACGGCGCGCACTGCGGGCAACCTGGGGTTCGACACATGGGTGGCAGAGGATGCGTGTTTTACCTTCGACAAGGCCGATTATTTCGGCACACCGCGTACCGCTGAAGAGGTGCACGGGATGTCGCTGGGCAATCTGCATGGGGAGTATGCGACGGTGGTCAGTAGTGTGCAGGTTTTGGCGGCGGGCTGAAGTTTTGTAATGGAGGCGCCGCCGCCTTCGCGAGCAGGCTCGCTCCCACAGTGACCATATTTCTTCAGATGAAACGCGATCCCTGTGGGAGCGAGCCTGCTCGCGAAAGCGGTGTGTCAGGCGAAGAAGACCTTCGCCAGTGACATCAAGCGCCGTGGCACTTCTTGAATTTCTTGCCGTTGCCGCATGGGCAAGGGTCGTTGCGGCCGACGTCTTTCAGGGCGTTTCGTACCGGTTCCTGGTGGGCGTGGCCGCAGTTCGGGCCGTGGACATGGCCATGGTCGTGATCGTGATGGTGGTCATGATCGTGGTTGCAGTCAGGGCCATGGACATGGGGTTGCTGGGTCATCGAGGTCACTCCGGAGTTAGATCGGCGGGGATTATCACGCCATTGCGCTCAAGGTGCACGTAGTGGGCGATGAATAAACCGGTTTCCATTTCCCCCTGCAATCGATAGGGAATCTGCTGGTTCGGATTTTTCAGCAGTTTCACCACCTGTTTGACCTTCGGCCACAGGTTGGTGCGGATCGGCACTTTGAAGTAAGCGCTGCGCTTGGGCCCCACGGTAAACCAGTGCTCATGCTCGCCTTCGGTGAGCAGCATGTCGGCCAAGTGAATCCGGTATTCGAGGCCGCGCACGGTCAGGTCGCTGTCGTTGGGATTGTCGACGCGAAAGTGCAGGATGAATTTCTGTTCGAGCAGTTTGGCCCGCACCACCTCGACTTTCACCAGATGCACGGCGGGCTCGACGCTGTCATCGCTGAACCACGAAGCACAGCCGCCGAGGTTTACGATCAGCATCAACAGCAGGAAATGTAATGTGCGCCGACGACCGAGCATGAAATTGACTCCCTTTGTGCCCAGTCTAGACCTTAAAAGATTTCAGCCTTCGGCTAATCCCGTGTAGGAGCGGCCGAAGGCTCGGGCCGCGATCGGACGATCTTTTGATCTTCAGCTCAAGCGCCGAAATAACCCGAACAACACTTCTTGAACTTCTGGCCGCTGCCACACGGGCAGCCGTCATTGCGCCCCAGCTTCATCTGCACCGTCGGATCGATGAAGTACCAGCGCCCGCCGTTCTGCACAAACGAGGAGCGCTCGCGATGGCTGTGCTCGCCCTGGCTGTCATGCCAGCGTGCGGTGAAGGTCACAAAAGCGTGTTCCGGCTGGCCGCCGAACACCTCCGAGCTTTCCACCTCAAGGCCGAGCCAGGTGCTTTGCGCACTCCAGTCGCTGATCGATTGTCGATTCAGTCCCGCCTGTTGCGCGGGCAGGGTGGTCGCCACCAGATAGTCGACCAGCCCCAGCACATAAGCGCTGTAGCGCGAACGCATCAAGGCTTCGGCACACGGTGCCGGGTGGCCGTCGTGATAAGGGCCGCAGCAGGCATCCAGCAGATTGCCGCTGCCGCAAGGGCAAATGGCTGTACTCATTGCATTACCACCAGTATTTCCCGAAGTTTTCCGGATTGGCCCAGAAGCGTGAATTGAGCCAGTCGGGGACTTGTTTGTAGTCAAGCAGATCGTAGGTGAACAGGGTCAGCACCTGCGCGTCGCGCTGAAAACGCTCGCTGGCCTGCAGTGCCAGCGAATAGAAATCGGTTTCCTGCCAGCCACTGGCGGCCAGATCCGCCAGCACCGCGATACGACTGGCGTTGAGATTGCGGATGCCGCCCAACAGATTCAGGCCGTCGCGCTTGGGCAAATGTTCCAGGCAATCGACTACCAGCGCCAGATCGAAGCGTTGCGCAGCCAATTCGGCGGGCAACGCGCCGGGCGCGGCATGAGCGACCACGGTGTCTGGATGCGCGTCCTTGAAAGCGCTCAAGGCGGGAAATTCGCTGGCGCCGATCAGCAGCAGACGGGCCGGGGCGTAGCGATCCAGCAAAGCGGCCAACGCCTGTTGTGGCGTGCGCGAAGAAATGGCGGCGTTCATCGAAGCTCCTCAGTCAGACCGCCAAGACTAGCCTGCCAGACCGCGTCGGCAAAGCGCCCGGTGGCGGCGGTTTTCGCCAAAAAAGGCAAACCCCTGTGAACACGGTCGCAAACAGCGGTGGCCTATTGCTGGCGGAGATTAAAACTCCGGTCTTTACTCCCTGAATCGGTTTTAAGCCGATCCCTCAGGAGAAAACTAGATGAGCATAGTTCGGACAGCATTACCCTTGGTTCTGCTAACCAGTGTGTTGACTGGTTGCGCAGGTTTGCAGAAAACCGACTGGCCGACCTGTGCGGCGGTCGGTGGTGTCGTCGGTGCCGGTCTCGGCGCGACCGAGAGCGCCTCGTGGGCGGGCGGCGGCGCACTGATCGTCGGTGGTATGGCGGCGGCTTATTGCTGGGTGCACGGTGATGGCGATGAAGACGGCGATGGCGTGCCGGACAGTCGCGACAAGTGCCCGGGCACGCCAAAAGGCGTGCAGGTCGATGCTGACGGTTGCCCGCCACCAACGCCTGCGCCAGTGGTCGAAGAAGCGGTTGTGGTCAAGGAAGAAACCATCGTCATTCGTGATGTGCATTTCGAGTTCGACAAAGCCACGCTGACCGGCCCTGACAAGCAAGTGCTGGACAAGGTCGCCGATCGCTTGAAACAGGAATCTTCTACCGCGCAACTGACCGTGACCGGTCACACCGACAGTGTCGGCAGCGATGCCTACAACAAGAAACTGTCGGATCGTCGTGCGCACTCGGTGGTGGAATACCTGATCCAGCAGGGCGTGCCACGTGCCAGCTTCGTTTCGGTGTCGGGCCTTGGTGAAAGCCAGCCTGTGGCTGACAACAAGTCGGCTGATGGTCGTGCACAGAACCGTCGCACCGAAATCAAAATCGTCCGCTAGCCCCTCTCGCATCCGCGGCTTGTGCAGTCGCGGATGCGGGTCTTTACTCCTGTGTAACCGGTATGGGCCGGTACACAGGAGCGTTCACAAATGCGTCTTTTCTCAAGGTCCGTCTTGCCGGTGCTGCTGCTAGGCAGCTTGCTCACCGGTTGTGCCACTCACAGCGATGGCACCGCCCCCCTCAATCAACGTACGTGGCCGATCTGCAGCCTGCTTGGCGGCCTGGTCGGCGGCGGTCTTGGCGCCATTGAAAGCGCCGGCTGGGCCGGTGGCGGCGCGGCATTGGGTATCGTCACCGGCGGGCTGATCTGTTACGCCCAGGATGGCGACGAGGACAGCGACGGCGTGTTCGACCGCCGCGACCGCTGCCCGGACACACCGGAAAATACCGAAGTCGATCACCGTGGCTGCCCGCTGCCGCAATATCCGGCGGCAGTCAAACCGGTCGAACCGGCGCCGCAAACCGAAGTGATCACCTTGAGCGATGCCGGCAACGTGCTGTTCGATTTCGACAAGTCCGATCTGACCGCGGCGGCAAAAGCCCAGCTCGACACCTTGATGGACAAGCTGCGCAATGCCGACGTGGTCAGCATCAAAGTCATCGGGCACACCGACAGCAAAGGCTCCGATGCCTATAACCAGGCCTTGTCGGAACGGCGCGCGAGCAGTGTCGCGGCGTATCTGTTGAGTCAGGGCCTGGCGCCGAACAAGCTCACCAGCGAGGGTCGAGGCGAAAGTGAGCCGGTCGCCGATAACGCCACCGATGAAGGCCGCGCGGAAAATCGCCGGGTCGAGCTGCATATCAATCGTTAGGAAAGGTCTGTAGTCCGCCGGCTAGAGCTGCCGGGTCGAAATCATCGGCCCGGCAGCCATTTACCCGGCGTTTGTAGAAATTTCATTTTTCCCTCTGGCTTATCCCCCGCAGAAGCCGGTACTGTGCGTGCAAAGAATAATTCGCAACACGGGGGAGCGTATGAAGGTGTTCTGGGGGCTGGGGCGTTTGCTGACCCTGCTGTTCTGCTGCGTGGTACTGGCCAATCAACTGGTGCCGTTTGTCCATCCGCTGCATCTGCTGGTGAATCTGGCCGGCGCTCTGTTGTTGCTGATTCATCTACTCGAAATACTGCTGTGCAATCGCAGCCTCAAGGGGCGCCCGCACCCTTGGCGTGATCGTGGCCGCATCCTGTTGTTCGGCGTTTTTCACCTGCAAACCATCCCGGCCCCGGCCGCTCCGGAGGCTTCTTCCCATGCGTAAACTCTGCCTGCTCGCTGCATTCATCAGTCCACTGGCCTGCGCCCAGGTGGTCAACGTGCAAAGCAATTCTTTGATGCGCTTGCCCAACACCACCAGCACGCTGCAACTGGAGAAACTGGAAGTCGCCGATTACGGCACCTTGCTGATCCCGTCCAACGTGACTGAATTAAACATCGATGAACTGCGTCTTGGCCATGAAGCACGTATTGCTATCGTTCCGGCTGAACAAGCGCTGGAAGTGAAGGTCAAGCGCGCTGAATTGAGCGAGGGCAGCCAGATCACTGCGCGCGGCGCCCCCGGCACTTATGAGAAAGCAGCCCGGGCCGGGCGCAATCTGAATCTGCAATTTCAGGCCCTGAGCGCGCCGCAACTGACGGTCGATGCCCGTGGCGGCAGGGGCGCGCCGGGTTTCGTCGGCCTCGACGGCGGCAACGGTGAAGATCCGGGCTGCACCTATGGCTCGGCCGGCCACGGTGCCGATGGCAGTGACGGCAGCGATGGCCAGCCAGGCGCGCCGGGTGCGCTGGTTCGCCTCGCCGTACCACGGGATTTCCCTGCAGAGCTGATCAAGGTCAACGTGGCTGGCGGTGCCGGTGGCCCGGCGGGTGTTGGCGGCAAGGCGGGCAAGGGTGGCAAGTCCAAGGGCTGCCTGGTGTACCGCGCTGACGGCGGCAAGAACGGCAAGGCCGGCGCGGATGGCCAGCCTGGGCCGGTGGGGGCGGCGGGTTCGGTTACTGTGCAACGCCTCTAAAACTGCGACCCACTCTCTGATCAATAAAATGCTTTGGTGAGTGAAGATCTTTGGTGAGTGAAATTATGTGGCGAGGGGATTTATCCCCGCTGGGTCGCGAAGCGGCCCCGCTTTTGATTTTTAGAGCGGGGCCTGTCTCTTTTTTATATATAAAAGCCCCCCC
>NZ_JBEOPW010000031.1:0-30254 GCF_040310465.1 Pseudomonas sp. H26/SER47-MNA-CIBAN-0231 | reverse complement strand
GGCGCTGATGGGCTGAAACGCCTTTTTTCGTCTGCTGTGAGCACAAAAGCAAACGCCCCGAACAAGTCGGGGCGTTTTCACACAGTCTGCGAAGCCGGGTTTTTCATCACGCGATCACTGCATCCACGGCGGTGGAGGCGGTTCTTCGGGTTTGCCTTTCGGCGCGTCGTCCGCCGCGCGAATGGCCTGCTTGCGTTCCTCGTCGAGGCGCGCCGCTTCGATTTCGCGCAGCACCCCGCCGACATCCGCCAGGTCCTCGGGATCGTCGAACTCGCCGGTCAGCACACTGTTCGGGTGCAAGGTGCCGGCTTCGTACAACGCCCACATTTCCTTGGCATATTTGGTCTTCTTCAATTCCGGCGCGAAGCGACCGAAGTACGAAGCCATGTTGCCAACGTCACGCTCGAGCATGCTGAACGCGTGGTTGTTGCCCGCAGCGTCGACTGCCTGGGGCAGGTCAATAATCACCGGACCGGTCGGGGTCAGCAGCACGTTGAACTCGGAGAGGTCACCGTGCACCAGACCGGTACACAACATCAGCACGATCTGCGAAATCAGGAACGCGTGATATTCGCGCGCCTGATCCGGCTCAAGCACCACGTCGTTCAGACGCGGCGCGGCGTCGCCGAATTCGTCGGCCACCAGCTCCATCAACAGCACGCCGTCGAGGAAGTCATAGGGTTTGGGCACTCGCACACCGGCGCCGGCGAGACGGAACAGCGCCGCCACTTCAGCGTTCTGCCAGGCGTCTTCGGTCTCTTTGCGACCGAACTTGGACCCCTTCGCCATGGCCCGCGCCTGACGGCTGTTACGAACCTTGCGGCCTTCCTGATACTCGGCTGCCTGGCGGAAACTGCGTTTATTCGCCTCCTTGTAGACCTTGGCGCAACGTAACTGATTGCCGCAGCGCACTACATAAACAGCTGCCTCTTTGCCACTCATCAGTGGGCGCAGCACTTCGTCGACCAGACCGTCCTCGATCAGGGATTCAATGCGTTTTGGAGTCTTCATCAGCTTTTATTGTGGGTCCTTTATTACCAAACACGCGAATGTCACTCGTTATACGGCAATCCTCGCCCGACGGGGAGGGGTTGCCGACCTGTGAACCTTGAGGATGCACACACTGTGCCGGATCAATCGCAGCGACCCGGGCGAATCATAGCCGAGACCGTGGCATTGATTGGTATCGGCCGGCAAGGGCATTTGCGACAGAATCTGACATGGTCGGTGAACTTCAGTTGCCCTCACCCCAGCCCTCTCCCAGAGGGAGAGGGGGCCGATCGAGGTGTTTCCCGTAATGC
Source organism: Pseudomonas sp. H26/SER47-MNA-CIBAN-0231 (assembly GCF_040310465.1). Lineage (NCBI taxonomy): Bacteria > Pseudomonadati > Pseudomonadota > Gammaproteobacteria > Pseudomonadales > Pseudomonadaceae > Pseudomonas > Pseudomonas sp. H26/SER47-MNA-CIBAN-0231. The sequence continues at coordinate 28,953 of NZ_JBEOPW010000031.1, read as the reverse complement.
ATCGACCTGAGAGACCGCAGCGCTTCTGGTTTGAATCGCTGCTTTGGATTCGGTGAAGTGCGCTCAGGTCGGCGTCGATTTCAAGCATCCCCCCCATCAGTCCCCTCTCCCTTTGGGAGAGGGTTAGGGTGAGGGGCTTTTCAGCGTTCAATGATCGCGGTGACACCCTGCCCGCCCGCCGCACAGATCGAAATCAACCCTCGCCCCTTGCCCGCCGCATCCAGCAGCTTGGCCAGATTCGCCACAATCCGGCCGCCCGTCGCAGCAAACGGGTGCCCCGCCGCCAGCGAACTGCCTTTGACGTTAAGCCGACTGCGATCAATCGAACCCAGGGGCGCATCGAGCCCCAAGCGGGTTTTGCAATATTCCGGATCTTCCCAGGCCTTGAGCGTGCACAAGACCTGCGCGGCGAAGGCTTCGTGAATTTCGTAGTAATCAAAATCCTGCAAGGTCAGGCCGTTGCGCGCCAGCAAGCGTGGCACGGCGTACACCGGCGCCATCAGCAGGCCCTCGGCACCGTTGACGAAATCCACTGCCGCCGCTTCGCCGTCGCGCAGATAAGCAAGGATCGGCAAACCGCGCTCTCTGGCCCATTCCTCACTTCCCAGCAACACCACCGAAGCGCCATCGGTGAGCGGCGTGGAATTGCCGGCCGTCAGCGTGCCCTTGGCGCTTTTCTCGAAGGCCGGTTTCAGCGTGGCGAGTTTTTCCAGGGTCAGGTCCGGGCGCAGATTGTTGTCGCGGGTCAGGCCGAGGAACGGCGTCATCAGATCGTTGTGCCAGCCTTCGCTGTAGGAAGCGGCGAGTTTGTGGTGGCTTTCGAGGGCCAGTTGATCCTGTTCTTCGCGGGGGATATTCCAGGTCTGCGCCATCAGCTCACAGTGCTCGCCCATGGACAGGCCAGTGCGTGGCTCGCCGTTGCGCGGGAATTCGGGAATAAGATGCTGGGGCCGCAACTGCAAAAGGGTTTTCAGTTTGTCGCCGGTGCTCTTGGCGCGGTTGGCCTGTAGAAGAATCCTGCGCAGGCCTTCGCTGACGCTGATCGGCGCATCGGAAGTGGTGTCGACGCCGCCAGCGATGCCGCAGTCGATCTGGCCAAGGGCGATCTTGTTGGCCACCAGCAACGCCGCTTCCAGACCAGTGCCGCAGGCTTGCTGAATGTCATAGCCCGGCGTCGCTGGAGACAGGCGCGAGCCGAGCACGCATTCGCGAGTCAGGTTCATATCCCGTGACAATTTAAGCACCGCGCCCGCCACCACTTCGCCGATGCGCTGGCCATGCAGGTTGTAGCGTTCGATCAGGCCTTCCAGCGCGGCGGTGAGCATCGCCTGATTGCTGGCGGTGGCGTACGGCCCGTTGGAGCGGGCGAAAGGGATGCGGTTACCGCCGATGATCGCGACGCGGCGCAGCTGGGTCATGAAAAGCTCCTGTTCCAAATGGTCGAAATTTGCCCAATCCCTGTGGGAGCGAGCCTGCTCGCGAGAGGCCGGCACATTCAGCCTCTTCAGCGCCTGATACAGCGCCTTCGCGAGCAGGCTCGCTCCCACATGAACCGCATTTATCTGCAAGACCTGCTAAACCTGAGTGTTCAAGCGTAGGCCTTATTGCGCCGATCGAACGATTGATTGCCGTAGACAGTCCACACTTTGAACCCCAACTTCTGGAGAGCGTTCCATGTCTGACCGCTATATCGACTTCGCCAACTCATCCTTCGGCCATCGTCTGGTCGGGGCCTTGGGCCTGCCGTCGCCGGTGCGGCTGGAACGCTGGCAGGCGGGGCGTCTGCGGCCGATCGAGGGCGCCCTGTTGCTCGGTGGCGGGCCGCTGGCCGAACGGATCAGCGGGTTTGCCAACCGCTTGACCGATGCGATCTACAGCTACGGCACCGAGCCCTCGCTGGCCACCGCGTGGATCCCCGGTCACGGGCCGAAAATCAAAGCGGTGGTGTTCGACGCCAGCGCTCTGCAACACACCGACCAGCTCAAGCAGTTGCGCGAGTTCTTCCAGCCATTGATGAAGAACCTCGACCATAGCGCGCATCTGGTGATCCTCGGCCGCGCGCCGGAAAACCTGCGTGATCCGTTCGCCTCCAGCGCACAACGAGCACTTGAAGGCTTCTCGCGCTCACTGGCCAAGGAACTGCGCGGCGGTGGCACCTTGCAGCTGATCTACGTCGGCGAAGGTACCGAAGATCAACTGGAAGGCCCGCTGCGATTCTTCCTCTCGCCGAAAAGTGCATTCGTTTCCGGCCAAGTGATTCGCCTGACCGCGTGCGCTACGCCAGTCACTGACTGGACCCGCCCGCTGGCCGGGCGCAAGGCGCTGGTCACCGGTGCCGCGCGCGGCATCGGCGCGTCGATTGCCGAAACCCTGGCCCGCGATGGCGCCGAGGTGATTCTGCTCGATGTACCGCCGGCGAAGACCGACCTCGAGGCCCTCGCCGCGCGCCTCGGCGGCCGTGCGATTACCCTCGATATCTGCGCCGATGACGCCGCCGCGCACTTGATCGAACAGCTGCCCGACGGGCTCGACATCCTCGTGCACAACGCCGGCATCACCCGCGACAAAACCTTGGCCAACATGACCCCGGAATTCTGGGACGCGGTGCTGGCCGTCAATCTCAACGCGCCGCAAGTGCTGACCAAGGCGCTGCTCGACAGCGGCACCCTGCGCGACAACGCACGGGTGGTCCTGCTCGCCTCGATCAGCGGCATCGCCGGCAATCGCGGACAAACCAATTACGCGGCGAGCAAGGCTGGCCTGATCGGTCTGGCCCAGGCATGGGCGCCAACGCTGCTGGAACGCGGCATCAGCATCAACGCCGTCGCCCCGGGTTTCATCGAAACGCAAATGACCGCGCACATTCCGTTCGGCCTGCGCGAGGCTGGGCGGCGCATGAGTTCGCTGGGCCAGGGTGGCTTGCCGCAGGACGTCGCCGAAGCCGTGGTGTGGCTGGCGCAACCGGGCACGGGCGCGTTCACCGGCCAAGCGCTGCGGGTTTGTGGGCAAAGTGTTCTGGGGGCATAAAGATGAGCATCGAATGGCACACGCTGGATCGCGAACCGAGTCTGCCCGCGCTGTACTCGCGCGCAGCAACGCGACGCAAAATCACCGGCACGCAACTGCCCGACAGCGGCCTGCGCTGCTGGGTTGATATCGACGGCAAGCGGTTGGCCGCTTATCGCAAGGTCTGCGGTTTCGTCGATGACGGCCTGCTGCCGCCGACCTATCCACACATCCTCGCCTTCGCCTTGCAGATGCAATTGCTCACGGCCAAGGATTTTCCGTTCCCGCTGCTGGGGCTGATTCACCTGAGCAACCGCATCCGCGTGTTGCGGCCAATGGGCGCGATGAGTCGCGCGCAAGTCAGCGTGCGTGTGCACAATCTGCAACCACATGCCAAGGGCGCGACATTCGATCTGCTCACTACCCTGGACGATCAGCTCGGGCCGCTGTGGGAAGCCGAGAGCCGGATGCTCTGTCGCGGGGTGAAACTCGAGGGCGAGGCGCTGGCCCAAGACTGGCAGCCGTCACAGGATTTGCTCGAAGTGACGCGCTGGACTGCGCCGGCCGATATCGGTCGCCAGTATGCGAAAGTCTCCGGCGACTACAACCCGATTCACCTCAGCGCAGCGAGCGCCAAACTGTTCGGTTTTCCCACCGCGATTGCCCATGGACTGTGGAACAAGGCGCGGACACTGGCGGCACTCTCCGATCACCTGCCCAAAGCCAACCTGGAAATCGCCGTGCACTTTCGCAAACCGGTGCGCCTGCCCAGTGAAGGGATATTGCTGGCCAGTGCCGCGGGCTCCAGCGGTGAGTTGCGCCTGATCGGTGCCGGCGACCTGGAACATATGGTCGGTCAGTGGCAACCGATCGCCTGATCTGGCGGGGCGGAAAACCCGTTAATTGTGTATATATCACTTAAGTTTTTCCGCGCCCTGCCCGCCGCTTTGCAAAAAACCGAGCCTTGAATATCAAGGCTTTTTTTTGCCCGTTTATTACCTGGGTATTAGTCCTTCGGCATAGCGCCGAGCCCTCTATATAAAGGGGTTAATACCAACTTGAGAATGGTGAAAAACCTGCCATCGACTGAGATTACAGCCACGGACGAGGCATCGCCGACGACAGATCGGCGAGCCATCGAAGGCAACGTAACGTTGTGACAGGTGCAGGAATCTCAATCATGAAAACTCAAGTGATGTGGTCCAAATCGGCAATCGCGCTGGCACTGATTCTTTCGGTCGGCCTCGTCGGCTGCAGCAGCGGCGGTGGCGGTCATCGCAGCAGTTCGGGCAGCTCGACGGCGGACGGCACGGCGGGCACCGATGGCAGCGGTGGCGCGGGTGGCGGAACCGGCGGCGATACTGCCGGTACTGGTGGCACCGGCGGCACCGGTGGCGGTACCGCAGGCACTGGTGGAACAGGTGGCACTGGCGGAACCGGCGGCACCGGCGGCGGCACCGATCCGACCAACCCAACCAATCCGACAGACCCGACCGATCCCACCAACCCGACCAATCCCGCTGCACCTTCGCTGGTGACCACAACACTTGTTCAGGATGTCGGCAAAACCGTCAGCGGTGTCGGCGATGGCGTCGGCCAGATCGGCGATTCGCTGAGCACGGTTCCGGTCGCTGGCGGCATCGTGCAAAGCGTGGCCAACACCACCGGCAACGTGGTCAGCACCTTGGGCGATGGCGTCACTGATGGCATCGGCAAACTGGCCACTGACCCCAATGGCCTGACCACCACCGTCGCCTCGGTTGGCGGCGTGGTTTCCGATGTTGGCGACGGCGTGTCGGACCTCAGCGTCAAACTCAACACAGCGACCCGCAGCGTTCCTGTCGTTGGCGGTGTAGTCACCCGCGTGGCGCCGCTGGTCGATGGCATCGGTGAAAAAGTCACCATGCTTGGCGACACCCTCAACACCTCACTGACCAGCGGCCCGACCAGCCAGTTGACCAACAAGGTCGGCAGCGGCCTGGTGCCGGTGATCGCCATGGTCGAAAGCACCACCGACAAACTCGGCGATGCCACCGGTCTGGGTGATCCGCTCAAAGGGGTGATCTCGAAAGTGGGCGGCACGGTGAACAGCCTTGGCGGCAAAGTCAGCGACGCAGGCAGCGGCAATGCCCTGACCAACACCCTCGGCGGCGCCCTGAGCAACACCGGCACGGCGGTCGGCAAAGCGGGTGGCCTGGTGTCCAATGGCACTGGCTCGGGTACTGGCGGCATCGGCGGCATCGGTGGCGGGCTTGGCGGCACCGGTCTGCTGCAAACCGTGGGTGGCGCGGTGGTCAACGTCGGCAGCGGTCTGAATGCCGGCAGCACCAGCGGCGTGGTCAGTGCCGGCGGCGTCACCGCTGGCGGGCTGGGCACCACGATTGCGTCGATCAACACCGTACTCGGCGGCTCGGGCACACCGATCACTGCAACCACGTCGCCGCTGGCCAGTGTCGGCGCCGCAGTCGGTGCGGGCCTCAATCCGGTCACCAGCGCGGTCACCACTGTCACTCAACAGGTCGGCGCCGCTACCGGTCTCGGCACTCCGGTCGCTGGTCTTACAAATCAGGTGGGCGCCGCCGTCGGTAATCTCGGCGGAGCGATTGCCGCCACCAACAATCCGGTCACCACTGCTGTCGGCGGTCTGGTTACCAACGTCGGCGGCACCGTGGCAGCGGTCGGTGGCCTGGTCAACAACGGCACTGCCACTGGCGGCGGCACGGCAACCGGTGGCCTGGGCGGGGTACTCGGCGGCCTGACCGGCGCGCTGGGCGGCAACAAACGCTAAATTGCACCTGGCCGATTCGACGGCCTTACCTACAGCGCCTACGCTTGGTTGAGGGCGGAAGATTCCCACGAGTCTTCCGCCTTTTTTCTACGGAAAAACTTGCCCTGTGCTGTGTTCTGACCATGGAGTGTCCTATGCGCGTACTGGCATCCCTGCTGTGCCTGAGCTTCAGTTCCGCTGCCCTCGCCGACACCTTGCCCAGTTTTCTCAACAGCAACGAAACCATCCGCAACCTCCCCGTACCCAACCTGCCCGCCGACGCCTATCGGCCGAGCGCGGCGCCGCTGCAAGTGCCGGACCCGGGTGCGACCGCCGCACAGCCATTGCTGATGGAAACCAAGGTCAACCTCAAGACCGTGCAGATCGAAGGCGGCACGATCTACCCGCTCAACGAACTTGCGGAAATCTACAAGCCCCTGATCGGCCGCCAGGCCAGCCTTGCCGAACTGATCGAAGCCACGCGCAACATCACCCGCCGCTATCAGCAGGATGGCTACCTGTTGTCCTACGCGTTCCTGCCGCAACAGAACTTCGATGACGGCGTGGCGCGGGTGGTACTGGTCGAGGGCTACGTGCGCGATATCCAGATGCAGGGCGACATCGGCCGGGTCAAAAGTCTGCTCGACAAACTCGCCGCGAAAATCCAGGCCGAACGCCCGCTGACGCGCAAGACCTTCGAGCGCTACACCACGCTGATGAGCCGCATTCCCGGCGTCACCATTCAAGCGCAAGTGCCGCCACCGGGCACCACCGATGGCGCGACCACCCTGGTTGCCCAGGCCAGTCGCAAACCGTTCACCAGCACCCTGAGCACCACCGAAGACAACCGTAACGGCCCGCAAGCGTTGCTCGGTGTCAGCAGCAATTCGCAGACTTCGATGGGCGAACAGTTGAGCCTCAGCGGCCTGTTCCCACCGGGCGATGACAAAGAGCATTACTACCGTCTCGACTCCAGCCAGTTCCTCGATACCGAAGGCACGCAACTCAACGTCTCGGCCTCGCGCTACCGCGCCGACCCGGACACCGAAGTGCTGGTCGGCGGTGGCGGACGCCTGAGTACCCACCGCGAGAACGATCGCTACTCGATCGGCTTCAGCACGCCCCTGATCGCCTCCGCCAACGAACTGCTGACCGCCGGCTCACGCCTGTATGCGGTCGACGACAAGACGCGCTATGACGGCATCAACTTTCCCTTCAGCACCGAACTGCGCACCGACGTCCGCGCCCTGGCTTTCGAAGGCGACTGGCGCAAGGCCGACGCCCGCCAACTGCGCATCCTCAGTGCCGGCGTCTACCAGGGCTTCGACAGCCTCGGCGCACACACCAACTACGACGACATCGACCTGGATTTCTTCCGCGTCAGACTGTCCGGCGTGCAGAGCGACAAGTTTCTCGACAACTGGCAAGGCGTGCTCTCGGCGGCGCTGTACTGGAGCGACGACACCTTGCCCGACAGCGAACGCGCCGTATTCGGCGGGCAGAATTTCGGCCGTGGCTACCCGGACGACCAGGCCTCGGGCGACAAGGGTTGGGGCGTGGCCTACGAGGTCAACTACAGCTTCAACCGCGACGGCAACTGGGTGCGCATCCTGCAACCCTACGTCGTCGTCGACCGCTCGCGCAGCTGGTTCAACCAACTGCCGGTGCAGGCCAACAACCTGTCATCCACCGCCGTCGGGCTGCGCTTTGGTGATGCCAAGTATTACAACGTGGCGCTGGAAGTGGCGAAGGCGATGTCGGATGAAGCGCTGGACACGTTCAATCGCAAGCCGCGGTACAGCATCAGTTTCAGTTATCAGTTGTGATGGCCGAGCGGTGTGTCAGTCAGGATTTTTTTGACTGACGCACCGCCTTCGCGAGCAGGCTCGCTCCCACAGATTCGGCGGTGTTCATGGTTGCTGAGTACAACCGCCGACCCTGTGGGAGCGAGCCTGCTCGCGAAAGCGTTCGGCTATTCAACCGATTTATCGCAGCGCTTAAACCAGCCGTTTAAACACACGCCCCGTTACCTCGCAACAGCCCACAAATCCTTGCGCCGTTGCCTACGGCTACGCCAGAATCCGCCGGCTTGTGCGCCTGGGGCGCGGGTTCTATCGTTTGCCTGCCACTGCTCATCAGTGGTCGGGTTTAGTCGCCCGCTTGTCCACGACGCACAGGTTCCTGTCAGCCAGGTATTGCATACCTGCACTTGATGGTGGCTGTGCGCAGGGCGCCTCCGGGCGCGCCGATTTCGTGGCTCATCGGTCGACTAACCTGCGTGCAGCTGCCTCCCTTTCGTTTAGTCGCGAACGGGTTGCGGCCCTACTCCATCAGGAGACTGAGCCCGTGAAAAAGATAACGCCCGATCCACCCCTTGCCGATCCGACTTTCGCCGACCCGCTCGTCGAAGCGCAAAAACTCAAGGAAGCCGCCGACCGCGCCATCGATTACTACCTCAACCCCCGCCTCATCAAAGACCCCGCCGCACCGCGCAAACCCAGCACCCTGTTCATCGTCGACCCGGCTGCGGACAACGAAACCTTGTTGGTCCATGCCTGCGAATCACTGGCCTCGGCGAGCATCATGGCCAGCGACCTCGCCGGATTTATCGATGGACCGCAGCGCAACTCCCTGTTGGGAATACAGCAGGTGATCATGCTGGGCGAACTGGCGGTCAACCGCGTACTGGACAGGCTTGTGCCGGAGTGACAAGAGCAGGATGTTGGTTGCGCAGGTGGTGAGTCAGGCAGAGCGTTGTTGGCTGACTGGCCGCCTTCGCTGGCAAGCCAGCTCCCACAGGATTGATGTACATCAGGAGGAAATTGGTTGGCTGGCAGGGCGCTATCGCGAGCAGGCTCGCTCCCACAGTTTGAATCGAGTACATCTGCGAGAAACAGGTCGGCTGGCAGGCCGCCTTCGCGAGCAGGCTCGCTCCCACAAAAGCAAAAGCAAAAGCAAGGCAGCGCAGCTGCCCGCGGCGAAGCCGCCCCACTCAACAATGAGCGCAAGCTCGAGTGCTCTTGATCTTGATCCACCGGCGACGTCGGAAGGCTGAGCGGAGGGATTGATCCGGGGGTGGGAGCGCAGCGACCGTCTGGCGCAGCCAGACACAGCGGAAGGAGGTGCAGCGAAGCAAACCGTAGCCGCTGCGCCCGGATCAGTCACGGAGCGAAGGAACCCGAGCCTGCGAGGGCCGAACGTAGGAGCAAGCCTTTTCGGTTACCTTTTTGGCGTTTGAAAAAGGTGACTCGCCGTAAGGGCGAAACCGCCAGCCGCCACACCCGAAGCAACGGATATTCACCCAAAACCCCACCAACACGGTCGGCCCAAAGGCCGCCGAGTTCACCCAGCCCCAACCCGAGGCTTGGGAAACAAATTATCGAGAGTCTCCAACAACCTCACGTGATAAATCGGCTTGCGAAACAGATCCAGCACCTGCAACCGCAACATATCGCTGACATCCTCCATATCCGCATGCCCCGACATCACAATCACCGGCAAATGCGCCCGCGACGTATGCTCACGCAACCGCCTGATCAACGACATGCCCGACTCCTCAGGCATACGCAGATCAGTAATCACCAAAGCAATATCCGGATGCCGGGTCAGATGATGCAGCGCGAGCTTCACCGACGTCGCGGTATGACAGACAAACCCCTCCCCCTCCAGCAACTCCGCCAACTCCAGCAACGCGTCTTCTTCATCATCAACCAGAAGCAGTTGTTGGCGGGGCGACGAAGACGCGTTCATAGGCAATACCTGAATACTGAAAGGTAAATCCAGTGTAGTGCGATATCAGCCAGGTGCAGAGTTCATAAAAATGGAAAGGTGCTTAAGGAGTCGGAGCCTGAGCCGGTGCCGCCGGAAGTGCATTCAAAATGCTGTTGAATATCGCTAGGATCCGATCTCCAATCGGCGAGATGAACGCCACAACCACCACCGCCACCATCGCCACCACAATCGCATACTCGATCGCCGAAGCACCCTCTTCGCTACGGGCAAACGCGCGAGCCTTGGCGATCACATAATCAAAAGTCATACGAAACATAGCTCCACTCCTTCGCGCCTCTGGCGCCGACATCACCACCGCGGCAAGGTTCCACCGTGCCACCTGAGCATTGTCAACAAACCCCCGCCCAACAACTGTAAGAACGCATTAATCACAAAGCATTAATCCCATCGTTTTTCCGCCGTTTCCGGCTGCTAACTGGCGAGAGTCATACTTTGGTACGGTTATTTCGCCTGTCACTAATGGCGCTTTTGCTTGGATCAGCTAGCTTGGAAATAGCGAAATAGTTGCATGTTCATAGCTGCCGAAGCAGTCCGCCTTTCGCAAGCAAATGCAATCGGTTGTGCAGCAGGAAAGGGAGAGCCGTCATGAACAGTCGCGTCACCATGGGCCTAGCCACGTTGCTGTTGCTCGGCGCGGTTTTTGTCGGTTACTGGGGGCTGGTGCTCAGTCGTCAGCCGGCCCCGGTCGCCGAAGCGCCCGTCGCCCCAGCGGTCAGCATTGAACAGACTGTCGCGATTGCCGAAGACCAGACCCGCCAACCGGTAGTAGTGCTGCTCCACGATGTAGCGCCGTTCACGCCGTTGACCGCCGCCGATGTGACCGTGGAAAAACTGCGCAGCGCGCCGGCCGGCAGCCTGACCAGCATTGAACAAGCAGTCGGCCGCACGCCTTGGCGCCACCTCAGCGCCGGCACCTGGCTGAATGACGAAAGCTTCCAGGCTGGCGGTGCGCTGGCGCGGATGATTCGCCGCGACGAGCGCGCACTGACCGTGGCCGTCGATGAAGTGATCGGTGCCGCCGGGCAGTTGCTGCCGGGCGATTACGTTGACGTGCTGCTGTATCTGCGCGAGGACGCGAGCAATCTGCAGCAGTCGGCGCAGATCGCCGTTCCGGCCCTGCGCGTGCTCGGGATCGGTGATCAGTACGGCCTGACCAACGACGGCCAACCGGCTTCCCCCAACCTCAGCGCCGAAGAAAAACTCAAACAGGACCAGCGCCGCATCGCCGCACGCACCGTGGTGCTGGCGGTGCCGGAACAACTGCTCAGCCGCCTGATGCTTGCCACTCAAGTCGGCACCTTGCGCCTCGCGGTGCGCAGCAGCGAAGAACAGCGGCTGGCCAAATATTGGGCCGGCGAAGCGCAATCGCCCGCGCACCTGGATCGCGCCAACAGCCAGCTCTTCCAGTTTACTCAACTCGCCCTGGGCAGCGCGCAAAGAGCACCTGCCACCGCCAGTGCCGGCGCGGCGCCCAGGCCTGCGGTGGAAATCATTCGCGGCAACCAGATCAGCCAACAAACCCCATGACTGCGCAAGGATTCACGTGCATGCAGAGTCGACTCAGACCGACATTGAAACCGGCGCTCCGGGCCTTGCTGTTGTTGGGATTGACGATGAACAGCGCCCTCGCGGCGGTGGGCAACTGCTCGGCACTGCCGCGCCTGCCCTCGGTGATCGAGATCGGTGAGGGCTTCCAGCAGGACATGCAGTCACCGGTGGCAATCACTCGGCTGGCAGTGGGCGACCCGAAAATTGCCGACGTACATGCCAATGGCGGTTCGTCCTTTTTGCTCACGGGCGTCGGCCCCGGCGCGACCAGCCTGATGGTCTGGACCGCCTGCTCGGCGCAGCCGCAGCAAGCCATGGTCTTCGTCCAGGGCGCGGCGACCACGGCGCTGACCAGCAGCGTGCCGTCCGACGATCCGACCCTGCCGTCGCAAGTGCAGACCGACATCCGCTTCGTCGAAGTCAGCCGCACCAAACTCAAGGAAGCCACGGCGTCGCTGATCGGCACGCGCGGCAATTTCCTGTTCGGTTCGCCCGGCACGCTGCCACCGATCGACGGCGTGCCGCAGCCGCGCCTGCCGGTGGATAACTCGCTGTTCAATTTCTCCTGGGTCGGCGGCAAGACCATGGCGATCATCAACGCCCTGGAAACCAGCGGCTTCGCCTACACCTTGGCGCGGCCGAGTCTGGTGGCGTTGAACGGGCAGAGTGCGAGCTTCCTGGCCGGCGGGGAAATCCCGATTCCGGTGCCCAGTTCCGGCAGCGACAGCGTGTCGATCGAGTACAAGGAATTCGGCATCCGCCTGACCCTGACGCCAACCATCATCGGCCGCGACCGCATCGCGCTGAAGGTCGCCCCGGAGGTCAGCGAACTGGATTTTGCCAACGCGGTGAACATCGCCGGCACCACCGTTCCGGCGCTGACCATCCGCCGCACCGATACCAGCGTATCGCTGGGCGATGGCGAAAGTTTCGTCATCAGCGGTTTGATCAGCACCACCAACAGTTCGCAGGTGAACAAGTTTCCCGGCCTGGGCGACATTCCCATCCTCGGGGCGTTTTTCAAGGGTTCGCAGATCAAACGCGAAGAGCGCGAGCTGCTGATGATCGTCACCCCGCACCTGGTCCAGCCACTGGCGGCGGACGCGCGACTGCCGTCGTTGCCGGGAGAGAAACTGCGCAATTACGACCCGAATTTCTATCGCATGTTCTTCCTCGAGAACGGCAACTTCGACAAGCGCAGCGGGTTGTCGCAATGAACCAGAATCTCAGCCAGACCTTTCTCGCCATCACCCGCAACAGCACCGATCTGGAATGGCTGCAAAGCGCCCTCGCGCCACTCGGCCAGGTGATCAGCGCCGGTGCCGGCAGCCTCGACGAACTGCTCGCACTGGTCGATGTAACGTTCGCCAATCTGGTCTTCGTCGGTCTCGACCGCGAGCATGTCGTGGCGCAAAGTGCGTTGATCGAAGGTGCGCTGGAAGCCAAGCCGATGCTGGCAATCGTCGCCCTCGGCGACGGCATGGACAATCAGCTCGTACTCAATGCGATGCGCGCCGGCGCACGGGATTTTGTCGCCTATGGCTCACGCTCCAGCGAAGTCGCCGGGCTGGTGCGGCGCCTGGGCAAACGCCTGCCCGCCGTCACTCCCAACACACAGCTCGGCGGGCTTACCGTGATGTACGGCGTGCAGAGCAGTTCCGACGGTGCCTTGCTCGCCAATCACATGGCCATGGTGGTGCAGAAGAGCGGCCAGCAAACCTTGCTGCTCGACCTCGGCCTGCCCCGTGGCGACAGCCTCGCGTTGTTGGGGCTGGAGAGTTCGTTTCACTTCGGCGATGCCCTGCGTCATTTGCGCCGGCTCGACGCGACGCTGATCGACAGCGCATTCACCAGCGCCGACCACGGCCTGCGCATTCTTGCCTACGCCAACACTGACGAGCCGCTGGAAACCACCAGCGCCGCCGAGCTGTACATGCTGCTCAGCGCCTTGCGCCAGCACTTCCAGCACATTGTCGTGAACCTCACCGGGCAGGCCGACAGTGAAGCGTTGCGCACCTTCGTCAGCCATTGCGACAAACTGCTCTGGTACACCGACCAGAACGTCCTCAACTGCCGACGCAACCTCGCCGTGCTCAATCAATGGCGTGAGAAAGGCATGAAACTCGAGCACGGGCGCTTGCTGATCGATCGCTACCTGAACAACGTCGCGCCGGATGCCGAGACCCTGGGCAAGACTTTCAATCTGGAAGTCATCGCCGTGCTGGCCTTCAGTCCCGACGTGCGCCTGAACGCGAAAAATCAGGGCGTCAGCCTGTTCGAACTGGCGCCCCGGGAAAAACTCACCCAGAGCCTGCGCGCCCTCGGCGAACGTCTGGCCAAGCGTTCCGAGGGCCTGAGCAAACCGAAAGTCACCTGGTTCGATCGTCTGCGAGGCCACTCATGAGCGCAGAAAAACTCTTTGGCGCGACGCCACGCGGAGCGATCGGCAACAGCGATCACGAAGGCCTGAAACTGGTCCTGCACCGCTACATCATCGACGCCATCGAAGAGTCAGGGAAAAACCTGCTGGAAGGTTCACGCCAGCAACTGGCGCAGTTCGTCACCGACAAGGTCGCCGAATACATCGCGCGCTTGCACCTGGCGATTTCGCGCTACGAGATGGAGCGCCTGGGCGAGGAAATCGTCGACGAACTCACCGGATTCGGCCCACTGGAAGTCCTGCTGCGCGACCCGTCGGTGACGGAGATTCTGGTCAACGGCCCACACCGGGTGTTCATCGAGCGCGACGGCGTACTGCATCAAAGCGATCTGCGTTTTATCGATGCGCATCACGTCGAGCGGGTCATGCAGCGCATTCTTGCGCCGCTCGGGCGCCGCCTCGATGAGTCCTCGCCGATGGTCGATGCGCGCCTGCCCGATGGCAGCCGGGTCAACGCGATCATCCCGCCGATCGCCCTCGACGGCCCGTGCCTGTCGATCCGCAAGTTCCGCAAGGACATGCTCAAGAGCACTGACCTGATGGCGATGCAGACCATCGATCTGGCGATTTTCGAATTCCTGCAGAACGCCGTGGGCAGGCGCTGCAACATCCTGATCAGTGGCGGCACCGGCACCGGCAAGACCACGCTGTTGAACATCCTCAGCCAGTTGATCAACCCGCACGAACGGCTGGTGACCATCGAAGACGTCGCCGAACTGCAGCTCGGCCATCCGCATGTGGTGCGTCTGGAAACCCGTCCGCCGAATGCCGAGGGTCATGGCGAGGTCAAGGCCAGCGACCTGATTCGCAACGCCCTGCGCATGCGTCCCGACCGGATCATTCTTGGCGAGATCCGAGGCGTCGAAGTGGTCGACGTGCTCACCGCGATGAACACCGGCCACGACGGTTCGATGAGCACCGTGCATGCCAACAATGCCCAGGACGCGTTGTTGCGTCTGGAGACTTTGGTCGGGCTGACCGGGCGCTCGATCGCCGAACGCACCTTGCGCCAGATGATCTGCGCCGCCCTCGACGTGATCATTCAACTGACACGCATGCCCGACGGTCGGCGCTGCGTCAGTGAAGTGGTGGAAGTGGTCGGCATCCGCGAGGACGTCTACGTCACCAACACCCTGTTCCGCCTCGACCGCCGCACGGGCTTTGGCTTTGTCCGCGAAGCGGTCAACCCGGCCGGCGACAAGCTGCGCCACGACGCTCACCTGGGCTGACCGCGAGGAGCATGCAGATGCTGGGACCGATCATTCTCATCGCCATTTGCCTGATGCTGCTGGGGCTGTCGATCTATCTGTTCCTGCAAGGCCTGCGCAAGACCGCGACGGAAAAAGTCCTCAATCGACTCGCCGCCGGGCAACCGCAACTGGCCGTGGAGCAGACCAGGTGGGTGGGACTGGAACGGATGTTTCTGCGTGCTGGACTGGGTCGGCCGAGCGAGCGTTTCGGTCTGTGGCTGAGCCTGTGGGCGGCGGCCATGGGCCTGGGATTTCTGCTCGGGAGCTGGGTTGGTTTGCTGATCATGTTGCTCGTCCCGCCCGTGACGTTGCGGCTGTACATCGCCATTCGCTACCGGCGGCGCATCCGCCGCATGATCGAACAACTGCCGCAATTGCTCGACCACACCGTGCGCAGTCTCAAGTCCGGGCGCACGCTGAGCGATGCGGTGCTGGGCGGCATCGAGGCCAGTGAAGATCCCTTGAAAGCGGCCATGGGCCGGGTACAGCGCAACGTGCAACTGGGGGTGAACTTGCCTGACGCCGTCAGCGACTTTGCCGAACTCTACGAGCAGGACGAATTGCGCATGTTCGCCCTCGGCCTGAAGGTCAATCACCGCTACGGCGGCAATGCCAGTGAGCTGCTGGAGAATCTGATCAAACTGATCCGCGAGCGCGACCAGGGCGCGCGGCAGTTGCGCGCGCTGACCGGGGAAACGCGCATGACCGCTTGGGTTTTGGGTTTGCTGCCGTTGATTCTGGTGAGCTACTTCATGCTGACCAATCCCGGCTACATGCTCGGCATGTGGCACGACGAAAGCGGCCAGACCATGCTGCTCAGTGCCGCCGCGTTGCAGGTGCTGGGCAGTCTGGCGCTGTGGCGCATGTTGCGGAGCGTTTGAGATGGTCTGGCTCGCGGCGTTGCTGTTGCTCCTCGGTTCGCTGTTATTGCTGGGCAATCACCTGCTCACCGAGCGCCGCCGCGTGCGACAGGTGCATCAGCGCTTGCACGGCCAATTGGTCCGGGAAAACCGTTTCGGCCACTGGCTGCGCGCACTGGGCAACAGCCGTTTCGGCCGGGGCTCGGTGAGCATCGACAGCGAAACCCAGACCCTGCTCGGCCGCCTCGGTTGGCGCCGCGCCAACGAACGCGCGCTCTTCGCCGCCTGCCAGATCGGCACGCCGCTGCTCGCTCTGGGGCTGGCGATCTTTTTGCAGGAAGTGTTTTTTCCGCAGACCAGCCACCGCTGGATGGCGCCGATGTTCGCTGCGGGCGGCGGCTATCTACTGCCCAAACGCCTGCTCGCCTACGCCGCCGCCCGCCGACAGAAAACCATCGCCGTGGAAATCTCCACGTTCATTCCGCTGCTGCGCATCCTCTTTGAATCCGGCATGGCCGTGGAACAAGCGCTGCGTGTGCTCAGCGTCGAAGCGCAGAAACTGCTGCCGGAGCTGACCAGCGAACTGCGCCTGATCCTCAGCCGCGTCGACTCGGGTCTGGAGCTGGGTCAGGAGCTGAACAAGACCGCGGTGATGCTCGCGGTGGACGAATTCACCGACACCTGCGTGATCCTCCAGCAACTGATCCACCAGGGCGGCGGTGCGATGAAATCACTGCTGGCGCTCAAGCAATTACTCGATGACCGACGCCTGACCCGGCTGCAGGAATACATCTCGAAAATGTCCGCGAAGATGTCGGTGGTGATGATGCTGTTTCTGTTTCCCGCCCTGCTGATCGTACTGGCCGGCCCGGGCTTCACCGCCATTGCCCGCGCGTTCGCAAACTGACCTTGGCTCATGGAGAGCGTTTGATGAAAGTACTGATAGTCATGGCAAGTCTGTTGCTGCTCAGCGGCTGCGTCACGGATGGCCAGGCGCCGTGGACCTCGCTGCTGTCCCCGTCCAGCTGCAGCAAACTCACGTCGGAGCAGGAACTGTCGCTGAACCTCGCCGATGATCTGGCCAGCGACGGCAAGCTCCACGCCAGCCTCGCCAACCTGCAAAGCCTGCCGGACAACCTCAGCGAAGTGCGCCTGCGCAAAGCCAAGGTCTATCGCCTGCTCGGCCGCAGCGAAGCCGAGCCGCTCTACCGCAGCCTGCTCGGCGGCTGCCTCACCGCCCAGGCCGAACATGGCCTGGGCCAGGTCTACGCCGCCCGTGGCGACAACGGCCAGGCCCAGGCCCACCTGCAACGCGCCGCGCGCCTGGCGCCCACCGACGAAAAAATCCGCAATGACCTCGGCGTGGTCTACCTCAACCAACTGCGCCTCAACGAAGCGAAATTCGAATTCCTCACCGCCATCGAGCTGAGCCAGAACAATCAACTGGCGACGCTGAACATGGTCACCCTGCTGCTCTACCAGAACGACTGGCCGCAAGCTGCGGAAATCGTCAGCCGCTCGAAACTGACCCCGGAACAATTCACCGAAGCGCAGCAACGCGCGGAAAAGCTCAAAGCTCCGACCAACACCAAAGCCACACCCGGCGACCGCGTCGCCGCCTTCATCGACCCGCTACCGCCGACGCTCGAATAGGAGACAGCCATGACCATCCGCAAAGGCCTGTGCTACCTGACCCTGCTCACCCTGCCCCTCAGCGCCCACGCCATCGACACCGGCCCTGCTTCAGCGCAACAACAGGAAACCGAAGGCTGGCTGGTTCTGCAAAGCCGCAACAAAGCCGCCTCCCCCAAACCTCAGAGTGCAACAGCCACCGAACGCGAACTGGCGATGCAGCGCTGGCTGAAGAAATACCAGTACGAGATTCCGGATTTTTACGATCCGGATGCGGGCGGGAAGATCGAGAGCAAGAATTAGTTTGTTGGTGCGCTTAAAGGCCCCTTCGCGAGCAAGCTCGCTCCCACAGTCGACCGCGTGCTTTCGGTGGGAGCGAGCCTGCTCGCGAAGAACGATAACGCGGTTTCAGCTCTGCGGATCCACCCGATCCAGCGCTCGATTCACCGCCAGCTCGGCCAGCATGACAATCTGCTGAATCGCCAACGCCGTGCTGCGCTGAAACCCGCTCAACTCGCCAGCGAAATTACTCGCCATCGCACTCGCTGACGCCAGCGACTCACAGGCATGCGCCAACAGGCTTTCCGTATCGACATTGGGCACCACCATGAACAGCGTGCTGGGCGGGTGCGGTTTTGCAGGTTCGGGGCAGAGATAGAAATCGAGCGCGCGTTTTATCGCTTCGCGGTTTTTCACAAGATCGTCGGCGCGCATGGCGTCTTCGAGCGGGGTGGTGGGGGATGGGGGTGGGTCTGGGATCAGTTTGTCCATGAGAACTCCTACTTGGCTGTGACGCCCTCTTCTGTCGTTTCCACACGACAAAAGGTGGCAGCTGTACGCAGGGTGGAAAACCGATAAGTAGGCAACCGGCCAGACCAAAGTCTGCCCACGCACAGCCGCCGCGACACAGTTTGCAGACGAACGAACACGCCGACAACGATTACGGTAGCAATGCAAAGCAACTACTTGAATTTCAGGTTTCCACACCTGACCGCTGAGTTGTCAGCGACAGCCAGAGACTAGTGACCCGACGTCCGACGGACAACCTGAAAACCTTGTGGGAAGGTTCTGGCAAATCAGACACAGATTTAAACAATCAAAATCAAAAGCACCCTCACCCTAGCCCTCTCCCAGAGGGAGAGGGGACCGACCCGAGTTGTTTGGGCGAAGTACACCGACCTGAAATACCGAGTCGAACACAGATTTGAAGCAGATCAAAAGCACCCTCACCCTAGCCCTCTCCCAGAGGGAGAGGGGACCGATCGAGTTGTTTGGGCGAAGTACACCGACCTGAAATACCGAGTCGAACACAGATTTTGAAGCAGATCAAAAGCACCCTCACCCTAGCCCTCTCCCAGAGGAGAGGGGACCGACCGAGTAGTTTGGGTCAGGTATGCCGACCTGAGATACCGAGTCGAATGCAAATTTTGAACAACCCGCAAATCGGCTCCCTCTCCCTCGGGAGAGGGCTGGGGTGAGGGGCGAATCCAGCGCAAAACGAAAGCCAGACACCGCATGCTTTTCACCACTCAAAACAATGAGCGCAAGCTCGAGTAGCTTTTGATCTTGATCTGGGAGCCCGTCGGCAGGCTGAGTGGAGGGATTGATCCGGGCGTGGGAGCGCAGCGACCGTCTGGCGCAGCCAGACACAGCGGAAGGAGGTGCAGCGAAGCAAACCGGAGCCGCTGCGCCAGGATCGATCCCGGAGCGAAGGAACCCCGAGCCCCAGCGAGGGGCCGAACGTCAGGGCACAGCCTTTTGGTTACTTTTTGGCGTTTGAAAAAGTGACTCGCCGTAAGGGCGAAACCGCCAGCCGCAACACCCGAAGAAACGGATATTCACCCCAACCACCCAAAGCATGGTCGGCCCAAAGGCCGCCAAGTCAATGCGCCGTAACCCGCTGCCGCCCCGCCGAACTACCAGGAGAAAGCGCCAAAGCCAACTGCGTCCGATTATGCATATGCGTCAACCGCAACACCTGCGACACATACAACTTCACTGTGTTCTCCGTAATCCCCAACTCACAGGCAATCTGATAATTGGTCTGCCCCTTGCCCACCAACCGCGCCACATCCAACTGCCGGGGCGACAACTGATTGAACACCGCCGGCATCTCCACAGACTCAGGCTCACCATCACTCACCACCGGCACGGGCGAGCGCCGTACCTTGTCCAGATCCTGATAAAGGTCATCAATCGACTCGGACAAAAACTGCAACTTCTGATTCAAATGCCCCAGATGCAGATTCTTCTGCCGCTCCTGCAAAGCCAGTTCCTGGCGCTGCACACCCTCAAGCAACTCTGCCAGATCGATCGGCTTCTGATAGTAATCGGCAATCCCCGCGCGCAACGCCTTGATCACATCCTGCTTGTCAGCGCGCCCGGTGAGCATGATCGCCTCGAACACCCGCTGCTTGCCGGCCAGCCGCTGCAACGCCTGGATCAATTCGATGCCGTCCATGTCCGGCATGTGCAAATCACTCAGCACCAGACCGATGTCCGGGTCCGCCCTGAACAGCTCGATGGCTTCAAGACTCGAGTCGCACGGCACGCAACGGTAGCCACTGCTCTCGAGAAACTCACAGAGTTCTTCGACGATCAGCGGCTGATCATCGACCACGAGGATTTTTACCGAATTAGGCTTGTTCACGAACCACTCCATTTGCTCGGCCAACGCTGACGATTCCTGCACTTTGGTGGCGTATTCGCCTGAATTGAAAGTAGACCCACTTTCCGACTATGTACATAGGACTAGTGGCACCCCGCGATCAGGTGATCCAGTACAGCGAAAGCACTACACCTACCCACACGAACGGCGCAAATGGCAGCTTTTTTGACTTGTCCGGGGCCAGATGACGCACATGCTCTCTAACTCCTTGAGCCATATGAGGCCAGACTTTTGGCGCGAGCAGCAGCCACAGCACGCTGGCCACGCCCGCGCCGATAAACGCGCCGAGAACGAATATGCCGTTCGTCGCAAGACCCAGGGCTGTCATTAATTTCACATCGCCGGCGCCCATGCGGCCGAGGAAATAACCCGGCAGCGTCAGCAGCAGAGCGATCAGGCAGGCCCAGCCGCCTTGCGCCGCGTTGGCGCCCAGCCAAGTAGTGCCAGTCGCCAACAACCAGACCAACGCCAGCGCGCCCACGCCTAACGTCAATGCGTTGGAAATGCGTCGCTGGCGGGCATCTTGGGCGGCGCAGAACGCCAGCCAGATCAGAACAAGGAAAATCTGCATCCGCTGAAAGCCGTCCGTTTTGCCTGAATGATTCTATGCTGATACTACGCAGTGACTGTCAGGGTAGACGCACGCATGAAAAACGGCTTTCGCAGGTCGCAAAAAGGTGCGGTGGCGATCGAATTCGCCTTGGTGTTCATCATCTTTTTCGCAGTGTTTTACGGGTTGGTCAGCTACGGCCTGCCCTTCGTGATGATGCAATCGTTCAACCAGGCCACCGCTGAGGCGGTGCGCCGCAGCGTTGCGGTGGACCCGACCACGCCGAACTATTCGACGGTGGTGGTCAACACCGCCAATGCCGCGCTGACCCAGCAACTGCAATGGCTGCCCTCGGCCTTGAATCTGGTGGTCGGCACCGACACCAGTGCGGCCTACGACGCGGGGACTGGCACCCTGACCGTCAGCGTCAATTACCCGGTGAGCAAGCTCAACCAGATCATGCCGTTTCTGGTGCTGCCGGGCATCGGCACGGTGCCCAATCTGCCGACGCACCTGACCGCCCGCTCGAGCCTGCAATTTTGACCGCCGGCGATAAGTTTTTCGGGCGCTTGCTCATGCGCGCCCCCACCGCAGCTCACGACTTGCCGGACCATCTCGGCGCGCCGCCGATCGGCCTGCATTTTTATCTGGATGGCAACGGCGATGTGTTGCAGATCGCCGGCCCGCTGCGGCATTTGCTCGCCCAGCACAAACCTCAGGGTCAGCCGCTGCCGCTCAGCGCCTACCTGCTGCCGCACAGTCTGCTGACTATCGAAGGTCAGCCCAGAGACTGGCAGGGGCAACTCCTCGATCTCGACTTTTCCGGGCTCAATGATCAGCCCCTGCACCTGCGCGGCTGGGTGCAGCCGCTGGAGGATGGCTGGCGATTGCAGATGCTCGACATCGCCGACCTGTTGCTCGAACGTCAGCAAGCGCGCGATCGCGACGCCTGCCAGACCCTCGCCGCGCAGGTCAGCGATCGTCTGCGCACGTGCAGCCTGACGCGTCTGCCGACGGTGCTTGGCGAACAATTGCAGGCCATCGCCCAGCGCTGGCATATCCCCTGCCTCGCCGTGGCGTTACTGGATGAACAGGCCCAGGGCTGGCAGATTCATCAACAGTATCGCGGCCACGATGCCCCGCAACTGTGGGAGGACGGCCAGCCGCTGGGCACGCCGCTGGACAGCCTCAACGGCAGCGCGCCGCAACGCCTCGCCGGCCCGCAGGGCCGCTATGAACATTCGCGATTGCAGGCCACGTTCGGCAACGCCAACGGTTTCGCCGTGCCCTACAGCAATGACCAGGGTGTGGTCGCGTGGCTGCTCTGCGGGTTTTATACAGTCGACAACGTGGCGCCATGGCTGACCGATCGCGACTGGCTGACCTTGGCCGGTGCGCTGGCCGGACCGCTGCTCAGCCGCTTGCGCGAGCAGCGCCATGTGCAATCGATGGAACGTCTTGATTCCCTGCAAAACCTGCTCGGCACTGGCTGGTGGGAAATCAGTGCCGAAGAGCAGATTACGCTGGCGCCGACGCTGGCCTCGGCACTCAATCTCAGCGATCGCCTGCTGCCGGTAGAAGACTGGCTGTCACTGTTTCATCCCGCCGACCGCGACGAATTGCGCAGCCGTTTGCGCGCCCTGCAATGGCAGGGCGAAGCGCTGACCCTGAGCGTGCGTCTACACCACGCGGAGGCCGGCGCAGCAGTGACGTGGTACCGGATTCAGGGCCAGGTCAGCGGCACCGGTGAGCATCGGCGTCTGGTCGGGTTCATGCTCGATATCAGCGACATCCAGAATCAACAACAGCGCGCCGCTGCCGCCCATGCGCGGCTGGATAATCTGATTGCCAGCTCACCGGCGGTGATCTACGTGCAGCGCTATGCAGAAGGTGCGCTGATCCCGGCGTTTTTCAGCGCCAGCCTGCAACCCTTGCTGGGCTGGACGCTGGAAGATTGCGATGCAGCAACACTGGCCGAGCGCGTGCATCCCGAAGACCGTGAACTGTATTTCCAGCGCAACCGCCAGTTGCTGCGCGAAGGTTCGGTGCGTGCGCGTTATCGCCTGCGCGACAGCGGTGGCGACTATCACTGGCTGCTCGATGAAGCGAAACTGCTGCGCAACGATCTCGGGTTGCCGGTCGAGGCGGTGGGCCTGTGGCTGGACGTCACCGACGCGACGCTTGCCGCCGAGCAGGTGCGGCAAAGCGAAGAGCGTTACCGGATTCTGGTCGAGGACTCGCCGGCGATGATCTGCCGCTATCGCCCGGACCTGACGCTGATCTTTGGCAACCGACCGTTGGCGACTTATCTGGAATGCACCCCGGAACAACTGCCCGGGGTTGATCTGGGTGGGTGGATGTCCGACGAACAGCGCGCAGCGTTCGTTCAGCGCTTGAGCCAACTGACGCCGCAACAGCCAGTGAGTACAGCGGAAATCAGCCTGCAATTGCCCGGACGCGAACACGCCTGGTGGGTCTGGTCGGATCGCGGCGTGTTCGATGAGCAGGGACAGTTGATCGAAGTGCAAGCGGTGGGCCGCGACAACACCGAGGTGCGCCGCTCGCAACAGCAACTCACCCAAAGCGCGAAAATGGCCACCCTCGGCGAAATGGCCACCGGCCTCGCCCACGAAATCAACCAGCCGCTTAACGTCATGCGCATGGCCATCGTCAACGTGCTCAAGCGCCTCGGCAACGGTGATGTGCAGGTCGATTACCTGACCGACAAACTCAACCGCATCGACGCTCAGGTTCAACGCGCAGCGAAGGTGGTCGACCACATGCGTATATTCGGCCGGCGCTCGGAAATCGAACAACAATTGTTCAACCCGGCCCAAGCCATCGAAGGCACCCTGTCGCTACTGGCCGAAGGCATGCGCGGCAAAGGTGTCAATCTGCGCATCAGCGAGACCGGCTTCGAGGCGCAGGTGCGCGGCTACGTCGATCAGTTGGAGCAGGTGCTGATCAATCTGATGGTCAACGCCCGCGACGCCCTGCTCGGCAAACGCGAGGGCGACTCAACGTTCAAGCCGTGGATTTCGATCTACGCCGAGCGCGACGAGGAAAGCGTGCGGCTGTGGGTCGAGGACAATGGCGGCGGCATCGATCCGCGTTTGCTGGAGCGGATCTTCGAGCCGTTCTTCACCACCAAACCGATCGGCGTCGGCACCGGTCTGGGCCTGTCGGTGAGCTACGGCATCATCGCCAACATGGGCGGCCAGTTGAGCGTGCGCAACTCCACGGAGGGCGCACGGTTCTGCATCGAATTGCCGATTGCCACGGATGATCAGATCACCAGATAGGCCTTGCCGGTCTGCCCGCAGGTCATGTTGGCGCCCACCTCTGTATCCATCAGGTTGATGCCCAGGCCTTTGAGCAGATTATTCAACAACGGGTCGAGCAAGGGACTGATCAAACCGGTGACCACTGGCAACAAGCGGTTGCTGACGTCGCTGATCAACGAAGCCACCCCAGTGACGATAGCGCCCAGCGGATTGCTGCCCACGGGTTTGTAGACGATCAGGTTGATGCCCGACAGGGTGTTCGCCAGGCTGCCGACGATGTTGCTGGTCGGCGCGGCCGGTAGCACGCTGGGCGGCAGTTTCAGATTGGCCGGGGTGGCGAAGGGTGTGGTGCTGGAGAACAGCAGATTCTGCGTGGTCTGCGCGACGCTGGTGTCGAGTTTGATGGCGATGCCGCCCGCGCCGTACTGCACGTGGGAGGCGGCATCGCAACTGCCGATGCCGAGAACCCTGTGGCAGGTGATGATGCCGAGATCGACCAGCGGCAGCGGCGCCACCGTTGGTTCGGCGACTGAAGAGAACGCCGCGACAGGATCGATCTTGCCGAGTTTGAGATCTGCCAGAGAGGTTGTTGTGGCGGCAGTCAGGCTTTTGCTGCCGCTGTCGTCGGTCGGGCAGCGGTAATCGGTGACATAGCTTTTCGCCCCGCCGGCATCCAGCGCGATGTCGATCTGCGGTGAGGGCAGCAGCTTCGGATCGAGCTGTTGGCAGCCGGCACCCAACAGGCAGAACACTGAATTGATTGTGTCCACCAGATTCAGGCTCAACAGCGCATTGAGCGTCGGCGTTAGCATACCGACCAGCCCTGATACCGCGTTCGTCAGCCCTACGACTCCCGTCAACACCGGCAGATTCACCGACAACAGCGTGCGCACCTGCGCAGTGCGCACATAAATCCGGTCCGGTCCCAACGGATCGGCCTTGGCCCGCGCCGGATCACCAATCGCCGAGAACTGCGGCGGTTCGATCACCTTCACCCGTACCGTGACACCGGCCAGCCCCAGCACGTTGACCGGCAAGGTCGCCGCCACCGCGCTCTTGCTGTTGGCCAGTTGCACCACGCCCTGCACCAGTTGCAGCAATTGCAGGTTGGCATCCAGCCCCGCCGCCGTGGTGCCGGTTTGCAGTTGCAGGATCTCGCCGAGTCTGACCGGCGCCGCATTGATGGCGGCGGCCTGCAACTGGCCCAGCGCGGTGACCACTTGCGCGGTCGCGCCGTTGAGTTGCACTACCGTCGCTGCGGCCTGAATCAACTGCGTCACCGTCGCTTGGGTATTGAGCAACTGCGTGTAATTGCCAGCACCGACGTTGAGGTCGATGGCCAGTTGATCGAGGTATTTGAGCAGGTTGATATCGGTGTGCAGCAAGCCGTCCCAGCCCACCGCCGTGAGGTTGACGTTGCCGCCGAGCAACCCGGAAAAGAGCGGATTGAGGATGTTCGACTGCGCTGTGTCGATGCTGGCGAGGGTGCTGCGAATATTCAGTTGGGCGACGGTCGGCTGCGGTTTGGCCGCGACTGCCGAAGCATTGAGCGTGGTATTGAGGCTGACCGGCGTGGCACTGAACAGCGCCTGCACACCGCCAGCAAAACTGCTGGTGACCGTACGACTGGCAGCGACTTTGACTGCGCTTGATTGCGTGGCATCGACAGTGAAACTGCGCATACCGCTGGCAGCGGTGGCCAGTGTGCCGCAGGTGGTCGCGAGCGTATTGGCGGCATCCACCACGTAGCCATTGCGCAGCGCACTTTGCCCGGCATAACTGGCGGCGCTCAGCCCGGGCAGGCAATTGCCGCCGCGACTGACCGCTTCGAGGGCGGCGGTATCCACCACCCGCTGTAATTTGCGCTGTTCCATGTACAAGCGACCGCTGTCGACCACCAGCAACATCATCACCAGCGCCAGACTCAGGGTGGCAGCCGCCATCAAGCCGATCGCCCCGCGTTGCCGGGCCGGGCCGTTGCCTTGCGATCCTGGCGACATGGCGCACTCCTTTGCCGGCGCAGTGCCGAGCGCTACCTCCGTTAATGAAAAAGAGTGTAGACGCGGTCGGTCGAGAGTGCTGGCGTCGCGCCACTTAGGGCGCCACCGCCTACTGTGGGAGCGAGCTTGCTCGCGAAGGCGTCGGGTCAAGCGATCAGGATGTTGAATGTATCGCCGCCTTCGTGAGCAAGCTCACTCCCACAGGGATTTGTGCTGGGGGATGAATAAATAATCAACGCGGTGGATAGTTGGCCAGGATCCGTGTGACGGTCTCGCGAATGGCATTGCTGCGGTCAGCCGGATTCGGGCGGTTGCTGAGCATTTGCTCATCGCTGCCACGCCAGACCAGTTTGCCGTCCTTGCCGTCGAGCAGGTCGATCTGAATGGTCGCGACCTTGTAGGTGATGTTGCGCGTTTCGTTGTACATCGGTGCGCCCCAGTAGCCATTCCACGGGCCGCCCCAACCGCCGCCGTAGTTGGTCGTCACCTGCTGCTGCCGGTCCTCGACGATCAGGTAGGTCTGCACGCTCAGATCGCCCTTGCCGCCGCCGGCAGCCGGGCGCAAACCGCGCTGATCGAGTTGATCGGCCACCGCCTGGCGGATGCGCTGTTCGGTGAGGTCGCTTTTGATGCGCGGATCATCGGGGCGATATTGCAGGGCCGGGTCTTTCCAGCTCCAGCTGCGATAAGCGGCAAAGTCGCGGCTGGCGTCGAAATCGTGATTGACCTGATTGGCGGCGCAGGCACTGAGCAGCGCGGCAACAGCGAGTAGAGCGAGACGGCGGAACATGATTTTTCTCCGGGTGAAGACATGAACCTGCTGACACGACGTCAGCTGGGAGGATACGCCGCCATGGCTTTTTCCACAGCCTCGCGGATCGCATCGGCGCGTTCGATCTGATTGCCCTGGGTGCCGGTTTCGGCGCTGGCGCTCCACACCGGCTGACCATTGCCGGCATCGAACAGATCGACCCGCACCACTACGACCTGCTCTTGATAGGTGCGCACGATCGGCACGCTGTTGTACATGCCGTAACCGCGACCATAACGATCATAGCCGCCGTATCCGCCGTAGTAGCCGTAATCATCGCGCACCTGACGCAAACGGGTTTCCAGACGCAGGTCGGCGCTGACCAGCAGGTCGGCCGGGCGGTTGTCGCGCATCGGCCGCAAGCCGCGTTGGTCGAGGGCGTTGCTGACCGCCTCGGCCACTTGCGCCGAGTCAGCCCACGCCGTGCCCGGCGGCAACTGCCCGTCGCGCCAGGCCCAATTGCGGTAGCGTCCGTAATCCCGCGGCGGCGCCGGGTAGGCGCTGCGGTCGAAGGTGGCGGCGGCTTGCGGCGGTGCCGGCGGCAACGGCCGTGACTGAGCCACGTAGGGGTTGCTGCCCTGGCAAGCGGCCAACCCCAGACTTATCAGCAATAACCCGCATTGAGCTTTCATGTCGCGCTCCGCTCAGATCGGCCGGCAGATCCAGTGCAAGTAACGCCCAAGCCCGGCGAAGCCTGGGTGACGACGGTGCGCGAGTTCCATTTCCAGCAAGTCCGCCAGTTCGGCGCGGGCCTGGAATTCCACCGGCATGTAATCGTGAAATACCCGTACGCCGCTCTGACTTTCGACCTGCCACATACCGGCGAGTTGCGTTGCCAATTCCCTTGGGTCGAGAGGCTGCTGCGGGGTCAGGCTCTGCTTCTCGCCGGCCATGACGTTCTTGCGCATTTTCTTGAAGTGGCCCTTGAGCAGATTGCGATAAATCAGCGCGTCACGGTTGTAGAAGGCCAGCGACAGCCAGCCGCCGGGCTTGGTCAACTGGTGCAGCACCGGCAGGATCGCGTGGGGCTCGGCGAGCCATTCCAGCACGGCGTGGCAGATCACCAGATCGTAGGGCTCGGTGAGCTGACCGGGCAGTTCCTGCCACGGCGCCTGAATGAATGTCGCGGTGTGTCCGGCTTCGGCAAAACGCTGGCGCGCACCTTCGAGCATCGGTTCCGCCGGCTCGGTGAAGGTGACGTCATGGCCGCGCTCGGCCAGCCACAGCGACATATGCCCCAGCCCCCCGCCGATATCCAGCACGCGCAGCGGCCGATCCGGCAAGGCCTCGGTCAGATCGGCCTGTAATACCGCGAGGCGAATCGCGCCTTTGGCGCCGCCGTAGATTTTTTCGGCGAAGCGCGTGGCCAACTGGTCGAAATGACGGTCGCTCATCAGCTGAACCGCCGTTCGCTGTCGGCGAGCTTGGCGCGCACCACTTCATTCATGTCCAGACCCAGTTCGCTGCACAGCAGCAACAGATACAGGACGATATCGCCGACTTCCTGCCCGGCATGCGCGAGTTTGTCCGCCGGTAACTGGCGTGACTGGTCTTCCGTCAGCCACTGGAAGATTTCCACCAGCTCGGCCATTTCGACGCTGGCGGCCATGGCGAGGTTTTTCGGGCTGTGAAATTGCCGCCAGTCATTGCGGTCACGAATGGCGTGCAGGCGTTCGGTCAGTTCAACAAGGTTCATCGGGCTCTCCTGAAGACGCATAGCTTCGGGGGGATGCGGGCTGAAGGCAAGCAGCGCAGATGATCAATTGTGGGAGCGAGCCTGCTCGCGAAAGCGATGGATCATCCAGACCGGATTTGCCTGACACGCCGCCTTCGCGAGCAGGCTCGCTCCCACACATGATGCGGGCAAACCTTCTATCATGCAGGGAACTCGGCCACCCTCGATGTGGCCCAAGGCTCAGCTCTTTCATCAGGGATGCACACATGCGTGTAGAAAGCTTTTTCGAATGGCTCGGCCAGGCACTCGGTTCGATCATCCGCTTTATCGTCGACGGCCTCAGTGGCCTGTTCAATATGCTCAGCAACGCCGGCGGCAACTTTGTCGACGGCCTGGCGCAAACGCTGGGGATGGACACCTCGATCATCAGCATCATCGCCCTGATCGTTGGCCTGATGCTGCTGTGGTCGGCGATCCGGGCGTTCATGAACGCGTCGATCATTGCCGGGATCATCTGGTTGTTGCTGGGGTTGTGGTTGTTGAGCTGGATTATTCACTAGTGCTTCAAAAGCCCCTCACCCCAGCCCTCTCCCTGTATGTACCGGACACATGGTGGACAGGTGTTCGGAGACATGGTGGACACTTTTTAATAGGCACATTGCTCATCATC
>NZ_JBEOPW010000030.1:0-30499 GCF_040310465.1 Pseudomonas sp. H26/SER47-MNA-CIBAN-0231 | reverse complement strand
AAAAATGCTCCGTATCTTTCGATACGGAGCATTTTCTTTGAGCGCTGCGCAGATTGCTAGGTTTTCACACAGTCTGTTCGGCCGGGTTTTTTGTTTGAGTCAAAAAGCACCCTCACCCCAGCCCTCTCCCGGAGGGAGAGGGACCGACCGAGGTGTCTTGAGCCATACATCGACCTGATAAAACCGAGTCGATTATGGATTCAAAGAAAAACGTTCAGGTCGGTGTATCTCCCAAATATCCCCCAATCGGTCCCCTCTCCCTTTGGGAGAGGGCTAGGGTGAGGGGGCTTTCGGATCCTGGCTTATTCGCGTCTACTGTCCAGCGCTCCAACCACACTCAAGGACTGAATGTGACCACCCCGCGCAACATCCACCTGATCGTAACCGCCCGGCTGATCTCCGATTTCGGCGCCTTCCTCAACATGGTCGCGCTGGCCACTTACGTTTATTTGCTGAGCAACAGCGCCATGAGCGTCGGCATCTTCCTTGCCAGCCGCGTCGGTGGCGGCATTTTCGCCAGCCTGATCGGCACTCGGTTCTACCGACGCTGGCAGGGCCGCGCGCCGCTGATTGCGTTCGATCTGTTGCGTGCGGCACTGCTGGGGCTGCTGTTGATCACACCGGCCAGTCAGCAGGCATGGCTGTTGCCGTTGATTGCCTTCGGCCTCGGTCTGGGCAATTCGATGTTCGCCATCGGCCTCAACAGCCAGTTGCCGCGCTTGATCGCGCCGGCGCAATTGCTCAAGGCCAATGCCTGGATCACTTCAGCTTCTTCTGCGGCGATGGTCGGCGGCAGTCTGGTGTCGGGGTTGCTGGTGGCTGCTTTTGGTTTTGAAACGGTCTTCGCCCTCAATGCGCTGACCTATGTGCTCGCGGCGCTGCTGATCGTGCCGCTGCGTTTCGAAAAAAACGATGTCAGCGAACAGCCGCAACGCGGTGAATGGTTTGCGCTGCGGCAGGGCCTGCGTTCGGCGCCTGTGGTCGCGGCCATGCTCGCGGTGACCATGGCCGACACCTTGGGCAGTGCCGCGCATAACGTCGGCTTCCCGATCATTTCGAAACTGCTCACGCCCGAGGCGGCGAGTACGACCTTGGGCCTGGCGCTTGCGGTATGGGCCAGCGGCAAACTGCTCGGCGCACGCATCGCCAGTCACCTGAAAGGTTCGGAGAACAGCCACCTCGAAAGAAGATTTTTCTGCGGTGTGGCGCTGATGTCGTGCGGTTTCATTCTGATGTTCCAGCAGCACAGCCTCGTGGGGCTGCTGCTGTTCGCCTTGCCGGCCGGGCTTGGTGACGGGGTTTCCGAAGTCAGCCTGATGTCACGGCTGCAACGGGAACCTGCGGCGTTGCGCCTGCCGATTTTCAGTGTGCTGACCTTGCTGCAGATGAGCGGTTTCGGCATCGGCATGTTGGTCGCTGCGCCGTTCTATGCGTGGTGGACGCCGGGGGCCGTGGTCATGCTGTTCCACGGCATTCCCTTGGGTACGTTGTGCGTGGTGACGCTGTTGCGGATCAGGCGCGGGCGGGTTGCGCGCAGCAGCCCGACGCCAGTTCCTTGAGGATCGGGCAGTCCGGGCGATGGTCGCCGCTGCAATGTTCGACCAGATCCTGCAGGGTGTCACGCAACTCGCCGAGCTCGCGGATCTTCTGGTTCAGCTCGTCGATGTGCTGGCGCGCCAGGGCCTTCACATCGGCGCTGGCGCGCTGGCGATCCTGCCAGAGGGTCAGCAGCTTGCCGACCTCTTCCAGGGAAAAGCCCAGATCTCGCGAGCGCTTGATGAACGCCAGCGTGTGCAGGTCATCGCTGCCGTACACGCGGTAACCGCTGTCGGTGCGATTGGCCGCTTTGAGCAGGCCGATCGACTCGTAATAGCGGATCATTTTTGCACTCAGGCCACTCTGTCGGGCTGCTTGGCCGATGTTCATCGGTGTTCCTCCAGGTCCTTGGGTTTCCAGGTTTTCAACAGTAGCGCATTGCTCACCACGCTGACGCTCGACAGCGCCATCGCCGCGCCGGCCAGCACCGGATTGAGGAAGCCGAACACCGCCAGCGGAATGCCGATCAGGTTGTAGACAAAGGCCCAGAACAGGTTCTGGCGAATCTTTGCGTAGGTCTTGCGGCTGATCTCCAGCGCTGCCGGCACCAGTCGCGGATCGCCGCGCATCAACGTGATGCCGGCCGCGTGCATGGCAACGTCGGTGCCGCCGCCCATGGCGATGCCGATGTCTGCGGCGGCGAGGGCCGGGGCATCGTTGATACCATCGCCGACCATGGCAACCACGCCGGTTTTCTTCAGCTCGGCCACCGTCGCGGCTTTGTCGGCCGGCAGCACTTCGGCGTGAACATTGCGGATGCCCAAGGCCTCGGCCACCACCCGTGCGCTGCCGCGATTGTCGCCGGTCAGCAGGTGGCTCTGGATATCCCGCGCGGCAAGTTGTTGCACAGCTTGCAGAGCGCCGGGTTTCAGCGTGTCACCGAAGGCGAACAGACCCAGCACCTTCGGCTGAGGACTTTGTTCGATCAGCCACGACAATGTGCGGCCTTCGCGTTCCCACGCTTCGGCGGATGTGCTCAATTCACCGGCACTCAAGGCGCTTTCGTCGAGCATCCGCCGGTTGCCCAGCGCCAGGCGCCGGCCATCCAGCGTGCCGGCGATGCCGCGTCCGGTCAGCGACTGGCTGTCGCTGACATCGGGCACGTTCAAGCCGCGTTCGGCGGCTGCATCCAGCACGGCTTTGGCCAACGGATGCTCGCTGCCGCGCTGCAACGCACCGGCCAAGGTCAGCAGATTATTTTCGTCACCATCGACCGCGCTGAAGTGCGCGATTCGCGGCGTACCCGAGGTCAGCGTGCCGGTCTTGTCGAACACCACGCTGCTGACTTCATGGGCGCGCTCCAGCGCTTCGGCGTCCTTGATCAGAATTCCATGACGCGCGGCGACGCCAGTGCCGGCCATGATCGCCGTCGGGGTGGCGAGGCCGAGGGCGCACGGGCAAGCGATCACCAGCACGGCGACGGCATTGATCAGCGCAGTTTCCAGGGGTGCGCCGTACAGCCACCAGCCAATCAGCGTGGCCAGGGCGATCAGCAACACGGTCGGCACGAAAATCTGGCTGACCTTGTCCACCAGTTTCTGGATCGGCGCTTTCGCTGCTTGCGCGTCTTCGACCAGACGAATGATCCGCGCCAGCACGGTTTCCGCGCCGAGCGCCTGAGTGCGCACCAGCAAACGACCTTCGCCGTTGATCGCGCCGCCGGTGACCTTGTCGCCCGGTTGTTTCGGCACTGGCAGGCTTTCGCCGCTGATCAGCGCTTCGTCGGCGTGGCTCTGGCCTTCGACGACTTCGCCATCCACCGGGAAGCGTTCGCCGGGTCTGACCAGCACCAGATCGTCGAGGCGCAGGGCGCTGATCGCAACGTCCTGCTCACGCCCGTCGATGACTTGAATCGCCCGCTCCGGCCGCAACGCTTCAAGAGCGCGAATGGCGCTGGCGGTCTGGCGTTTGGCGCGGCTTTCGAGATATTTGCCGAGCAACACCAAAGCGATGACCACCGCCGAGGCCTCGAAATACAGATGCGGCATGCGTCCCGCCGCGCTGGCCCATTCATAGACACTCAGGCCATAACCGGCGCTGGTGCCGAGGGCGACGAGCAGGTCCATGTTGCCGGCGCCGGCGCGCACGGCTTTCCACGCCGCCACATAAAAGCGTGCGCCGAAGATGAATTGCACGGGGGTGGCGAGGGCGAATTGCGCCCAGGCCGGGAGCATCCAATGAATGCCGAACGGCTGCAGCAACATCGGCAACACCAACGGCAGAGCAAGGGCGATCGCACAGATCAATGCCCAGCGCTCGCGGTGCAGGCGTTTTTGCTGGTCATCGGACTGTGGCCGTTCGGCTTGCCAGACGCTGGCCGAGTAACCGGCCTTGCTCACTGCGTCGAGCAGGGTTTGCGTATCGACCTGGCCGAGCAATTCGATGTGCGCACGTTCGTTGGCCAGATTGACACTGACGCTGCTCACGCTTGGGACTTTGCTCAGGGCGCGTTCGACGCGACCGACGCAGGACGCGCAGGTCATGCCGTCGATGCTCAATTCGACGGTTTGCCGGGGCACGCTGTAACCGGCGCGCTCCACGGCTTGCATCAGCGCCGGCAGGCTGTCGTCGGGCGCCTGTACCCGGGCCTGTTCGGTGGCGAGGTTGACGCTGACGGCACTGGCGCCGCTGACCTTGCGCAGCGCCCGCTCGACACGCCCGGCGCAACTGGCGCAGGTCATGCCGGCAATCGGCAGATCGAAAGTGGTGGATTCGGACATCGGTCGCGCTCCCTGTAGTGGATGTCTACAGGATCAACCTTGCCATGCGGGCAAGGTCAAGCACCATTCCGCAAGATGTTGATCGTTCCCACGCTCCGCGTGGGAATGCCTCCTGTGACGCTCCGCGTCACGCTTCGGGACGCAGAGCGTCCATGGCTGCATTCCCACGCAGAGCGTGGGAACGATCGGCGACGGATCGGGTGTCTGCTCAGTAACCGAGGCCTGCAGGTTTCAGGTACACGCCTTCGGCATTCATCGCCAGGCGGAACTTCAGCACATCCCCGGCGTGCAGCACGACTTCCTGCGAACCCGGTGCGAGCATGCCGGGATTGCAACCCGGTGCCTGGCCCGGCAGCAGTTTCAGGCGCAGCGAAACCTTGCCCGGCGGCAGGTTGAACGAAGTGCTCTGCTCCTGGAACAGGCGCGCCGAGAGCTGGTCCTGGATGTACACGCCGATTTCGCACGAGGTCGCCACTTCGAGGCGCTCGCGGGAAATGATCAGTACCGCGTAATCCTCGCCGGCGGCTTGCACCTGCGGGATGGCGGCGAAAAGGCTGAGCAAGCCAAACAGGCCCAAAGCTGACCAGCGCATGGCTGAATCTCCTGAATTCCAGTCATTGATGCATGCAGCTTGGCCGAGCGCGACGCCGATTGCCAGCCCGGCAGTTTTTCGCAGAACTTGACCTTGCCATCGTGGCAAGCTCGAGACTGCCGGCAACCTCACTCAAAGGAGTCTTCCCATGCAAGTGTTCAACGTTCAAGGCATGTCCTGCGGTCATTGCGTCAAAGCCATCACCACTGCGGTGCAGGCGCTGGATCCGGCGGCCAGCGTGCGCGTCGATCTGGCGGCCAAGGAAGTCGGCGTCGAGAGCGCGCTGAGTGCCGACCAGGTGATCGAAGCGATCCGCGAAGAGGGTTATGAGGTGAAGCTCGTCTGAAATTGATCGTTAGCGAGCTATCGGAATGTTCAAGGCGTCCGGGCGCGGCTAGACTGTCGGGCTGCGACTTGCCCACCTGGATGCCTGATGAACTTCCGCACGATTTTGATACTCGGCGCCTTGAGCGCTTTCGGTCCTTTGGCGATCGACTTCTATTTGCCTGCCTTCCCGGCCATGGCGCTGGCGTTCGGCACCGATGAGCAGCATGTCCAGTTGACGCTGGCGGCGTACTTCCTCGGTCTGTCTCTGGGCCAACTGGCTTACGGGCCGATTTCCGATCGTTTCGGCCGGCGGCTTCCGCTGCTCAGCGGCGTTGCTCTGTTCACCCTGGCGTCATTGGCCTGCGCCTACGCGCCGAGCCTGGAATGGCTGATCGGCGCGCGCTTCGTCCAGGCACTCGGTGGTTGTGCGGGGATGGTGATTTCCCGTGCGGTGGTCGCCGACAAGTGCGACGCGGTGGGCTCGGCGAAGGTGTTTTCCCAATTGATGCTGGTGATGGGCCTGGCGCCGATTCTGGCGCCGATGCTCGGTGGGCTGCTGGTCAACACCACGGGTTGGCAGTCGATCTTTCTGGTCCTGACCGGGTTCAGTGCAGCGGCGGGGCTGGCGGTGGCATTGGGGCTGCCGGAAAGCATGCCGGCCCACGTGCCGCGCCAGCCGTTGTCCGGTGCGTTGCGCCAGTACGCACGACTGGTCAAGGATTCGGTCTACCTCGGCCACGCCCTGACCGGTGGCATCGCTATCGCCGGCATGTTCGCCTACATCGCCGGTTCACCGTTTGTATTCATCAAGCTCTACGGCGTACCCGCCGAGCACTTCGGCTGGCTGTTCGGCACCAACGCGGCTGGGTTCATTCTGGTGGCGCAGGTCAATGCGCGTCTGCTGGCCAAGCGTGGCCCGGCATTCTTGCTGGTGCGCGCGGTGTGGGTGTACTTCCTCGCCGGTCTGACGCTGCTGGCGGTCGGCGCGATGCGTCCAGAGGCATTGTGGCCGCTGCTGATTCCACTGTTCATCTGCATCGCCAGCCTCGGTTGCATCATTCCCAACGCCTCGGCCTGCGCGATGAACGGTCAGGGTGCCCGTGCTGGCAGTGCATCGGCAATGCTCGGTTGCCTGCAATTCAGCATCGCCGCCGGTGCCGCCGCGTTGGTGGGGGTGTTGCACGATGGCAGCGCCGTGCCGATGGCCATGGTCATCAGCCTGTGCGGTCTGCTGGTGGTGAGCGTTGCGCTGCTCACCCGGCGTTTGCAGAATGCCCGGGCGCTGGCGCAAGCCCAGGTCTGAACGCTCGACTTTGGAGCTCAGCCGGCGGCGCGCTGCTGGCTGGG
This sequence comes from Pseudomonas sp. H26/SER47-MNA-CIBAN-0231, assembly GCF_040310465.1. Classification (NCBI taxonomy): domain Bacteria; kingdom Pseudomonadati; phylum Pseudomonadota; class Gammaproteobacteria; order Pseudomonadales; family Pseudomonadaceae; genus Pseudomonas; species Pseudomonas sp. H26/SER47-MNA-CIBAN-0231. The sequence goes on along the minus strand of NZ_JBEOPW010000030.1, from coordinate 23,917 downwards.
TTCGGGGATTCGGTGGGGCGCGCAGAGTCGCGCTTCGAGGGTGCGAGTGAAGGCCAGAGCCTCGGCTTCACTGCGAAAGGTTACGACGTGCTGGTCCAGGCGCACCTGCCATTGAGACTTTGCCACTTCTTTTATCAGGATCTTCATTGCTGACCTCCCTTGCGTAAAAGATGTATCGCAGAGGCTTCGATTGTAGACCTCGATACCCGCGTAATTGTGACAAGGGTCAAGCAACCGACTGACGGCAAAAAGCCCCGCAACCGCTCTGGCATCGCGAGCGGTTGCGGGGCTTTATTTTTTTAGAAACCTTCTAAAACAATTTTCCCCTTGGCCTTGCCGCTTTCCAGCAGCTCATGGGCGCGTCGCAGGTTGGCTGCATTGATCACGCCGAAGTGCTCGCCCAAAGTTGTCTTCAAAGTGCCGGCGTCGATCAGTTCGGCGACGCGGTTGAGCAGCTTGTGCTGTTCGATCATGTCCGGCGTTTCGAACAGCGAGCGGGTGTACATGAACTCCCAGTGCAGCGACAGGCTCTTGCGCTTGAGCAGGCTGATGTCGAGGGACTTCGGATCGTCGATCAGCGCCAGCTTGCCTTGCGGCGCGAGGGCTTCGACCAGTTGCGCCAGATGCTGATCGGTCTGGGTCAGGCTGGCGACGTGGGTCACGCTGTCGATGCCGGCGCGCTTCAATTCTTCGCTCAGTGGCTGGCTGTGATCGATGACCAGATCGGCACCGAGTTCGCTGACCCAGTCACGGGTCTGTGGGCGGGAAGCGGTGCCGATCACTTTCAGGCCGGTCAACTGCTTGGCCAATTGGGTAAGGATCGAGCCCACTCCGCCCGCCGCGCCAACGATCAGCAGGCTCTGACCCTCATCATTGCTGCCTTCGCTGATTTGCAGGCGCTCGAAGAGCAATTCCCACGCAGTGATCGCGGTCAGCGGCAGCGCGGCGGCTTCGGCAAAACCGAGGGACTTGGGCATGTGGCCGACGATGCGCTCATCGACCACGTGCAACTCGCTGTTGCCACCGGCCCGGGCGATCGAACCGGCGTAGAACACCTTGTCGCCCGCCTTGAACAGGGTGACTTCGCTGCCGACCGCCTTGACCACACCGGCAACGTCCCAGCCCAGCACTTTCGCCGCGCCGTTTTCCGGCGCCATGTTCTGCCGCACTTTGGTATCGACCGGGTTGACCGAAATGGCTTTGACCTCCACCAAGAGGTCGCGCGGGCCGGCGACCGGCTCTGGCAGTTCAATGTCCTGCAGGGACTTGGCGTCGCTGATCGGCAGGGAAGCGTAATAGGCAATGGCTTTCATAAATGGCTCCGTACAGTTGATAGAAGAAGGATTCAGGCAATCTTGCCGAGGCGTTTGAGCTGGAAGTGTTCGATGGTGTGGCCGGCGCTGGCCTGAAACTTCTGAAAATGCGCGCTTGCGTTGTGCGCCTCAAGAATCTCGTCACTGGCCCACTGTTCGATGACATAAAAAACCTGCGGATCGGCAAGGTCGCGGTGCAGGTCGTACTGGCCACAACCGGGCTCAGCGCGGCTCGGTTCGACGAGGGCACGCAGCGCCTGCTCGAGAACGTCCTGCTGGCCGGATTTAGCGGTCAGGGTGGCGATAGCGGTAAAGGGCTGGGACATGCGTGGACTCCAGAATCGGGATGAATTCGATGGAGGCCATCATTGGCTATTTCTCTGCGCGATAAAACCGGCTAAAAGAGCAGGCTCTTTCAATATTTTTTTGATAATCGAGGCTGCGCATGCTGCGTTTTGATGACTTGCAGTTGTTTGTTCGCGCGGCGGATCTGGGCAGCCTGTCGGCGGCGGCACGGGTGATGGACATGTCTGCGGCGGTGGCTAGCGCGGCGTTGAAGCGCATCGAGCAGCAACTCGGTGCGCGGCTGCTGGCGCGTTCGACCCGCAGCCTGCGCCTCACCGCCGAGGGCGAAGGCTTCCTTGAGTATGCCCGCGCCGCCCTGAGCAATCTCGACGAAGGGCGTCGCTTGCTCGCCAGCGGTCAGGATCAGGTCAGCGGGATTTTGCAGCTTTCGGCGCCCTCGGACTTCGGCCGCAATCTGCTGCTGCCGTGGCTCGACGCGTTCCAGCGTGAACACCCGAAGCTGACGGTGCGCCTGCTGCTTGGCGACCGCATCGCCGACCTGTTCCGGCAACCGGTGGACATCGCCCTGCGCTACGGCGAGCCGGAAGATTCCAGCCTGATCGCCTTGCCCATCGCGCCACACAATCGCCGCGTGTTGTGCGCATCTCCGGACTATCTGGCCCGGCATGGCGAACCGCGCCAGCTCGAGCAACTGGCCCAGCACAACTGCCTTTTGTACATGCTCGGCAGCCGCGTCCACGACCATTGGAGTTTTCACGATGGCAAGCGCGAAGTCGGCCTGACCGTCAGCGGCGACCGCTTCAGCGATGACGCCGACGTCGTGCGGCTATGGGCGCTGGCCGGTGCCGGTATTGCCTACAAATCCTGGCTCGACGTCGGCGCCGATGTGCTCGCCGGACGCCTCAAAGTGCTGATGCCGGAACTGCTGTGTGAGCGCGCACCGCTGAATCTGTTGTGCGCCCATCGCGCACAATTGAGTAAGCCGGTGAACCTGCTGAGGGAGATGCTCGCCAGCCGATGCGCCGAATTGAGTAGCCAATTTCCCGGTTTCCTCAAAGTTGATCATTAGTCGCAGGCAATTAGAGAAATTTCTGTCAGGAACAATCGCCACCTGCCCAGGCCCAGGCGCAGGACGTCTGGCTTAACCCGCTTATACTAGCGCCCGCCTCATGCCTGCACTGACACCCGGCGCGCAGACCCCGTAACGCGTTGCCGGCTTTTGGTGACGGTTGCTACTTCTGCTGCAAGGTTGTGTGCCGGAGCAGCTGGTGTCGGTGGCATCCCTTGCCACCGATCCCGGGCGATTTTCGCGTGTTGGCCGATGCCCCATAACCGGCCAGGATGTCTCCGAGCGGTAGACGATACGATTCAACAGGGAGTGAACATATGGAACATGCACCGTGCATCAGCCAGATCGCGACATTGCTGGCCGACCCCAAGCGCAGCGCGATGATGTGGGCGTTGATGGATGGCTCGGCCCGGCAAGCCGAAGAGCTGGCGCTGCTGGCCGGGCTCTCGCCGTCGTCGGCCAGTGCGCATCTGGGACGCCTGTCCGCAGGGGGGCTGTTGAACATCGAAATGCGTGGGCGCAAACGCTTCTTTCGCCTGGCGGCACCGGAAATCGGCGCGGCGATCGAAGCACTGGCCAGCGCCACCATTGCCAGCGCGCCACGGCAAATCCCTGATGCGCTGAAACGCACGGCTCCCATGGTCAGACCACAGGCGGCGCCGTCTTCGCTGTTGCGTGCGCGGTTCTGCGACGATCATCTGGGCGGTACCCTGGCGGCCGACCTGTATCAGCGCCTGCTCGATGCCGGCTGGATCGAACAGCTTGAGCAGCGGGTGGTGGTGACGCACAAGGGCTCCACCCGACTGGCCCAGCGCGGAGTATTCATCCAGGCTCTGGCCCATCGCAACGTGCAGGTCGCCTGCGCCTGCCCGGACTGGAGCGAGCGCCGTCCGCACATGGGCGGCTCACTGGGCGCGGCGCTGTTGCAGTTGTTCATGCAGTCCGGCTGGCTGACCTTGCCCAACGATTCCCGCGCCTTGCAGTTGACCGCCACCGGCCAGCGCGAAATCCATCGCTTTGCCAAGGAAACCGAGCTGGAAACAGCGTTCTAGAGCGTTGCTCGGCGATGAGCTGAAGGCTGACGTCGTCCACGGCTGTGAACAGGTCGCATCCAGTACGACCTCTGAATGACCATCGCGCACACTCGATCCGGGGATTTTCCGGATGGGGGAGCACAACATGAATACACAACGCTTTAGTGCGGCTGAGCGCCTGGAACGGCTGCCGCTCAGCGGTTATCACCGCGTCATTTTCATCATCATAGCCTTGGCGTTTTTCTTCGACTCCATGGATCTGGCGATGATGACTTTCCTCCTCGGCTCGATCAAAGCCGAGTTCGGCCTGAGCAGTGCACAGGCAGGGCTGCTGGCCAGCTCGAGCTTCTTCGGCATGGTGCTCGGGGCGTCGCTATCGGGAATGCTCGCCGACCGCTTCGGGCGCAAGCCGGTGTTTCAGTGGAGCATCGTGTTGTGGGGCGTGGCCAGTTACCTGTGTTCGACGGCGCAGACGGTGGAGACGCTGACGCTGTTTCGCATCCTGCTCGGAATCGGCATGGGCATGGAGTTTCCCATCGCGCAGTCGATGCTGTCGGAATTGATTCCGGCGCAACGACGCGGGCGCTACATCGCCCTGATGGACGGCTTCTGGCCGCTGGGGTTTGTCGCGGCGGGGGTGCTCTCGTACTTCCTGCTGCCGCTGATTGGCTGGCGCGACATTTTCCTGGTGCTGGCAGTGCCGGCGGTATTTGTCCTGGCGATCCGCTTTTTCATTCCTGAGTCACCGCGCTGGCTGGAACAGGCCGGGCGCGACGCCGACGCGGACAAAGTGTTGAACGGCATTGAAGCGCGGGTGCGCGCTTCGCTGGGCGGTGCGGCGTTACCGGAACCGGTTCGTTTGCCACGCACGGTGACGCCACCGGGCAATTTCTTCTCGGCGCTCAAGCAGATCTGGTCGCCGCACTATCGCCAGCGCACGACGATGATCTGGAGTCTGTGGTTCTTCGCATTGTTGGGTTTCTACGGGCTGACTTCCTGGCTCAGCGCATTGCTGCAGCAGTCGGGTTTCGCCGTGACGCAGTCGGTGTACTACACGGTGCTGATCTCGCTCGGCGGGATTCCCGGCTTCCTCATGGCGGCATGGTTGGTCGAGCGTTGGGGGCGTAAACCGGTGTGCATCGTGACGCTGCTCGGCGGCGGGGTGATGGCGTTTCTGTATGGGCAGAGCGCGGTGTTCGGCGGCAACGTCGCGTTGCTGATCGGCACCGGATTGTTGATGCAGTTTTTCCTGTTCGGCATGTGGGCGGTGCTCTACACCTACACGCCAGAGCTGTACCCGACTTCGGCACGGGCAACCGGCTCGGGATTCGCTTCGGCGATCGGCCGCGTCGGCTCTCTGCTCGGGCCATTGGTGACCGGGCTGGTGTTCCCGATTACCGGGCAGGGCGGGGTGTTCGCGCTGGGCGCAGCGTGCTTCGCGATTGCGGCGGGCGTGGTGTGGCTGTTCGGGATGGAGACGCGGGGCAAGACGCTGGAAGAGCTTACCGAGTGAACATCGATATGAATGTGGGAGCGAGCCTGCTCGCGAAAGCGGTGTTTCATCCAACGAAAATGTTGACTGATACTCCCTCTTCGCGAGCAGGCTCGCTCCCACATTGGTTTTGCGGTGTTGCTTAAGGTTTTACCAACCGCGCATCCAGGCTGTTCTGCGCCAGGCGCTTGGCCTGATCCTGGGTCATGCCCAGATGCTCGTGCAGCGCATGGAAGTTCTCGGTCACGTACCCGCCGAAATACGCCGGGTCATCGGAGTTGACCGTGACCTTCACGCCGCGCTCGAGCATGTCGAGGATGTTGTGCTGCGACATGTGATCGAACACGCAGAGTTTGGTGTTCGACAGCGGGCATACGGTCAGCGGAATCTGCTCGTCGATGATCCGCTGCATCAGGCGCTCGTCTTCGATGGCGCGCACGCCATGGTCGATGCGCTGGATTTTCAGCAGGTCGATGGCTTCCCAGATGTACTCCGGCGGGCCTTCTTCACCAGCGTGAGCGACGGTGAGGAAACCTTCGTCGCGGGCGCGATCGAAGACGCGTTTGAATTTGCTCGGCGGGTGGCCCATCTCGGAACTGTCGAGCCCGACCGCGACAAACGCATCACGGAACGGCAGCGCCTGATCGAGGGTTTTCTGCGCTTCGTCTTCGCTGAGGTGGCGCAGGAAACTGAGGATCAAACCGCTGCTGATGCCCAGTTGCGTCTCGCCATCCTTGAGCGCGGCGGCGATGCCGTTGAGCACCACTTCGAACGGGATGCCCCGGTCGGTGTGGGTCTGCGGATCGAAGAACGGTTCGGTATGAATCACGTTCTGTGCTTTGCAGCGCAGCAGATAGGCCCAGGTCAGATCGTAGAAATCCTGCGAGGTGCGCAGCACATCGGCGCCCTGGTAATACAGGTCGAGAAATTCCTGCAGGTTGTTGAAGGCGTAGGCCTTGCGCAGGGTTTCGACGTCGCTCCACGGCAGGGCGATCTTGTTGCGTTCGGCCAGGGCGAACAGCAGTTCAGGCTCCAGCGAACCTTCCAGATGCAGGTGCAGTTCGGCTTTGGGCAGGGCGTTGAGCCAGTCGTACATAGTCTTTTCTCATCAGGTGCAATGCCGGCATTCTACAGAGGCTGGCCGCAACAATTGGCAAAACCTGACCAGGTGATCGATCAAACCGCCTCTTGCTCGCGACGATAGGCGTAGGTATCGGCGAAGCGCGACAGCAGGAATTGCGCACAGGTGGTGGTCGGATATTTCGCCGGGTGCTGTGCATCCTGGCAACCGGGCAGGCATTCGATGCGCGTGTCCGGGTGCGGTTCGGCGAAGAACGGCATCGAATAACGATCCACGCCCAGCGGGCTGATCACCCGGTGCGGGGTCGAGCGATAACGGTCGTTGCTCCAGCGCGCCATCATGTCGCCGAGGTTGACCACGAACGTGCCGTCAATCGGTGGCGCGTCGATCCATTCACCATTGACGTTCTTCACCTGCAAACCGCCGGCGCTGTCCTGATAGAGCAGGGTGATGCAGCCGTAATCGGTATGGGCGCCGGCGCCTTGCTGCTCGGCGGAACTGGCGGTGTGACGCGGCGGATAATGGATCATGCGCAACACGCTGACCGGTTCGACAAAACGCGTATCGAAGAAGTCGCGCTCGATGCCCAGCGCAACGGTCATCGCTCGAAGCAGGGTTTGCGCCAGCGCCTGCATGTCGAGGTAATGCTGCTCCATCAGCGTTTCCCAGCCGGGTTGCGCCGGATGCCGATTGGGGCCGCGCAAGGGTTTTTCCGCGAGCACCTCGGGATGTTCGTCCGGCAAGTGCAGGCCCATGTCGAAGGTTTCTTTGAGGTCACTGGGTTTGTCCGGGTCCAGTTGCTCGGTGGCAATCGCACCGTAGCCGCGATGATGGCGGGTCTGGGTAATGTCGATCTTCAGTTTTTCTGTGGCTGGCAGGGCGAAGAAGCGCTGGGCGTGATCGAGCAGATCGTCGATGCGCTGCGCCGAGATCGGATGGCCCTTGATGTAGAAAAAGCCCCACTCGCGACAGGCTTGGTCGATCTGCCCGGCCACCGCAGGCCAGGCATTTTCGTCGTCGCCATAGAGCGGGCTGATATCAATGATCGGAAGCTGATCCATACACAATCCTTGAATACGCTGTGTTTCCAATGTGGGAGCGAGCCTGCTCGCGAAGAGGGAGTGTCAGACAACATTTTTGTTTAATGACACACCGCTTTCGCGAGCAGGCTCGCTCCCACAGGGTTTTGTGTGGTGAATCGAGGGACTACTTCGGCATCTCGGCCTTCATGCCCTCAAAGTAATAATTCATCGACGCCAGTTCCGCATTGGTCGCGCTCACGCCCGCAGGGATTTTTTCCACACCGGCCTGATCCCTGATCGGCCCGGTAAACGGCTGCAATGCGCCGCTCTTGATGTCGGCGATCAACTGCTCGGCTTCGGCTTTCACCGGCGCCGGCACCAGATCGCTGATCGGCAGTTCCACTGTGCCTTCCTTCAACCCGCCCCAGTAATCCTGGGATTTCCAGGTGTGATCGATCACGCTCTGCGTCGCCTGAATGTAGTGCGGCGCCCAGTCGTTGACGATCGAGGTCAGCACCGCTTTCGGGCCGAAGTGGGCCATGTCCGAGGCGTAGCCCACGGCATACACGCCGCGCCGTTCGGCAGCCTGGATCGGCGCCGGGCTGTCGGTGTGCTGGAACACCACATCAACACCCTGATCGATCAGCGCATTGGCGGCGTCGGCTTCCTTGCCCGGATCGAACCAGGAGTTGACCCACACCACTTTGATTTCGGTGCCAGGGTTGTACTTGTTCAAGGCCAACTGGATGGCGTTGATGTCGCGGATCACTTCCGGAATCGGGAACGAGGCGACGTAGCCGATCTTCTTGGTCTTGGTCATTTTCGCTGCGAGGAAACCGCCGACGTAACGGCCCTCGTAAGTGCGCGCCAGGTAGGTGCCGAGATTCTTGTCCTGCTTGTAACCGGTGGCGTGTTCGAAAGTGACCTTGGGGAATTGCTTGGCGACTTTCACTGTCGGGTTCATGTAGCCGAAAGACGTGGTGAAGATCAGGTCGTATTTGTCCTTGGCCATGTTGCGGATCACCCGCTCGGCGTCGGCGCCCTCGGCGACGTTTTCCACGTAGTTGGTGGTGATCTGCGTGCCGAGTTTTTCCGCCAGGGCCTTGCGCCCCTGTTCGTGCTGATACGTCCAGCCGTGGTCACCGATCGGGCCGATGTAGACGAAGCCGACCTTCAGCGGATCGGCAGCGCTGGCGCTCAGGCTGATTCCCAGACCGATGGCGGCGTACAGCAGTTTGTGCAGCGGACGTATTGGCATGAACCCGAACTCCATTTTGTTGTGTGTGCTCAGGGCCAATGCAAATTGCTGACCAAAAGGACAACAAACACATTCGAAAACGCGGCGCGGCCTTCGCGAGCAGGCTCGCTCCCACAGCGGACGCATTTCAATGTGGGAGCGAGCCTGCTCGCGAAGAGGCCGGTATGGCTAATAAATGTGCATGCCTGAAATCAGCCGCCATGGTTTGGTGCGTAAAGATGTAACGAAACGTTAGCGGCGCGCGGCAGTCAGTAGCTTCATCAGCTCTTTTCGGCAAAAGGCCCGTCATGCTCTCGATCCTCAAACAAGAAAGCTTCCTGCTGCTGGCAGTCCTTGCCGCGTGCGTCGCTTATCCACTGGAACACTGGCTGCTGCACAGCGGCCAGATCGTCGCGCTGGGCGGCGGTCTGCTGCTGATCGCCTTTATCGTCGCCGCTTCGATGCGTGTCGCTCATCACGCCGAACTGCTCGCGGAAAAGGTCGGCGACCCCTACGGCACGATGATCCTCACGCTCTCGGCGGTGCTGGTCGAAGTGGTGATCCTGGCGATCATGATGAGCAACGAAGCCTCGGCAACACTGGTGCGCGACACGATTTATTCAGCGGTGATGCTCGACATCAACGGCATCCTCGGCCTCGCCGCTTTGATGGGCGGGATCAAACACGGCGAGCAGTCCTACAACGACGATTCGGCGCGCAGCTACAGCGTGATGATTCTCACCGCGATGGGCGTGTCGATGGTGGTCCCGGAGTTCATTCCCGAGGCTAACTGGAAGATGTATTCGGCGTTCACCATTGGCGCGATGATGGTGCTCTACGCGCTGTTCCTGCGCATGCAGGTCGGCCCGCACAGTTACTTTTTCAGCTACAGCTACCCGGACAAACGTCGCAAGAAGGAGCCGGTCGAGCAGGAGCCGAAGCCGGTCAGCCTGGCGCTGTCGATCGGCATTCTGGTGTCGGGGGTGGTGATCATCGGCGCACTGGCCGAGGTGATGTCCAAGACCCTTGATCTGGGCCTGGAAGGCACGGGTGCACCGCCGGTGATCACGGCGATTCTGGTGGCAGCGATTTCCGCCGCGCCGGAGATTCTGACTGCACTGCGTGCGGCACTGGCCAATCGCATGCAGTCGGTGGTCAACATTGCGATGGGCGCGTCACTGTCGACGGTGATTCTGACCGTACCGGTGATGGAAGCGATGGCGCTGTACACTGGCCAGCCGTTTCAAATGGCGATGACCCCGGTGCAAACGGTGATGATCTTCATCACCCTGATCGTCAGCGCGATCAACCTCAATGACGGCGAAACCAACGCCATTGAGGGCATGACGCACTTTGTGCTGTTTGCCACATTCATCATGCTGTCCCTCTTGGGACTGTGATCGTTCCCACGCGCAGCAAAGGAATGCCGCCATGGACGCTCTGCGTCCGCTTTTGGGACGCGGAGCGTCCCGAGATGCATTCCCACGCAGAGCGTGGGAACGATCATATGCGGGGATCAGGTCCCGGCGATCAACTGCCGAGCCGCCTGGCTGTGATCGGCGATCAGGCCTTTCAGGTCCAACCCTTCAACCTGCCCATCAACCACACGCCACTTGCCGCCAATCATCACCCGATCCGCCCGATCGGCGCCGCACAGCAGCAACGCCGAAATCGGATCATGGCTACCGGAGAAGCGCAGTTCATCGAGCTTGAACAACGCCAGATCCGCCTGTTTGCCCACGGCGATTTCGCCGATGTCAGTGCGACCGAGCAGGCTCGCCGAACCCTTGGTCGCCCAGCCCAGCACGCGCTCCGGGGTGATCTTTTCGGCGCCGTAGCGCAGGCGCTGGATGTACAGCGCCTGACGCGCTTCGAGGATCATGTTCGAGGCATCATTGGATGCCGAACCGTCGACGCCAAGGCCGAACAGCGCGCCGGCGTCGGTCAGCTCGATGCTCGGGCAGATGCCGGACGCCAGGCGCATGTTCGAGCTTGGGCAGTGGCAGATGCCGGTACCGGCCTGGCCGAGGCGGGCGATTTCGTCGGGGTTGAAATGGATGCCGTGGGCCAGCCAGGTACGCGGGCCGAGCCAGCCGACGCTGTCCAGATAATCGACGGTGCGCAGACCGAAACGTTGCAGGCAGAAGTCTTCTTCATCAAGGGTTTCAGCGAGATGGGTGTGCAGACGCACATCGAGCTTGTTCGCCAGATCAGCGCTGGCCGACATGATTTCCGGGGTCACGGAAAATGGCGAACATGGCGCCAGGGCGATCTGGATCTGCGCGCCGTCGCCACGCTCGTGATACTCGTGAATCAGCCGCTGGCTGTCATCAAGAATCACCTGACCTTCCTGCACCGTTTGTTGTGGAGGCAGGCCGCCGTCCTTCTCGCCAAGGCTCATCGAGCCGCGCGTGAGCATGGCGCGCATACCCAGTTCACGCACCGTTTCGACCTGCACGTCGATGGCGTTTTCCAGACCGTCCGGGAACAGATAGTGATGGTCGGCAGCGGTGGTGCAACCTGAGAGCAGCAATTCGGCCAGCGCCACTTTGGTGGCGAGGGCGAGTTTTTCCGGGGTCAGCCGCGCCCATACCGGGTACAGGGTTTTCAGCCACGGAAACAGCGGCTGATTGACCACTGGCGCCCAGGCGCGGGTCAGGGTTTGATAGAAGTGATGGTGAGTGTTGATCAGGCCCGGCAGGATCACATGCTCGCGGGCATCGAACACTTCATTGCACGGCGCCGACGGCTGCTGACCGGCAGCGAGCACTTCGACGATGACACCGTCTTGCACGACTAGACCGCCACGGGCATCAAGCTCGTTGGAGGTGAAAATGGCGAGGGGGTTTTTTAACCAGGTACGGGTCGCAGGCATTGTGGCCGGCTCCTCTGAAAGTTGGGTTCAGGGTTGCCAGCTCAGTGTTGCCCTGTCTGCTGATCCAGGGTCGCCGCGAAGGACGAGGCGCGCAGTTTCAAACAAATCGCCCCATCGGGCAAGCCCAACCCGACCGGACACCACGGTCCCGTGTAGGAGCTGCCGAAGGCTGCGATCTTTTGATCTTGATCTTGATCTTGATCTTGAAAATCAAAAGATCGCAGCCTTCGGCAGCTCCTACACAGGAGATTCGTAGACTTACCAGGGAATGGTTTCGCCCTTGTAGTTCACGAAGTGATGCCCGCCCTTGCCGGTGAACGCATTGACCTGGTCGATCAGCCCGCGGGTACTGGTCTCGACATCGAGATCGGCACCTTCGCCGCCCATGTCGGTCTTCACCCAGCCCGGGTGCAACGACAGTACGGTGAGTTTCTGTTCACCCAGTTGCGTGACAAAACTGTTGGTCATCGAATTCAGCGCCGCTTTGCTCGCCTTGTACAACGCCAGCTCCGGCGCGTCGGGCATGGTCACGCTGCCGAGCACCGAACTCATGAACGCCAGCACGCCGCTGCCGTCGCGGATCTGCCCGACGAAACGCTGGGCCAGATTGATCGGCGCCACTGCGTTGGTGAAAAACAGTTGTCCGACCTCGGCCAATGTCGCGCCGCCCGGCGTCTGCACGTCCGGGCCTTTGACCCCGGCGTTGACGAACAACAGATCGAAGGTGTCGCCCTTGAGTTTCTGGCTCAGAGCGATCACCGCTTGCTGATCGTCCATGTCGAGCTTCTCGATGCGCACGTCACCCAGCGCTTGCAGCGCCTCGGCCTTCTGCGGATTGCGCACCGTCGCGGTCACTTGCCAGCCATCGCCCAGCAGGGTCTTCACCAGACCGAGGCCCAAGCCGCGGGAGGCGCCGATGATCAGTGCGTTTTTTGCCTGAAACATGATGGGTTTCCTTGAAAGTCAGCATTCAGGATTCAATGGACACGCCTGACCAAGGCGCAGTTGCAGCGCTTGGCGAAAAACAGGCTTTGATCCCGGAGCATACTCCAGGCTTCTTGAGTTTCTCGAGGGCGTTTGATCAGAAACAATCATGAGGTGTGGTTCAAGTGTTGCCTGTGCGGACGCTTTCGCGAGCAGGCTCGCTCCCACATATGCCCGCGTTCACTCAGATCCCCTGTGGGAGCGAGCCTGCTCGCGAAGAGGCCCGCTCTGATATCAACTAATGTCCCGGTTGCCACGGCTGCCCCAACGAAACCGGCGCATACAACCGAGTGCGCACGGCATCGCGGGACAGCAACACCAGCACCAAAATCGTCGCCACATACGGCAGCATCGCCAGCAGGCTCGAAGGAATCGCCAGTCCCAATCCCTGTGCCACCAAGTGCAGGATGCTGGCGAGGCCGAACAGATACGCCCCAAGCAACAACCGCCACACCCGCCAACTGGCAAACACCACCAGCGCCAGAGCGATCCAGCCGCGCCCTGCGGTCATGTTCTCTGCCCACATCGGCGTGTAGGCCAACGATAGATAGGCCCCGGCCAGCCCGGCCATTGCTCCGCCGAACAACACCGCCAAGGTACGCACGGTCAGCACAGGCAAGCCCATGGCGCTGGCCGCATCCGGGTTTTCACCGACCGCCTGAATGATCAGGCCGACACGGCTTTTGATGATCACCCACGCCACCAGCGCGAATAGCGCGAATGACAGATAGACCAGCAGATCCTGGGCAAACAGCATCCGCCCGATCAGCGGGATCTCACTCAGATACGGAATCGCCAGAGGCTCGAAACCCGCCAGCGGCTTACCCACCCACGCCGCGCCGACAAATGTCGACAGGCCCACGCCGAAGATCGTCAGGGCCAAACCGGTGGCCACCTGATTGGCGTTGAACACCAGCGCGACCAGGGCAAACAGTGACGACAACAACATCCCGGCCAACATCGCCAGCAGCACACCCAGCCACAGGTTGCCGCTGTTCAGCGCGACGATAAAACCGATCACCGCACCGAACAGCATCATGCCTTCCTGGCCGAGGTTGAGGACGCCGCTTTTCTCGCAGATCAACTCACCCAATGCCACCAGCAACAGTGGCGTGCCGCAACGGACCATCGCGTAGAAAATATTGCTCAACAGATCGATATCCATCACAGCGCTCCGGCGGTTACGGCAGGGGTCGAGGCGCGCCGGGTCCAGCGCAGTTTCAGGCGTGGCCGATAGAGAATCAGCACGTCACAGGCGAGCAGGAAAAACAGCATCATGCCTTGGAACAATTGGGTGATCGCTTGCGGCAGATTGAGCGACATCTGCGCGTTCTCACCGCCGATGTACAGCAGCGCCATGAGCAGACTGGAGAACAGAATACCGAGCGGATTCAACCGTCCGAGGAACGCCACGGTGATCGCTGCATAGCCGTAGCCCGGCGACACTTGGGGCACCAGTTGGCCAATCGGCCCGGTCACTTCGCAGACCCCGGCGAGCCCGGCCAGACCACCGCTGATCAACAGCGCCAGCCAGATCAGGCGCTTCTCGCGAAAGCCGACAAAACCTGCCGCACGCTTGTCCAGCCCGAGCACTTTGATCTGGAAGCCTATGAAGCTTTTCTGCAACAACACCCACACCGCAACCAGCGCGAGCAGGGCGAAATACACCCCGGCATGCACGCGGCCGTCCTCCAGCAGCAGCGGCAAGCGACTGGCGTCGCCGAACATCGCCGACTCGGGGAAATTGAAGCCCGCTGGATCCTTCAACGGCCCGTGCACGCAGAACAGCAGCAGGTTCAACGCGATGTAATTGAGCATGATGCTGGTAAGGATTTCGTTGGCGTTGAAGCGCGTGCGCAGCCATGCGGTGAGCCCGGCCCATGCGGCGCCGGCCAGCGTGCCGGTCAGCAGAATCAGCACCAGCGCCCAGCGACTTTGCATGTCGATAACGTTCACTGCCAGAGCACTGCCGGCCAAGGCGCCAAGTAGAAGTTGGCCTTCGGCGCCGATGTTCCAGATCCGCGCCTGATAGGCCACGGCCAGGCCCAGTGCGCAGAGCAGAATCGGCAGCGCCTTGACCAGCAATTCAGACACGCCATACAAATCGCTGACCGGTGCGATCAGCAGTGTGTGCAAGGTTTGCAGTGGGTCGTGGCCCAGCGCGATGAACAACAGCGAGCCGCAGCCGAGTGTCAGCGCCGCCGCCAATAATGGCGAGCACCACAGCATCAGGCGCGATTGCTGGCCACGGGGTTCGAGAGAAAGCAGCATGTTGAAACTCCGTTAAACCGAGGCGGTGCGAGGTGAGTGATCGAACTGGCCGGCCATCCACGCGCCGATATCGCTCAGTTGTGTAAGGCCGGTGTCTTGCAGTGCCGACAGACGCCCGCCGCACAGCGCGCCGAGGCGATCGCTGATCTGGAACAATTCATCGAGGTCTTCGGAAATCACCAGAATCGCCGCGCCGGCATCGCGCAGGGCAATCAAGGCGCGATGGATGGTGGCGGCGGCACCGACGTCTACGCCCCAGGTCGGGTGCGCGGCGATCAGCAGTTTCGGTTGCTGAAGAATTTCCCGGCCGAGGATGAATTTCTGCAAGTTGCCGCCGGACAGGCTGCGCGCAGCGGTCTGCGTGTCCGGGGTCTTCACGCCGAAACGCTGGATGATCTGCTGCGCGAGGGCTTCGACTTTGCCGCGTTGGATCAACCCGTGGGTGACCAGTCCTTGCTGAAAAGCACTGAGCAGGGCGTTATCGGCCAGACTCAACTCCGGCACCGCGCCGTGGCCGAGGCGTTCGGCCGGCACGAAGGCCAGACCCAGTTTGCGCCGCGCATCCGGGCGCAGATCGGCAACGTTTCTATCTGCGAAGCGCAGGGTCGCCGCTTGCGCGCGCGGCAAGGGCTGTTCGCCGCTAAGCAGGGCGAGCAGCTCATCCTGACCATTGCCCGCGACCCCGGCGATGCCGACGATTTCACCGCTGCGCACTTGCAGGTCGATGTCTGTCAGCGAGCAACCGAACGGATCCGGGTTATGCCAGCTCAAACCCTGCACCTGCAGAAACGCCGCGCCACCGCTGACCTTCGGATACTCGCCAATCAATCCCGCCGCTTCGCCGACCATCATTTGCGCCAGTTGCTGGTCCGAACATTCGGCGGGCTCGCAATGCCCGGCAACCCGACCGCCGCGCAGCACCGTGGCGCTGTGGCACAAGGCGCGCACTTCACCGAGCTTGTGGCTGATAAACAGAATGCTGCAGCCCTCATCGGCGAGGCGACGCAGGGTGATGAACAATTCGTCCGCCTCTTGCGGCGTCAGTACTGAGGTCGGCTCGTCGAGAATCAGCAGGCGGATGTCCTGCATCAGGCAACGAATGATTTCCACCCGCTGGCGCTCGCCGATCGACAGGCTGTGGACAAGTCGCTCCGGCTCCAGCGCCATGCCGTAACGCCGCGAGACTTCGCGAATCTTCGGCTCCAGTTGCTTCGGCGTGCCGGCCGCCGCGCCCATCGCCAGGGCAATGTTCTGCGCGACGCTGAGGGTTTCGAACAGGGAGAAATGCTGGAACACCATGCCAATGCCCAACTGCCGCGCCTGCGCCGGATTGCGCATCTGCACGCGCTGCCCCTCCCAGAGCATTTCACCGCTGTCGCACTGGGTGACCCCGTAAATGATCTTCATCAACGTACTTTTGCCCGCGCCGTTTTCACCGAGAAGGGCATGGATCTCACCCGGCGCGATGCTCAGGTCGATGGCGTCGTTGGCCAGACAACCGGGATAGCGTTTGCTGATCTGGCGCAGTTGCAGGCGCGGTGGGGAAGGGGCGATGGACATGACAGGCTCGACTGACTTGGAGTTGTGCCTGTGGATAAAGCAATTTCCTGGCCATTGAGTCAGGAACGCTTGCGGAGCCAGTCCGCAAGTGCCGACAGCAGCGCATCGGCGGGCATTTTGTCTTTCTCTCGAGCACCAATTCAGCGCAAAGCCATTGAACAGGCTCCAGTTTTGCCCGCTTGCAGTTGGTTAAAAAACGAGCAACTGCCTGGGAGCCAGACAGATCCAGCGGCTGCGGCGGTCATGAACGGCTTATCCACAGGTTGCTCCACAGTAATTGTGCGCAAGCGCCGAGGGTGGGCATAAGCACTGCGATGCTTTGTTCTAATGGTGATAAACGAAGGTAACTGTTTGTTTTTACGCTGGATTTCCCTTTCGTCGGGTCATTTGAACGAAAATTGAACAAATCGCGCAAAGCCGCATGACAGAAGGGTTACAGCGGTGTGTGCTCAGGTTATCCACAGTCGGGTGCACAGCCGATGTGGGCAAGTCGGCAGTTGGGGAATGCCCTAAAAGATCGCAGCGTTCCGCAGCTCCTACAATTGGAATGCGATCCCCTGTAGGAGCTGCCGAAGGCTGCGATCTTTTGATCTTCCACTCTCAACGCTGCAACAAAATCCGCCCACGGCTCAGATCCGCCAACTGACTCTGCAACACGTCGATCTGCGCTTGCCCCACCGCCAGCTTCAACTCAACACCATTGGCCGTAAAGTTTTCCTCCACCACCAATCCACCGAGATCGGCCACGCGCAACTTCACCAGCGCCAACTCGGCAAATCCGCAGGCGCAACTCAGCGACACGCGGCTGATCAGCTCGATTTTGTCCGCCGCTTGCAGGCACTTGTTGGCGCCACCGCCATAGGCTCGGGCCAAACCGCCGGTGCCCAGTTGAATTCCGCCGTACCAGCGAATCACCAGCACCGCGACCTGATCGCAGTCCTGCGCCTCGATCGCCGCCAGAATAGGGCGCCCGGCCGTGCCGCCCGGCTCGCCGTCGTCAGTGCTGCGGTATTGCGCGCCGAGTTTCCACGCCCAGCAATTGTGCGTGGCATTCAAATCGCTGTGCTGCTCGAAAAACGCCTGCGCATCGGCGGGGCTGCTGATCGGCGTCGCCAGAGTGATGAAACGGCTTTTGCGAATCTCTTCGCGGTACTCGCAAAAACCGCTGAGGGTGAAAGGCATAAACGTCTTATAGAGAAGGAGTGAGGCCGCAGCCTTTGAGAATGATGCGGATCAGGTTGTTGCCGGCGTCTTCCATGTCCTGCTTGGTCAACTTGCTGCGCCCGGTGACGCGGCAGATCTGCGTGGCGAAGTCGGCATAATGCTGAGTGCTGCCCCACAGCAGGAAAATCAGGTGCACCGGGTCGACCGGGTCCATTTTGCCCGCATCGATCCACGCCTGAAACACCGCCGCGCGCCCGGTGAACCAGGTGCGGTAATCCTGATTGAAATATTCGCTCAGGCATTCGCCGCCGCTGATCACTTCCATGGCGAAGATTCGCGAAGCCTGTGGCTGGCGCCGCGAGAATTCCATCTTCGCGCGGATGTAGCGGGTCAGCGCTTCGGCCGGATCATCCTCGGCAGTGAGGGTGTTGAAGGTGCTGTCCCACAACTCGATGATGTTGCTCAGCACCGCCACATACAAACCGAGCTTGTTGGTGAAGTAGTAATGCAGGTTGGCCTTGGGCAGCCCGGCATTCTGCGCGATGGTGTTCATGCTGGTGCCTTTGAACCCGTGACGGGCGAACTCGTCTTCGGCGGCTTTGAGAATGGTCTCTTCGTTCTTCTGACGAATGCGGCTGGCGGGTTTGCCGCCGTGGGCTGGGACTTCAAAGGTCATAGGCACTTCCGGGATTGTCTGTGGGTGCAACCAGTTGCGTTGATAGCGCACCCACAGGCATCCGACAAGTCCTGGCGCGGAAAAACAGTTACGCCTGTTCGATCTTGTTCAATGACGCGGGGCTTTTTGTCTCAGCGGTTTTGCCTTCCGGCAACAACAGACAGAGGACGATTGCCGTCAGCCCGCCGCTGGTGATCGCCGAGTCGAACAGGTTCTGCACCAGTTTCGGCAGCAGGTGCAGCAGGTTCGGTTGCGCGGCGATGCCGAGGCCGACGCCGAACGAAGTGGCGATGATCAACATGCTGCGCCGGTCCAGCGGCGACTGCGCGAGAATGCGTACGCCCGCCGCCGCCACTGCGCCGAACATCACCAGCGTCGCACCGCCGAGCACCGGTTTCGGGATCTGTTGCAGCACCGCGCCGATCATCGGGAACAGGCCGAGGCAGAACAGGATCGAGCCGATGTACAGGCCGACGTAGCGGCTGGCCACACCGGTCAATTGGATCACCCCGTTGTTTTGCGCGAACGTTGTGTTGGGGAAGGCGCTGAAGGTCGCCGCGATCATGCAGCTCACACCGTCACCGAGCACGCCACCGCGCAAGCGGCTTATATAAGAAGGGCCGCTGATCGGTTGGCGAGCAAGCATGCAATTGGCGGTGAGGTCGCCGACGGTTTCGATGGTGCTGATCAGGTAAATCAGCGCGACCGGCAGGAAAGCCGTCCAGTCGAAGTTGAATCCGAACTTGAATGGCGTAGGAAAACTCACCAGTGGCAAGTCAGGCAACGGCTGCGGGACCAGTTTCCCGCTGAACCACGCCGCCAGGCTGCCGAGCACCAGTCCGATGATGATCGCCGACAGTCGCACCCACGGCGTGTTCGAGCGGTTGAGCAGAATGATTGTCAGCAGCACGAACACGCCCAAGGCCAGATTGCCCGGCGCGCCGAAGTCCGGCGCGTTGAAGCCGCCACCCAGATCGGTGATGCCGACCTTGATCAGGCTGATGCCGATCAGCGTGATGACGATGCCGGTCACCAGCGGTGTCACCACTCGGCGCAACTGACCGATGAAACGGCTGAGCACGATCTGCACGATTGCGCCGAAAAAGCACACGCCGAAAATCATCGCCAGGATATCTTCCGGGCTGCCGCCGCGCTGCTTGACCAGAAACCCGGCCGACAGCACCGCACCGAGAAACGCGAAACTGGTGCCTTGCAGACAGATCATCCCCGCGCCAATACCGAACGGTCGCCGCGCCTGGATAAAAGTGCCAACGCCCGAGACCATCAGCGCCATGCTGATCAGGTACGGTAGATGCGCGGTCAGCCCGAGCGCGGAACCGATCACCAGTGGCGGGGTGATGATGCCGACGAAACTCGCGAGCACGTGTTGCAGCGCGGCGAGAATGGCGGCGAGTGGTTTGGGGCGGTCGTTGAGGCCGTAGATCAGTTCACTGGATGAATCGGAATCTGGCTGCATGGCTTTGGCTTCTTGAAGGAGAGTTACCCCTTCTCTGCAAAAACCTGTCCACTTGCTCAGGTTATTTCTGGATTTTGTCGATGAGGCCCTGCCGGGCTGGGCTCTGCGCGCTTATCTATCGCGTCGCGGCCAGACTCTCGAGGAAACTTTCCAGCACCAAATGAGGGCGCCGCCCCTTGCGCGTGACCGATGCCAGACTCAAATCGTAAAAACGCGTGCCGGCCTTGAGCGCACGCAAACGCCCCTGCTGCACCCAAAGGCTGGCGTAGTGATCCGGCAGATAACCGATGTAGCGCCCGGTCAGAATCAGAAATGCCATGCCCTCACGGTCAGAGGCACTGGCGGTGCAGTTGAGCGCCTGATAATGCGCCTGAATCTCCGCCGGCAAACGAAAGGTCGGCGCAATCGCGTCCTGACTGTCGAGGCGTTGATCATCGAGTTGCTTGTCGTCGACATAAAACAGCGGATGACCCACCGCGCAATACAGCAGCGAACGCTCGCTGTATAACGGCTGATATTCCAGTCCTGACAAGGCGCTGGCCTGCGGCACCACGCCAACGTGCAGGCGCCCGTCGAGCACACCTTGTTCAACTTCGTTTGGTGCAATCATGCGAATCTGGATCTGCACATCCGGCCCGCGTTCTTTTAACTGCGCGAGGGCGTGGGTGATGCGCATGTGCGGCAGGGTGACGAGGTTGTCGGTGAGGCCGATGATCAGCTCGCCGCGCAGGTGTTGGTGCAGGCCGTTGACCTCAGTGCGGAAACTCTCCAGCGCACTCAACAATTGCAGCGCTGATTGATACACCTCACGACCTTCCTCGGTCAGGGAAAATCCGGCCCGGCCACGCTGACACAAGCGCAAGCCGAGGCGCTGCTCCAGATCGCTCATCTGCTGGCTGATCGCCGAGCGCCCGATGCCGAGCACGGTTTCCGCTGCGGAGAAGCCGCCACACTCCACGACACTGCGAAAAATCCGCAGCAGGCGAATATCAAAATCACTGACCTGGGCCAGCGGATCGGCGCGGCGGCTGCTCATTTTTTGTTCTCTTTGTTTAGCGATGATCTAACTGAAGGTTAGAAGAGTTGGATTTCACCGACTTTATCGCCGTGGCAATTTAGCTGCAACAACGCTTTCCATCTCCCTGACGCTTATGCCCTGCGAGGTTTTGCCCGATGAACATGCCTGAAAACGCGCCGTCGTCACTGGCCAGCCAACTGAAGCTGGACGCGCACTGGATGCCGTACACCGCCAACCGCAACTTTCAGCGCGACCCGCGTCTGATCATCGGTGCCGAAGGCAGCTGGCTGTTCGACGACAAGGGCCGCAAGATCTACGACTCGCTGTCCGGTCTGTGGACCTGCGGCGCCGGGCACACCCGCAAGGAAATTCAGGAAGCCGTTTCGAAACAACTGGGCACCCTCGATTACTCGCCGGGCTTCCAGTACGGCCATCCGTTGTCGTTCCAGTTGGCAGAGAAAATTACCGAACTGACCCCGGGCAATCTGAACCACGTGTTCTTCACCGACTCCGGTTCCGAGTGCGCTGACACCGCAGTGAAAATGGTCCGTGCCTATTGGCGCCTGAAAGGTCAGGCGACCAAGACCAAGATGATCGGCCGTGCCCGTGGCTACCACGGCGTGAACATCGCCGGCACCAGCCTCGGCGGCGTCAACGGCAACCGCAAGCTGTTTGGTCAGGCGATGATGGATGTCGATCACCTGCCGCACACGCTGCTGGCGAGCAATGCCTTTTCCCGTGGCATGCCGGAGCAGGGCGGTATTGCTTTGGCCGATGAGCTGCTCAAGTTGATCGAACTGCACGACGCTTCCAACATCGCTGCGGTGTTCGTTGAACCGATGGCCGGCTCCGCCGGGGTACTGGTTCCGCCGCAAGGTTACCTCAAGCGTCTGCGCGAGATCTGCGATCAGCACAACATCCTGCTGGTGTTCGATGAAGTGATCACCGGTTTCGGCCGCACCGGTTCGATGTTCGGCGCCGAGAGCTTCGGCGTGACCCCGGACCTGATGTGCATCGCCAAGCAAGTCACCAACGGCGCGATTCCAATGGGCGCGGTGATTGCGAGCTCCGAGATCTACCAGACCTTCATGAACCAGCCGACGCCGGAATACGCCGTGGAATTCCCCCATGGCTACACCTATTCGGCGCACCCGGTGGCCTGTGCCGCCGGTCTTGCGGCACTCGATCTGCTGCAAAAGGAAAACCTGGTGCAGAGCGTCGCCGAAGTCGCGCCGCATTTCGAGAACGCGTTGCACGGTCTGAAAGGCTCGAAGAACGTGATCGACATCCGTAACTACGGCCTGGCCGGCGCGATCCAGATTGCCGGGCGCGACGGTGATGCCATCGTGCGTCCTTTCGAAGCGGGCATGGCCCTGTGGAAAGCCGGGTTCTACGTGCGCTTCGGCGGCGACACCCTGCAGTTCGGCCCAACCTTCAACAGCAAGCCGCAAGACCTCGATCGTCTGTTCGACGCGGTCGGCGAAGTGCTGAACAAGCTCGACTGATTTTTCCCTCTATATATATGTACGAAACGGCAGGCGCCTTTTGCGGCGCCTGCGGACCAGAATTCAGGAGTGTTCGATGAGTGTTATCCCGCATTTGATCAATGGCGAATTGGTAACCGAAACCGGTCGCGCGGTAGATGTGTTCAACCCGTCTACCGGTCAGGCAATTCATAAACTGCCACTGGCCAGCCAGGCCACCATTCAGAAAGCCATTGATGCCGCCAAGGCTGCGTTTCCGGCCTGGCGCAACACGCCGCCGGCCAAACGCGCCCAAGTGATGTTCCGTTTCAAGCAACTGCTTGAGCAGAACGAGGCGCGCATCTCGCAACTGATCAGCGAAGAGCACGGCAAGACCCTGGAAGACGCCGCCGGTGAATTGAAGCGCGGTATCGAGAACGTCGAGTTCGCCTGCGCCGCCCCGGAAATCCTCAAGGGCGAGTACAGCCGCAACGTCGGCCCGAACATCGACGCCTGGTCGGACTTCCAGCCGTTGGGGATTGTTGCCGGTATCACTCCGTTCAACTTCCCGGCCATGGTGCCGCTGTGGATGTACCCGCTGGCGATCGTCTGCGGCAACTGCTTCATCCTCAAGCCATCCGAGCGCGATCCAAGCTCGACCCTGCTGATCGCTCAACTGCTGCTGGAAGCGGGCTTGCCGAAAGGCGTGATGAGTGTGGTTCATGGTGACAAGACGGCGGTGGACGCGTTGATCGAAGCGCCGGAAGTCAAAGCGCTGAGCTTCGTCGGTTCGACGCCGATTGCCGAATACATCTACGCCGAAGGCACCAAGCGCGGCAAACGCGTTCAGGCACTGGGCGGCGCGAAGAACCACGCGGTGTTGATGCCGGATGCCGATCTGGACAATGCGGTCAGCGCTTTGATGGGGGCGGCATACGGTTCTTGCGGCGAGCGCTGCATGGCGATTTCGGTTGCCGTGTGTGTTGGCGATCAAGTTGCCGACGCGCTGGTGGCGAAACTGGTTCCGCAGATCAAGGCACTGAAAATCGGTGCCGGTACTTCTTGCGGCCTGGACATGGGGCCGTTGGTTACCGGTCAGGCGCGTGACAAGGTCAGCAGTTATGTGGACGACGGTGTGGCGGCGGGCGCGACCCTGGTGGTCGACGGTCGCGGTCTGAGCGTCGCCGGTCATGAAGACGGCTTCTTCCTCGGTGGCTGCCTGTTCGACAACGTCACCCCTGAGATGCGTATCTATAAAGAAGAGATCTTCGGCCCGGTGCTGTGCGTGGTGCGGGTGAACAGCCTGGAAGAGGCGATGCAACTGATCAATGATCACGAATACGGCAACGGCACCTGCATCTTCACCCGTGACGGCGAAGCGGCGCGGCTGTTCTGCGACGAGATCGAAGTCGGCATGGTCGGCGTCAACGTGCCGCTGCCGGTGCCAGTGGCTTATCACAGCTTCGGCGGCTGGAAGCGTTCGCTGTTTGGCGACCTGCACGCCTATGGTCCGGATGGCGTGCGCTTCTACACTCGTCGCAAGGCGATCACCCAGCGCTGGCCGCAGCGTGCAAGCCATGAAGCTTCGCAGTTCGCATTCCCTAGCTTATAAGTAGCTGGATGTGCAGAAGGCCGACCTTTCAGGTCGGCCTTCGCGTTTTCGGGGCTTTTTGACCGATATGACAGAAATATGAAAATAGGTGTTGACGGCAGATTCCAGAGGTCTATAATTCGCCCCACTTCCGGCGCAGTCGAAACGGAAAACTCCTTGAGATTCAGAGAGTTACGCAGTTTTCGACAGCGGCTTGCTTCAGATCATCGAAGCCTGGAAGGAGTTGAAAGAGCAGTGATGTTTGGCTCTTTTAACGGTTCGAT
>NZ_JBEOPW010000029.1:0-32831 GCF_040310465.1 Pseudomonas sp. H26/SER47-MNA-CIBAN-0231 | reverse complement strand
AAAGGCCTTAACCGCATCAAAATTCACATTGAGCGCACGTCCGGGAATGATGAACTCACACCTGAGCTGGTGCTCTACCACCGAACCTCTCCGCCCGGTGATTTACCACCGGTATTGAATCTCACCGTCAGCCACAAGGTCATCAACCAGGCGGAAGCTGACAAGTTCAAGGTGACTGTCACCTACGCCAACCCGCAGTGGTATGACCGGATTTTTGTGTCTTGCAATGGCGCGCATCACCAATATCAGCTCACACCCAGCAGTGTGTCGCCCCTGCCTCCCGTGCCACAAAGTGTGGTGATCGACATCCCGAAAGACAAGCTGATCGAGGGTGGCAACGATAAAACCTTCGAAATCAAATATCGCGTTGTCGACTACCTGACCAACCCGTCCGGCCCTCCAACCTGGTCCGATGCCGTGTTTGTGGAAGTGAATCTGGACAAGATCTCCCAAGAGCCGCCGACACTCGTTAACGCCGTCTCCCCAATCGATGTGCTGGCAAGTGAAGGCGGAGTGAAGGTGCGGGCCGAGTTCCAAGCCGCTTTGGCAAACGACAAGGCGACGCTGAAGATTGTCGATGGCGTACCGGGATCATCATTTCCGCAAGTGGCATTCAACACCAACCATCGCGCCAATTTCACATTCAGCGTGGCGTTCCTCCTCGCTCATCAAGGCAAAACAATCCAGGTGTCGTGGGTATTGATTCGTGATGGCGTGCCCAGCGGCGAATCCCCTCCTCTGGAGGTGGTCATCGATAAAATCGCGGTGGACGACCCGCGCTTGCCGACGCCGAATATTGCGGGGGAAATGGGGCAGCAGCTCAATGTTCCGGAACTACCGAATGATGCGCGGGTGCTCTCGGAAAAAATTCCACTGATGCAACAGACCCACCCGGTCTGGGTTGATTTTGAAGGCGTCGACGCGGATGGAAACCCGGTAACCAAGGAAGTTTCGACCGGCGGGCCTAGTGAACTGGCCGACAGGATTTCGTTCCTGGCGCAAGTCGAGTGGTTGAAGAACCTGAAAGATGGAAGCCCGTTGAGAGTGGTTTGTGCGGTCAATCTTGATGGGGTTAAGGACAAGACAAAAGCGGTGCCGCTTCGTGTGCGTAGTTATACGATTCGTGCAGCCGAGGACCTTTTAGCGCCTAAAATCAGACAGGCGCAAGACAACAGCCTGGATCCGTTTGCGGCGAAAGATGCGCTGACCGCTTTGGTCTTTGATCCTTCCATTCAGCTTGATGATGTAATCCAAGTGCGCTGGCTCGCCGCGCCAGGTACTCCTGCCGATGGCTCCTACACCTCGCCGCCTCACGTGGTCAAAGTGCTGGGCACGCAGGAGATTGCGCTGGACAACAAAGTGCTTGCGTACAGTTTCGGTGGCCATGTCACTGTGAAGTACAGCAAGACAACCGGATCGGCTACGCGCGATTCCCTGCCGCTGATACTGAGGGTCCAGGACATTGCCGACGCAGATCCTCGATTGCCCACGCCGACGATCGACCGGGTGACGGGGGATGCGCTGGATCCTGCGGATTTGTTGCCGACGGATCATACGCGGACGACCGCTTGGCCGTTGATAGCTGTAGGACAGCGGGTTGATTTGACTTATAGGGAAATCAAAAGTGATGGCAGTGCGGGAATTATTGAACAAGCGTATAAAGGGAAAGAAGTGACGACGGAGGACTTGGGTGGGTTAAAACATCCTGTTCCTGTAGCAAAACTGGCATCACTGGCGGACCGTTCGACCTTGAAACTCGAGGTTCAAGTCAATTTCGATGGAAATGAATCGGGCAGAAAATTTGCATTTCCAACCCGCACTTATAACGTAAGTAAAGGGTTTGACGACCTGACCACTTTCACGGATTACGACTGGAACAATTGGGAGCTTCGTAACGGTGGGGGCCCGTTCATCCAATATAACGACGGAGAATACTTCCTTGTTTCAGCTCTAGACTCCAACCAATATTACTCTATTAAATTGAGTAAATCCTTTGACGAAATACCGGGTCGCCAGCTATTTGAACTCAGCTTTAACTATCGATCTATCCATAAACTAAGTTTCGAGTTTAATCACAATGAACTTAGCGGTCCAATCGTATGGTTATCTGGAGGCAGTTACTGGCAATATCACAGAGCAATATTCAGCATGTCCAAACCACTCAGACTCTTGTACTTATATGCCGTGACAACTAACGGTAACTTCGATATTGATAACATCCGGCTAAGGCAGGTAAATAACTAATGAGGCGCGTCAGTGCGGGCAATTATCTTGTCGTGGCGGATCCATGGGAATCCTAGAGGTATAAGCAAGCCTGACGCGGCCGGAATATTCGAGGAACTAAAAACGTTTCCAGCGATAGAACGTCTTCCCACCCGGCAAAGCCAACGCCTACAGAGACTGCGCAGGCGATCATGCTCGGGAGAAACTGGAAGTGAATCGGGTGCTGGAACATCTGGAGATGCCTGAGTGATGCATGCAGGCTGAATTATTGGCTGCTCATTCTGCCCCTTACTCAGCACCCTCGCTCCCCCAGTTTGACCGCACTCCAAATGTGGGAGCGAGCCTCCTCGCGAAAGCTGAATATCAGTCACTGAGATGTCGACTGAATAACCGCATTCGCGAGCAGGCTCACTCCCACAGGGCATTGGATCCGCAGCGACCTACCATTCGTCGCATAACCATCCTCCACTGTCAGATCTGACAGTAGCCAACTTCCCACGCCCGGTATCTGATATCTCCATCCCGGCCAGCCCTCCCTGGCCATCTCATCAGGAAGGTGTGCCATGGAAAAGACGCAACCCGACAACACGGTCATGACGCTGTATCCGGTGATAATCCCTGTTGCCACCGAGAACGTGATCACTGACCCGCCAGCAGAGCCACCGACGGTCACCTATGGCTTGCCGTTGAAGGTATTCACGGACCTCACGCGCGATGAAATCAACGCCGCTGGTGTACAGGTGGTGGTCGATCCGCCTACGGACGTTGGTGAATATGGCAGTATCAGACTCTTCGTCAACGGTGAGCAGAGCGGCGTTCCACAGCCAGTCATCAACGAGCGAATGACCTTCACCGTGTTCCAGAGGGCACTTCACGACGGCGTCATCAACACCATCCAATACATTCTGAAAAACGTCGCCGGCAATGACAGCAAATCCATCGAAGCGTGGGCGCTCTACAACGACACCTTGCCCGGCGGCAATGATGTGCCTGGCACCGGCGATCATCCGGGGCTGCTGATCAGTCTGCCCGAAGGGCTCGGCAACCCGGCGGTGATCGACAAGGATCAGGCCGCCAAAGGCGTACTCCTGACGTTCGATTACCCTCATTGCCGCGCCTACGATGAGGTGACATACGAGATCAATCGCCAGACCTTCAAACACACGGTAACGCCGGAACAGGCGGGCAAGGCATTCTCGGTGCTGATCGGTCCCGACACCTTTCAAAAAATTGGCAGCATGAACAACTGCCCGTTCTCTTACACGGTGGTCGATCAACTGGCCAACGCCACTCACCGGAACCGCTGGTCGAAGTACATTCATGCCAACATTGACCTTGAGCGAAACTTCCTGCCCCAGCCGATCCTGCGCGAGGATCCAGACGATGACATGGACGATCCAGCGATTGTGGACCTCGACAAACTCGAGGGCCGGCCGCTACTGATCGTCGTTGCTCCTACCACTCCCGATTTTCAAAAGGGCGACACGGTCAGAGGGTATTCTCGGCTGAACGATTCAGCCGAGAAGCCGACCCAACCGGGCGTGATCACCGACAAGTTCGGGACGCTGCTACCGTGCATTCTGGAGCTACCCAACGATCAACTGACTTCCGGCGCGCGCTTGCAGGTGCGTTATGAGCTGGAACGGCCGGCAGGCACCGTCATTGGGCACTCCAGAACGGCCGAGTCCGAGATCATCGGCGAAGCGGCGCCGGATCTGGTAGCGCCCATAATCAAACAGGCACCAGGCAACAGCCTGGATCCGCTTGCCGCGAAAGATGCGCTGACCGCTCTGGCCTTTGATCCTTCCATTCAGCTCGACGACATAATCGTCGTGACCTGGACCGGCGCACCGGGCACGCCTGCCGACGGCTCCTACACCTCGCCGCCTCACGTGGTCAAAGTGCTGGGCACGCAGGAGATTGCGCTGGACAACAAAGTGCTTGCGTACAGTTTCGGTGGCAATGTCACTGTGAAATACAGCAAGACAACCGGATCGGCTACGCGCGATTCCCTGCCGCTGATACTAAGCGTGCAGGACATTGCCGACGGAGATCCTCGATTACCCACGCCGACGATCGACCGGGTGACGGGAGATGAGCTGGATCCTGCGGATTTGTTGGCGACGGATCATACGCGGACGACGGCTTGGCCGTTGATAGCTGTAGGACAGCGGGTTGATTTGACTTATAGGGAAATCAAACGTGATGGCAGTGCGGGAATTATTCTAGAGGCTTATAAAGGGAAAGAGGTGACGGCGGAGGATTTGGGTGGGATACGCCATCCAGTACCACTCGACAAGTTGCTGATGTTGGAAGACGAATCGACACTTGAGATTGAGGTGAAGGTTTCTTTTGATGAAACTGAAAGTGGGTACAAATCGTTGCCGAAGAGAATGTATCCAATCAAAAAGGGGTTCGATGATCTGACCACTTTCACGAATAACGACATGAATGGATGGAGTTTGCATGGATCAATAATCAACGAAAGCGGCGAGTACTATGCTCAGTCGCGCTTTTCTAATGAAGAGCACGACTTGATTCTAACCAAGTCATATCAAAATATACAAAGTGGCAAGCCATGCAGTTTAAGCTTCGACTATTTAGTTCCGGGGACAGCGGTATGCCATGTTACTCTTGGCCACGAACAGCCAAATCCAATTACGCTTCCGCGCATACAATTAACTACCACTGGCACATGGAAAAAAGTTGAAATAAAATTTTACATGGGACTACCTGAAACAAGCACTTACTCCACAATAAGACTTTCAATAAGTTACGCTACAGCCGTAAAAATGGATAACATCCGATTAATGGCCATACCGAAATGATGCCACCTATATAATTGATACTATCAGAGACATCTAACTTCAAGCTTTTTTACTACAACGATGTGGTTGAAAAGAAAAACTGGCGGAAGACAGCCGGAGTCGAACCTGCCCGGGAACGGATGCCGTCCCCAACCGGGTTTGAAGCCCGGCCGCGCCACCGGGCGCGATTGTCTTCCTGAACTCAGGGTGCGCAGGCGTCAGCCAGCGCGTTGTCGGGGCGGATCTGGCGGGATTCGCCGAGGCGGCGGGTCAGGCCGAGTCGGTCGAAATATTCCAGATACTGAATACAGCGTTTGCGTCCCAAGCCTAGCGCATCGCGGAAGGTTGTCACCTCAATCGACGGATTTTCTTCGGCGAGTTTCAGCAGCAGCGCCGCCATTTGTCGCAGGACGATGTCGCTGATGAACAGGTCGCGCACCACTTGGTGCATCAGGCCCAGCCGTGCAAGTTTGCGCAACAGCAGGCGAACTCTGGCATCGTCTTCGCCGAGCATTTTCGCGGCGTCGCGCACCCACGGCGGGTCGAAACCGGCCTGTTCGAAAAACGGCTGTAATTGCTGCCAGAGGATTTCATCGTCGGCATTCAGGCGCACCTGATGGTCGGGCAGGTGCAGCCAGGGGCCGCTGGCGAGGATCGAGCCGGCGCTGAGCAGTTCGTCGAGCAGGCTGATGAAGGTCGAGCGTTCCAGCGCCAGCGCGCTGAAGCGGCGCAGACGATCGCGGTCCGGGCCCATCTGGTCGGGTTCCTGTTCGTGGAATCGCGCCAGTTGTTCGAGCAAGGTGAATTTCAACTGGCCCCAGCGCTGCACGTTGAACAGCAGCGGGCCTTGGCGGGTGTCGATCAGGCGGATGTTCTCCGCCAGCGACCACTGCGGGCGCGGGCGGTTGAACTGGCGTTCCAGGCGTTGCGGGTCGAGGCCGCCGGGGCTGTGGTTGAGCAGTGCCGGCAAGGCTTGTTCGAGGCTGACACTCAGAGCGAGGGTTTGCAGTTGGGCGAGGCGTTCCGGGCTGCGGCGTTGGCGGGCCGGGGCGAACGGGTCGAGGACTGTGCCGCCGCCGAGGGTGCGCTGAGCGCTGGCGTCGCGCAGGATCAATCGATCGCCTTTCACTGCATGCACCGGCGCGTTGATCAGCAGTTGCGCGAACATGCGCTCGCCGGGACTCAGGCGCGGGCCTTGCAGCAAGGCGACGCGGGCGATGACATCTTGCGTGCCAAGGTGCAGATGCACCGGGTGAAAGTGTTCAAAGGTGCGCTCGCCGGGCAACAGCTGAAAGTCGATGTCGATGCGCTGGGTCGGGGCGTGCAGCCAATCCGCCAGCAGCCATTGGCCTCGGTGGATCTGCGCCAGTTCCAGACGATCGCCGCTGAGGTTCAATGCCACGCGTTGGCCAGCGAACGCCTGTTCGGCGGCCTGGTTTTGCGCGTGCAGGCCACGGATACGCACCGATTTGCCCGCAAGCCCCAAGACAAGCTTGTCGCCCACCGCAACCGTGCCCGACAACGCCGTGCCCGTGACCACAATCCCAGCACCCGCGACGCTGAACGCCCGATCGATCGCCAGACGAAAGCCGCCCTCACAACCGCGCGCCTGCACCTCGTTGTGCGCCTGCAATAATGCCGCGCGCAACTCATCGACGCCCTGCCCGTTCAAGCTCGACACGGTAAAAATCGGCGCATCAGCAAATGGTCCGGGCGCGAGCAGGTCGAGCACCTGACGCTGCACCTCTTCCACCCTGCCCGCTCCCGCCCGGTCGCATTTAGTGATCGCCACCAGCGCGCGGGGAATGCCGAGCAGTTCGACGATCGCCAGATGCTCGCGGGTCTGCGGCATCACGCCGTCGTCGGCCGCGACCACCAGCAGCACCAGATCGATGCCCTGCGCACCAGCGAGCATGTTGTGGGTGAATTTTTCGTGGCCGGGCACGTCGATGAAGCCGGTCAGCCCGGCGCCCGCTGCGAGTTCGGCGTAGAGATAACCGAGGTCGATGGTCATGCCGCGTTCGCGCTCCTGCGGGCGGCGGTCGCCGGTTTGCCCGGTCAGCGCTTGCAACAGCGAAGTCTTGCCGTGGTCGATGTGCCCCGCCGTGCCGACGATCACCGGTCGACCTGCAATTGCGCCAGCTGCGCCAGCCACCCTGGCTCATCGTCGAGCTGGCGTAGATCCAGCCACAGCGCATCGTCGCCGATTCGCCCAAGCACAGGGATCGGCAAACCGCGCAACGCCGCTTCTAGATTGAGCAGATAGCGCCCGCGCCAGCGCTTGGATACTTGCGGGCGACAACACAGCGCTGCACTCGGCAGACGCGCCACCGGTTGGCTGCCGCTGCCGATCATGCCCAACGCCTCGACTGCACTGACCTGCCAGACCTCGCCCAACACATCGGCGAGCAACGGTTGCAAACGCAGAGCCTGCGCATGAATCTCCGCTTGCGGCCGGGTCAGCAGGCGCAGGCTCGGCAGACGCTCGGCGAGGCGATCAGGGTCGCGGTACAAACCGAGCACCGCCTCCAGCGCGGCCAGGGTCAACTTGTCGACCCGCAGCGCACGCTTCAATGGGTTCTTCTTGATCTTCGCGATCAGTTCTCTGCGCCCGACAATCAATCCGGCCTGCGGCCCGCCGAGCAATTTGTCGCCGCTGAAGGTGACGATGTCGGCGCCATCGAGCAAGGCCTGACGCACCGTCGGTTCCGCCGGCAGGCCCCAGCGCGTCAGGTCGAGCAGACTGCCGCTGCCCAGGTCCTCCAGCAACGGTAAGCCATGAGCGTGAGCCAACTCGGCCAGTTCCGCAGTCGGCACCCGCGCGGTGAAGCCTTCGATGCTGTAGTTGCTGGCATGCACGCGCATGATCAACCCGCTGCGCGGGCCGATTGCTGCTTGGTAATCCCTGGCATGGGTGCGGTTGGTGGTGCCGACTTCGTGCAGGCGCACGCCGGCCCGGGCCATGATGTCGGGGATGCGGAAGGCACCGCCGATTTCGATCAGCTCACCGCGCGAGATGATGCCTTCCTTGCGCGCGCCGAGGCTGTTGAGGGTCAGCAGCACGGCAGCGGCATTGTTGTTGACCACGGTGACGGCTTCGGCGCCGGTCAGTTCGCGGATCAGGCCTTCGATCAGGTCGTCACGATCACCGCGCTTTCCGCTGCCCAGATCGAATTCGAGATTGAGCGGATAGCGTGCGGCCATTTGCACCGCTTCGATGGCTTCCTCGGGCAGCAAGGCGCGACCGAGATTGGTGTGCAGCACCGTGCCGGTCAGGTTGAATACCCGGCGCACCTGGCTGCGTTGTTGTTGCGCCAAGCGTTCGCCGACGCGGCCGGCGAGCACTTCGGGGCCGATCTCCACAGCTGCCAATTGCCCGCTCACCACGCCGGGCCTTAGCTCATCGAGCAACTGACGCAGACCCGTCAGCAACGAATCACGGCCGTAACGCTCGGCCAACGGCGCGCACGCCGGATGACGCAACAAGCCATCAATGGACGGCAACCGCAGGGCAACGCTAGAAGACATCAGCCACTCCTGATTTCACTGAAACAATCCCTTTTGGGAGCAAGCTTGCTCCCGAAAGGGTTTCAGAAGTGTAGACGCACTGCCGGAGCTAGCCTGCTCGCGAATGCGGTGTGTCAGTCAATGTGGAGGTGGCTGACCTGACGCCTTCGCGAGCAAGCTCGCTCCCACAGGGAAATCCGGGGCTGCAGGCTTTGTGATTCGGCACACAAATCTGTGGGAGCTGGCTTGCCAGCGATCGCGGTGGGTCAGTCAAAGAAGGTGGTGGATGTGCCGACCAATCGCTGGCAAGCCAGCTCCCACAGGAATTCGGGGTGGAATGAACATTGTTGGTCACCACAAAACCTGTGGGAGCAAGCTTGCTCGCGAATGCGGTGTGTCAGTCAATGTGGATGTGGCTGACCTGACGCCTTCGCGAGCAGGCTCGCTCCCACAGAGAAATCCGGGGCTGACCGGGCTTTGTGATTCGGCACATAAAACTGTGGCTGGCTTGCCAGCGATTGCGGTGGGGCAGTCAAAGAAGGCGGTGAATGTGCCGACCGAATCGCTGGCAAGCCAGCTCCCACAGTGATTCCGGGTGGAATGAACATTGTTGGTCACCACAAAACCTGTGGGAGCACACCTCCCTCCCACAATTTTGCTCTGGTCAGTCGTCCCCCGGCGCCAGCAGCAGATTGGGGGCCAGACGCTGATAGCCGTCCTGGGCTAGGCGCATGTCCAGCAGCAAACTGCCGAGATCTGCCGACAACGCTTCGGCTTCGGCGTCGTTCTCCAGGTAGAGCAATTTCAGGTAGCTGTTGCAGCTCGGGCAGACTTCGGCGCGCAGCGGGGCCTGTTCGGCGCTGTGCCGATCATCTTCCTGGCTCAGGTACTCGAGGCCTTTGCTTTGCTCGCAATACACGCACTTGACCCGCACCACATGCCATTCGCAGGCGCACAGCGAGCAGACCAGATAACGCAAACCGTTGTGCTTGCCGCGATGGCGAATGACCCCGGCCATGGCCGGCGAACCACAGGCCGGGCATTGGCTGAGGCTGTCACCGGGTTTGAGTTGCAGCTGCGGCACGCTCAGCAGCCAGTGGCTCCAGGCGGTTTGCAGCGCCGCGCCGAGAAACGGCACCAGCGCCGCTGGGACTAGCGAGTATTGCCCACTGACCAGCGCCACCGCCCACGCGCGCAACTGGCCGGGACTGGCGGCGCGCAGCGTGTCCAGCGCGTCGATCACCGCAGGCTGGTCCGCTGGCACATAGCGCTGCAGCAAGGCATTCAGCCACGGCTGCCAGGCATCCTCGCGCACCAGGGTGTCTGCGGCGAACGGCGGCAGACCGTGCTGCTGACAGGCTTCGAAACGCTGCGCATCAAACGGCGCGGTCAGCGGCGGATCGTCGAAGACCTGCTGCTGCGCCCGGCACAACCCGGCCATCAGCCGCAGATAATCCGCCAACCCATTGCCCTCGGCCAGACGCTCAAGCCGCTCTGCACGCAGGGCAAACAGGTCACGCGGCGGCAGATACAGAAACGGCGGCGAACTGGCCGCCGCCTCGATTTCCCCAGGTTCAAGAATGCTTGGCAAAAGTCAGCC
Organism: Pseudomonas sp. H26/SER47-MNA-CIBAN-0231; assembly: GCF_040310465.1. Taxonomy (NCBI): domain Bacteria; kingdom Pseudomonadati; phylum Pseudomonadota; class Gammaproteobacteria; order Pseudomonadales; family Pseudomonadaceae; genus Pseudomonas; species Pseudomonas sp. H26/SER47-MNA-CIBAN-0231. The sequence goes on along the minus strand of NZ_JBEOPW010000029.1, from coordinate 22,694 downwards.
CTTTTTCGTCAGCGGTCGCTCGGGCACGTCCCGAGGCTGTTCGTCACGGGTCACCTCGCGATACCACAGTTCATGGTGTTTTCTCGCCCACGGCCGGCTGACCCAGCCATGCAACATGGCGTCGACCGAACCCTTGATCCACAAACCAGCGTAGATGTGCACGATGATGCTCAGCACCAGCACGAACCCGGCCAGCGCATGCAACAGCATGGCCCAGCGGATCGTGGTGATGCCGAAATACGCGCTGAACCACGCGCGCCAGATCACCAGCCCGGTGAACAGCAACGCGAGCACGCACAGCAGTAAAGTCCAGAACAGCAACTTCTGCCCGGCGTTGTATTTACCCACCGGCGGCACGCTTTCTTCGTCGTTGACCATCACCCGATTGATCCGCCGCAGCCACTGACGGTCATTGGCGATGAAGAAATTGGTGCGCCAGAAGCTGAACACCAGGCCGAGAAACAGCACGAACATGGCGATGCCCATGTACGGGTGCAGAATCCGCGTCCAGGTGCCGCCGCCGAACAGGTTGCTCAGCCAGAACAGCGACGGATGAAACAAGGCCAGCCCGGACAACCCGGCCATGAAAAACAGGATCGCTACCAGCCAGTGATTGGTGCGCTGGTTGGCGCTGTAACGCAGGATCGTCTTGTTGCTCATGACCGCTCCTCCTCGCGTGGATCGAAGGTGTGCACCGCCGGATCGACCACGTGCACCGAGGTGTCGGGTGGCGTCGGATGCTCATCCTCCTCGACACGATTCGGGCCGATGCGCACGTAGTGGAAGAACCCGGCCAGCACCGCCGCGCCCATCGCCAGCAGGCCGAGGGGTTTGCTGATGCCTTTCCACAAACCCACCAGCGGACTGATCGCCGGATGGTCCGGCAAACCTGCATAGATTTTCGGCGTATCGGCGTGATGCAGCACGTACATCACGTGGGTGCCGCCGACGCCTGCCGGGTCGTACAAACCAGCGTTTTCAAAGCCACGGCTTTTCAGGTCGACGATGCGTTCAGCGGCGTGCTCTTTCATGTCCTCCTTGGTGCCGAAGACGATGGCGCCGGTCGGACAGGTTTTCACGCAGGCCGGCTCCAGCCCCACCGCCACCCGGTCGGAACACAGCGTGCATTTGTAGGCCTTGTGATCCTTCTGCGAAATGCGCGGGATGTTGAACGGGCAACCGGTGATGCAATAGCCGCAGCCGATGCAGTGGTCCTGATCGAAATCGACGATGCCGTTGGCGTGCTGAATGATCGCCCCGGGGCTTGGGCACGCGGCCAGACAACCGGGCTCGGCGCAGTGCATGCAGCCGTCCTTGCGGATCAGCCACTCAAGGTTGCCGGCGTCGGTTTCGTGCTCGGTGAAGCGCATCAGCGTCCACGAATCCGCCGTCAGATCCTGCGGATTGTCGTAGGTGCCGTGGTTGTGGCCGACCTCGTCGCGCAGCTCGTTCCATTCCGAGCAGGCGACCTGGCAGGCCTTGCAACCGATGCATTTGGTGGTGTCGATCAGCTTGGCAACGCCCTGCTGAGTCCTCACCGACGGCGGCACAGTGGTGGTGGCCGAGCGGGCAATGATGTCTTGGCTGGCCATTTACAGTTTCTCCACGTTGACCAGGAATGACTTGGATTCCGGGGTCTGAGTGTTGCCATCGCCGAGGAACGGCACCAAGGTGTTGGTCAGGTAACCGTGACGCGTCAGGCCGGTAAAACCCCAGTGCAGCGGGATGCCGATCTGATGCACGACCTGGTCGTTGACCTGCAGCGGCCGGATCCTTTTCGTCACTACCGCCACCGCCTCGATAAAGCCGCGCTTGCAGCTGACCCGCACGCGATCACCGGCAGCGATGCCCTTCTCGTTCGCCAGCACCTCGCCGATTTCGACGAATTGCTCGGGCTGAGCGATCGCGTTCAACTTGCAGTGCTTGCTCCAGAAGTGGAAATGCTCGGTAAGCCGGTAGCTAGTGCCGGCGTACGGGAAGTCCTTGGCTTCCCCGAGGGTTTCCCAGACCGAATCGAAGATCCGCGCCGCCGGGTTGCTGGTGGCCTTCTTGTTCTGCGGGTGCAGCGGGTTGATGCCGATCGGCGTTTCGAACGGCTCGTAGTGCTCAGGGAATGGGCCTTCGTTCATCTTGTCGACGGCGAAGAACCGCGCGACGCCTTCGGGGTTCATGATGAACGGATTCATCCCGGCTTCCGGCGGCACATCGGCCTTGTAGTCAGGGACGTCGGTGCCGGTCCAGGCCTTGCCGTTCCACCACACCAGCCGCTTTTTCGGATCCCACGGTTTGCCCGCCGGGTCCGCCGAAGCGCGGTTGTAGAGAATCCGCCGATTGGCCGGCCAGGCCCACGCCCAGCCCTGATGCTGGTGCATGCCAAATGGATCGGCGTTATCGCGCCGCGCCATCTGATTGCCAGCCTCGGTCCAACTGCCGGCGAAAATCCAGCAACCAGACGCGGTGCTGCCGTCATCCTTGAGCAAACCGAAGCCGGCCAGTTGTGTACCGGCCTTGACCGTAACGCCGCTGGCATCGGTGAAATCGCTGACCGCGCTGCCGTTGATCTCCCGCGCCAGTTCTTCCGGCGAAGGCTCGTCGGGGATCTTGTACGGCCACGACAGTTTCAGCAGCGGATCAGGAAACTTGCCGCCCTCGCTCTGATAACGCTGGCGCAGGCGCAGGAACAGTTCGCTCATGATGCGAATGTCGGTCTGCGCTTCACCGGGGCCATCGGCGCCTTTCCAGTGCCATTGCAGCCAGCGGCTGCTGTTGACCAGCGAGCCGTCCTCTTCGGCAAAACAGGTGGTCGGCAGGCGAATGACTTCGGTCTGTATTTCGGCGGTTTTCACGTCGTTGTACGGCCCGACGTTCTGCCAGAACTCCGAGGTTTCCGTGGCCAGCGGGTCCATTACCACCAACCACTTGAGCTTGGCCAACGCGCCCATCACGCGGTTTTTGTCCGGCAACGCGGCGATCGGATTGAAGCCTTGGCAGAAGTAGCCGTTGACCTTGCCCTGGCTCATCAGGTCGAACATTTTCAGCACGTCGTAGTTGGGGATGTCGAGCTTCGGCAAATGGTCGAACAGCCAGTTGTTCTCGGCGGTGGCATTGGCGCCGTACCAGGATTTCATCAGGCTGACGTGGAATTTGCTGTAGTTCTGCCAGTACGACAGCTGCCCCGGTCTGAGCGGAACCTGCGTGCGTTTGAAGATGAACTGACCGTAATCCTGTTCGCTGTCGCTGGGCAGCGTGAGGTAGCCGGGCAAGGCGTTGGACAGCAGACCGAGGTCGGTCAGGCCCTGGATGTTCGAGTGCCCGCGCAGCGCATTGACACCGCCGCCAGGCATGCCGACATTGCCCAACAGCAATTGCACCATCGCCGCGCTGCGGATGATCTGCGCGCCGATCGAGTGCTGCGTCCAGCCGAGGGCATAGAGAATCGTCATGGTCTTGCCCGGCGTCGAGCAGGTGGCGATCTCTTCCCAGATTTTCTGCATGGCGTCGACCGGCATGCCGCAGATCTGGCTGGCCAGGTCGATGTTGTAGCGGCTGTAATGCTGCTTCATCAGTTGATAAACGCAGCGCGGGTCTTGCAGGGTCGGGTCGACGCGGACGAAACCGTCCTCGGCGAATTCGTAACCCCAGCCGGACTTGTCGGTGTAGCTGCGTTTTTCCGCGTCATAGCCGCTGAACAGGCCGTCTTCGAAGCCATAACCGGCTTTGACGATGAACGACACGTCGGTGTAATTGCGCACGTATTCGTGCTGGATCTTGTCCTCGGTCAGCAGGTAATTGATCAACCCGCCCATGAAGGCGATGTCGGTACCGGTGCGGATCGGCGCGTAATAGTCGGCCACCGAAGCGGTCCGGGTAAAACGCGGATCGACCACGATCAGCCGCGCGGCGTTGTGCGCCTTGGCCTCGGTCACCCATTTGAAGCCGCACGGATGCGCTTCTGCTGCGTTGCCACCCATTACCAGGATCAGATTCGCGTTGGCGATATCGGTCCAGGTGTTGGTCATGGCACCACGGCCGTACGTCGGGGCAAGACTTGCCACCGTCGGGCCGTGTCAGACACGCGCCTGGTTATCGAACCCCAGCAGACCGAGGCTGCGAATCACCTTCTGGGTGATGTAGCCGGCTTCGTTGGATGCCGCCGACGCCGCAAGGAAACCGGTGGTCAGCCAGCGATTCACCGTTTGCCCGTTGGCATTTTTCTCGATGAAGTTGGCGTCGCGGTCGGCCTTCATCAGGTCGGCGATGCGATCGAGGGCTTCGTCCCAGCCGATGCGCGTCCATTCATTGCTGCCGGGCTTGCGCACTTGCGGGTACTGCAAGCGGCCGGGGCTGTGAATGAAGTCGAGCAGGCCCGCGCCTTTCGGGCACAGGGTGCCGCGATTGACCGGGTGGTCGGCGTCGCCTTCGATGTGAATGATGTTTTGCGCCACGTTCTTGCCGGCATCGCCCTGGCTGTACATGATCAAACCGCAACCGACCGAGCAATACGGGCAGGTGTTGCGGGTTTCACGGGTGTGGGCGAGCTTGAAGTGACGCACCTGCTCGGCAAAGGCCGCCGTCGGGGCCATGCCCAACGCGCCCAGGCTTGAGCCTGCAAGGCCGATACCGGCGACCTTGAAGAACTGACGACGGCTGAGATCCATCGTGCACTCCTGATCAGGTGGAACCCGGTACTTGCGCCGGGCTTTATCTGGACAATCACGGTTGCGACGCCTTGGCGCCGACTTTTTCACTGTAGACAAAGACCTTGCCGATTGTGTGAAAACCGACCGTCGGGTGTTTCATCTGCAATCTCGAGGTTTTGATCGTTCCCACGCTCTGCGTGGGAATGCCTCAAGGGACGCTCCGCGTTCCACTGGGACGCAGAGCGTCCCGGGCTGCATTCCCACGCGGAGCGTGGGAACGATCAGTCAGATCGCTATTGCGAGCAGGCTCACTCCTACAGGGAACGAGTTGCGCATAGAATGTCCGGCAGAACCAACTCCGCCTTGACGAGACCGCGCATGACTTTCGATTTTGATCAGCTGTTCGACCGCCACCACACTGGCAGCACCAAGTGGAGCCGCTACCCGGCCGATGTGTTGCCGATGTGGGTCGCTGACATGGATTTTGCCGCGCCGCCGGTCATCGTCGAAGCCTTGCAACAGCGCCTGCTGCACCCGCTGCTCGGTTACAGCGTGGCCCAGGACAACCTGCGTGAAGCCATCGTCGCCGACCTGTGGAACAAGTACGCATGGCAGGTCAAACCGCAGGAGCTGATTTTCCTGCCGGGCGTGGAATCGGGCTTCAACATGGCGCTCAAGGCTTTGGTCCAGGCGCAGCAGAATGTCGTCGTGCAAGTGCCGAACTACCCGCCGCTGCGCCATGCACCAGGGCATTGGGGCCTGAACAAGGTCGAGCTGGAATTCAACGCCCAGGCCGATGGCACTTACGCCACGCCGGTGGACGCACTGCGCGAGTCGCTGAAAGGCGGCGGCGCCCTGCTGTTGAGCAACCCGCACAACCCGATCGGCAAGGTCTTCGCCCGCGAAGAATTGCAGGCAGTAGCGGATATCTGTGCAGCGCAGGACGCGTGGATCATCTCCGACGAGATTCACGCCGAACTGTGCTTCGACGGCCGCGTGCACATTCCCACCGCATCGCTGAGCCCCGAGATTTCCAAACGCACGATCACCCTGATGTCGGCGAGCAAGGCCTACAACATCGCCGGTCTGAAGACCTCGTTCATGATCATCCAGGACGCCGCCCTGCGTGAGCGCGTCAACCACGCTCGCTGCGGCATGGTCGACAGCGTCAACCCGCTGGGCATGGAAGCCACCCGCGTCGCCTACAGCGAAGCCGGGCCTTGGCTCGCGGAATTGAAAATCTACCTGCAGGCCAACCGCGACTGGCTGGTGAACGCCGTACGCACGCGGCTGCCGGGCGTGACCATCAATGTGCCGCAGGGCACGTATCTGGCGTGGCTCGATTGCACCGCGCTGGACCTGCCGGATCCGCAGCGGTTCTTCCTCGAACAGGGCAAGGTCGGGCTGAGTGCCGGGCTGGATTTTGGTGACCGGCATCAGCAGTTTGTGCGCTTGAACTTCGGTTGCCCGAGGGCGTTGCTGGAAGAAGGGGTTGCGCGGATGGAGCGGGCTTTGGCTAACCGCAATCTCTGATCCTGCCCCGAGATTCCCCTGTGTAAATGATCCCCTGTGGGAGCGAGCCTGCTCGCGAAAGCGGTCTGTCAGTCGACATATTTACCGTCTGACAGACTCTTTCGCGAGCAGGCTCGCTCCCACATTGGTTTTGCATAGCCAACCAAAATCCAGCGCAAATCCGATCGAACTCAAGGCAAAGCCACCGGGTCAACCCGGAACACTGGCCTTGAAATCAGGAGACCCTGCGATGACTGACTATCCAAAACCACCCTTCCCGAAACAAGCCCAACCGGTGCCCGGCTCGCAACGCAAGATGGAGCCGTATCCAGACTGCGGCGAGCAGAGTTACGTCGGTTCCGGCCGCCTCGCCGGCAAGATCGCGCTGATCACCGGCGCCGACAGCGGCATTGGTCGCGCGGTGGCGATTGCCTTCGCCCGTGAAGGCGCCGACGTCGCCGTGGCTTACCTGAATGAACACGAAGACGCCAAGGAAACCGCACGCTGGGTCGAGCAGGCCGGGCGTCAGTGCATCCTGCTGCCGGGCGATATCGCCGAGAAGGCGCAATGTCAGGCGCTGGTCGACAAGACCGTCGAGCGCTTTGGCCGCATCGACATTCTGGTCAACAACGCCGCGTTCCAGATGACCCACGAAAACTTCGAGGAAATCCCCGATGACGAATGGGTGATGACCTTCGACGTGAATATCACCGCCATGTTCAGGATCTGCCAGGCGGCGATCAAGCACATGCGCCCCGGTTCGTCGATCATCAACACCAGCTCGGTCAACTCGGACATGCCCAAGCCGACCCTGCTGGCCTACGCCACCACCAAAGGCGCAATCGCCAACTTCACCGGTGGCCTGGCGCAGATGCTCGGGCCGAAGGAAATCCGCGTCAACAGCGTCGCCCCAGGTCCGATCTGGACGCCGCTGATCGTCTCGACCATGCCCGATGAAGAAGTACAGAACTTCGGCGGCAGCACCCCGCTCGGCCGTCCCGGCCAACCGGTGGAAGTCGCGCCGATTTACGTGCTGCTGGCCTCCGACGAAGCCAGCTATATCACCGGCCAGCGCTACGGCGTGACCGGCGGCAAACCGATGCTGTAACCGTGCAGCAGAAAAACTGAACCCGAGCGGCATGGCATCTCTCCATACCTGTAAGCGCCTACGGGCCAACAGGAACAGGAGGTTGTCATGTCCGCCCCCCTCGTCAGACTCTTCACCCAACCCAACTTCGCCTGGACCGATATCCGCCGCGAAGAAGAAACCCATCCCCGCCACTATCTCGCGCATCTGCTGCTGCTCGCGCTGATTCCGGCCGTGTGCCTGTTCATCGGCACCACCCAGGTCGGCTGGAGCCTCGCCGTGGGTGAAAACGTGCGACTGAGCACGGCCAGCGCCCTGCAACTGAGCGTGTTGCTGTACGTGACGATCGTCGCGGGTGTGGCGATTATCGGCGGGTTTATCAGATGGATGTCGCGATCATTCGATGCGCGGCCAACGCTCAATCAATGCATCGGTTTTGCCGCCTACACGGTGACGCCGTTTTTCCTCGCCGGCATTGCCGGGCTGTACCCGAGTCGCTGGCTGGCGATTCTGGTTCTCGGCGCGGCGTCGATCTATTCGACGTTTCTGCTGTTCGTCGGCCTGCCGACCTTCATGCATGAGCGTAAGGAGCAAGGCCTGCTGTATTCGGCGTGCGTGTGGGGCGTTGGCCTGCTGGTGCTGGTGACGATGCTGGTGTCGATGATTCTGCTGTGGTTCAACGTGCTCATCCCCGAGTACCTGCGCACGACCGTGAGCTGACCCGGTGCGCCTGTCCTTGAAAATTCGCTGCAGTGAACGGTCATGAGTTTCGGCGTATGGGTCGCGGTGCTCGGCGCCGTGCTGCTGACGCTGGCCCTGACGTCGTCATGGTTGCGCTGGATGCCGGTCACCACCTCGGCGGTGTGCCTGCTGCTGGGCATCGCCATCGGCCCCAGCGGCCTCGACCTGCTGCAATTGCCGCTGGAAGAATCGTCGCTGTGGATGGAGCACCTGACTGAGGTCGCGGTGCTCTTTTCTTTGTTCGTCTGCGGTTTGAAATTGCGCCTGCCGCTGGGCAACAAGACCTGGCGCATCGCTTTTGGTCTGGCCGGGCCGGTGATGATTCTGAGCATCATCGGCGTGTGTCTGCTGTTGCACTGGGGCCTGCAATTGCCGTGGGGGCCTTCCTTGCTGATCGGTGCGATTCTGGCACCGACCGACCCGGTGCTCGCCGCACTGGTGCAGGTCAATGATGCCCAGGACGTCGACAGCGTGCGTTTCGGCCTCTCCGGAGAGGCCGGGCTCAATGATGGCGTGGCTTTCCCTTTCGTGATTCTTGGTTTGCTGTTGCTGCACGGTGACGGTAGCGCCAGCGAGTGGCAGCACTGGGTGGTTCGCAGTCTCTTGTGGGCGGTGCCGGCGGGTTTGCTCACCGGTTACTGGATGGGCCGCGGCATCGGCCGCATCGCCCTGCTGCTGCGCATTCACAACGAGGACAGCACCCTCGGCCCCAACGATTACCTGACCCTCGCGCTGATTGCGCTGTCCTACGTGGTGGCCGACGCCATTGGCGGCTACGGCTTTCTCGCGGTTTTCGCTGCCGGCCTCGGCCTGCGTCAGGAGGAAGTCAAATCCACGGGCATCACCCAGGCACCTGCCGAGCATCTGGTGCAGCCGGTGGTCGGTCATCAGAACGTCGAGCCACAGAACGCCGTGCATGGCGACACAGAGAAGCTGGAAGACAGCCAAGTCGCGGCCGGGATCATGATGGGTGACATGCTGGCGTTCGGCAGTCTGGTCGAGCGGGCGATGGAAGTGTTTCTGGTGACCCTGCTTGGTGTTGTGCTGATTGCCCACTGGGACTGGCGGGCGTTGTGGATCGGCGCCGTGCTGTTTTGCCTGATCCGCCCGCTGAGCGTGGCACTGATGCCATGGGGCAATTTGCTCAACGGACCGCAGCGTTTGTTGATCGGCTGGTTTGGCATACGCGGCATCGGCAGCCTGTTCTATCTGTTCTTCGCCTTGAACCATGGCCTGGATTCAGACGTGGCCAAGGTCTGTACCGACATCACTTTGTCAGTAGTGGCCCTGAGCATTCTGCTGCATGGCGTCAGCACACAACCGATGCTGGCGCGCTATGAAAACCTGAAGCAACGAAAAAGCTGATTCTTCGACCGCTGCGCTTGGCTGGAAATGATCGAAGATTTTTCTGCAAAAAAATGGATCGCCGGGCGCGACCCAACGGTCACAACTTTAACCGCGCCAATCATCAGCGCGGCCCGGCAGGTTCGGTTCCCCTGCGGTGAACAGCCTATTAAACGGAACCCCGACACAAACAAGGTCACGGTCATGAACGAATGCTCGACTCCTGCGCAAATCAAGGCTTGCAGAGCACTGGCTCTGGAACGCAATCGTCAACTGTTCGAAGAAGCCCACGAACTGAACCGAGCGGCCAACGCGCTGCTGGAACAGACGCCGACCGACTTCGAACGCTTTGAGCAATACCGGGCACTGCGCAAGAAAGCCGATGCGAAATTTGAAGATGCGATTGATCATCTGTGTGTGCTGAATGAGGATTTCCCGCCGATTCCGACGGCGGCGCAGAATGCTGTAACTGCGCGGCGTGAGCTGGAACCTGCGTGAAAAAAGTCAAAAGCCCCTCACGCTAGCCCTCTCCCCGAGGGAGAGGGGACTGACCGAGGTGTTTTTCGTTATTCATCGACCTGAAAAATCGAGTCGAATACAAGTTTTGAAAAGCATGAAGATCTGCTCCCTTTCCCCCTCGCCCCCTTGGGGGAGAGGGCTGGGGTGAGGGGGTGAAAATCTCATTAACACCACAACATCCAGCACCTGTCCCGACCAATCCACCTCAAGGATTGGTCACCTGAATAAACACCGCATACACCCCCAACATCACCCAGAACGTCGCAAAGATCCAAGGCGTGCGCACCGAGAACAGCAGCGACTTGCGATAGCCCTTGTGGCTCGATTCCATTTCGCTGAACAGGGGCGACTCGTCATACGCCGCGCCCATTACCGGCTCGCTGTGCAGCAACTGGCTTTGTTTGAAGTGCCAGTGATCGATGATGTCGTAAGCCGCGCGAATCCCCGGCCAGGCATTCAGTGAGCTGAGCACCCCGAGCAGCGCGAGAAACGGCGGCACGACGAGGGTGAACATCTTGCCCCACTCCGGATTGAGGTTGGCCATGCACGAGGCAAAAGCGATCACCAGAAACGACTGCGCCGCGAGGTAGGCGTCGGTACGGTTGGCGAGGATGCTGGTTTCGTACTGGATTTCCCGGCGATAGAAATCCAGGCGCTCCTTGGGTGAGCCAAACATCTTGGCGTCGTGTTCGGCCAAGGCTTCTTCAACAGCGCTTGGCTGGGTCAATATGCGAGACAAGAGACGTGCCCTCCAAAAGTGAACAAGACTTTTGGAAAGGCACGCGTCAGCACTAGTTCAGCCGGATCGACCAGCGCGTCATTTCATGGATTGGGCGATGATCTGCACCAGACTCGCTTGGGTGAACGGTTTCGGCAGACGCGGCAGTTGAGCGGCAAAACCCTCGAGGCGTTCGGCATATCCAGTGGCGAGAATGATCGGCAGATCCGGCTTGAGCATGCGCAAGGCATGGGCCAGTTGCGCGCCGCTCATTTTTGGCATGGCCATGTCGGTGATCACCAGATCAATGACTTCGCCCTGATCGAACAGTGCCAGCGCCTGGGCGCCGGTGGTCGCGCCGATGACGCGATGGCCGAGGTCTTCCAGCAACAGACTGGTGCTGGTCAGCACCAGCGAATCGTCATCGACCACCAGCACGCTGAGTCGCGGTACTGCGATCGGCGCTGCGTTGCTGTACGCCGGGCGACTGGCCGTACGCTCAAGCGCCACCGGAATCCACAGCTCGGCCGCCGTACCGTGGCCCTTCTCGCTTTTCAGAATAAAGCGCCCGCCCAACTGCTCGATGAAGCCGTGCACCATCGACAAGCCCAGCCCGGTGCCTTTGCCCAGGCCTTTGGTGGTGAAGAACGGATCACGGGCGCAGGCCAGCGTGGCTTCGTCCATGCCTTCGCCGCTGTCGATCAGGCTCAGGCACACGTAACGCCCCACCGCGAGGGCCGAATGAGTTTGTTCCAGCACCACTTCGGCTTGCGCCTGAATGACCACCGTGCCGCCGTCGGGCATGGCATCGCGGGCATTGGTGGCGAGATTGAGGATCGCCAGTTCCAGCTGATTGCTATCGGCCAGCACTGGCTGCAGGTCGTCGGGAAAGCGTGTTTCGATACGAATGCCCGGTCCGAGCGAACTGCGCAGCAGCCCGGTGATGCCTTGCACCAATTGCGGGATATCCACCGATTCGGTCTTGAGCTCTTGACGCCGGGCGAAGGCCAGCATGCGCTGGGTCAGCGAAACACCGCGCAAGGCACCCTGGGTGGCGTTTTCCAGCAGACGAGCGATTTTCGGCGCGTCGCCGATGCGTTTCTGCACGATCTCGAGGTTGCCGAGAATCACCGTCAGCAGGTTGTTGAAGTCATGGGCGATGCCGCCGCTGAGTTGGCCGATCGCCTGCATCTTCTGCGCCTGGAACAATGCCTCGCGGGTCTTTTCCAGGGCCTGCTGCGCTTCGTGGGCCTCGGTGACATCGCGGGTGATCTTGGCGAAGCCGAGCAGCGTGCCGGTGTCGCCGCGAATCGCATCGACCACTACGTGGGCAAGAAAGCGCGTGCCGTCCTTGCGCATCCGCCAGCTGCGGTTCTCGAAGCGGCCTTCGCGGGTGGCAATCTCCAGCGAGCGCTGCGGCTCGCCGAGTTCGCGGTCTTCGGGGGTGTAGAAAATCGAAAAATGCTGGCCGATGATCTCTTCCGGCAAATAGCCCTTGATGCGCTGCGCGCCCTGGTTCCAGTTGCTGACGCAGCCTTCGGGGCTGAGCATGTAGATCGCGTAGTCGGTGACGCCCTGCACCAGCAGGCGGAACTGCTGTTCGCTTTGCTTGAGGGTTTCTTCGGCCATTTTGCGGTCGGTGAGGTCACGGGTGATCTTGGCGAAACCGAGCAATTCGCCGTTGGGGTCGATGATCGGATCGATCACCACGTGCGACCAGAAGTGCGTGCCGTCCTTGCGCACGCGCCAGCCCTCGCCTTCGAAGCGACCTTCACGGATCGCTGTGTCCAGCGCCCGTTGCGGCATGCCGTTGGCGCGGTCTTCAGGGGTATAGAAGCGCGAGAAGTGCTCGCCGATGATTTCCGCTTCTTCATAACCTTTGAAGCGTTTGGCGCCGGAGTTCCAACTGGTGATGGTACCGTCGGGGTCGATCATGTAGATCGCATAGTCGACAACCGCGTCGATCAGCAGCCGGAAACGGCTGTCTTCGATCGCTGCGGTTCTGTTGTTCTCACTCATCACACTCACCAGCCACTGTCATGGGCTGAAGTATGCGTGAATCCGTCGATTTGAAAAGCGCCGGTTCGCTTTTGATCGCCCACCAGCGCGGCAGCAGTTGCTGGATGCGGCTTTCGGCAAAGCGGTCGTCGATGAGCATGACCGTGCCGCGATCCTCACGGGTGCGAATCACCCGCCCGGCGGCTTGTACGACTTTTTGCATGCCCGGGTACAGATAGGTGTAGTCGTAGCCGGCGCCAAAAATGGCGGCCATGCGCCGCTTCATCTGCTCGTTGACCGGGTTGAGCTGCGCCAGCCCCAGCGTGGCGATGAACGCGCCGATCAGCCGCGCGCCGGGCAAATCGATGCCCTCGCCAAACGCGCCGCCCAACACCGCAAACCCCACACCCTGGCTGTCGGCGCTGAACTGGTCGAGAAACGCCTGCCGCGCGCCCTCGGCCATGCCCCGCGATTGCAGCCACTGAGTGATGCGCGGATGGCGCTCGGCCAATAAGGTCGCGACCTGTTGCAGGTAATCGAAACTGCTGAAGAACGCCAGATAGTTGCCCGGGCGCTCGCTGAACTGGCGGGCGATCAGTTCGACGATAGGCTCCAGCGAGGCCTGGCGATGGTTAAAACGCGTGGAGATCTGGCTGACGATGTGCACCTGCAACTGCTCGGCGCTGAACGGCGATTCGACGTCGATGCACACCGTATCGGCGGGCGTGCCGAGCAGGTCGGCGTAGTAGTTGCGCGGGCTCAGCGTGGCCGAGAACAGCACGCTGCTGCGCGCCGCGCTCAGGCGCGGGCCGATGAACGCCGCCGGCACCACGTTGCGCAGGCACAGTTGCGACAGTGGACGCTTGCGGTCGAGGTCGCGTTTGCTGATATCGAACAGGTAATGCTCGTCGTACAGCTCGGCGACCCGGGCAAATTGCAGCAAGTCGAAATAGAAGTTCTGCAGACCGCTGTCGAGGCCTTGCGGATGTTCGTTGAGGTAATCGCCAATAGCCGCGCAACACAGCGAGATGGCTTGCAGGAGCTTGTCCGGCGCCTTGTCATAGGCCTGATACGCCGCCAGTTGCGGCGCATGCAGCGCGTTCCATTCACGGTTGACCCGCTGCAGGGAATTCTTCAGCGCTGCGGGCGCGGTTTTGCGCACGCTGGCGAGGGTGAACTGGTCGAGACTGGCGCTGTACATCTGCCGGCCGCGCTCGACCAGGTTGTGCGCCTCGTCGGCGAGCACCGCGACTTTCCACTGATTGAGCTGGGCCAGACCGAACAGCAGCGCGCTGAAGTCGAAGTAATAGTTGTAGTCGGCAACCACCACATCCGCCCAGCGGGCCATTTCCTGACTGAGATAGTACGGGCACACGCTGTGCTGCGCGGCGACTTCACGCATCGCCGCCTGATCCAGCAGATTGATATGGCTGGCAGATTCGCGGGCAGCCGGCAGGCGATCATAAAAACCTTGGGCCAACGGACAGGATTCACCGTGGCAGGCCTTGTCCGGGTGTTCGCAGGCCTTATCGCGAGCAACCATTTCCATCACCCGTAGCGGCAAGTCCGGCGTTTGCCTGAACAACACGTGGCTGGCATCCAGCGCCAGCTTGCGTCCGGGAGTCTTGGCGGTGAGAAAGAACACCTTGTCCAGTTGCTGCGGCGCCAAGGCCTTGAGCATCGGAAACAGCGTGCCAAGGGTTTTGCCGATGCCGGTCGGCGCCTGGGCCATGAGGCAGCGGCCGGTGCTGACGGCTTTGAACACTGATTCGGCCAGATGCCGTTGGCCGGGGCGAAAATCCGCGTGCGGGAACGCCAGTTGCTGCGCGGCCAGATTGCGCGCTTCGCGATGGGCCATTTCCTGCTCGGCCCATTGCAGGAACAAAGCGCACTGCTGCGCGAAAAACCCCTGAAGCGACTCGGCACTGTGGGATTCAACCAGGCAGGTTTCCTTTTCGCTGACGACGTCGAAATACACCAGCGCCAGATTGATCTGCTGCAATTGCAGTTTCTGGCACATCAACCAGCCGTAGATTTTCGCCTGCGCCCAGTGCAACTGGCGGTGATTGGCCGGTTGCTTGCTCAGGTCGCCGCGATAGGTTTTGACTTCTTCCAGGCAGTTTTGCGCCGGATCGTAGCCATCCGCCCTGCCCTTGACCTTCAACTCGCCGAACTCACCTTGCAGCGCCACTTCGCTCTGGTACTGCTCGCTGCGCCGCGAGGCCACGGTGCGATGGCCGACGATGCCTTCCAGCGCGGTCGGTGACGGGGTGAAGCGCAGGTCGAGGTCGCCGGTCTTGGCGGTGAACTCGCACAGTGCACGCACGGCAACGCTATAACTCAAGCGCTCTGCTCCGCCCATTGCACATAACACACGGCCACCGGCATCTGGTGCTCGTGGCAGAACTCCAGCCAGCGCAGCTGATTGTCCTGCAAGCGGTCGCCGGGGCCTTTGACTTCGATCATCCGGTAGGTCTTGTGCTGCGGCCAGAACTGGATCAGGTCCGGCATGCCGGCACGGTTGGCCTTGATGTCGAGCAGCAATCGGTTGAACCAGTGTTTCAGGTGTTCGGCGGGCAGACAGGCCAGCGCCTGCTCCAGCAAGTCTTCATTGAGCGCGCCCCAGAACACGAAAGGCGACTGTATGCCCCACTTGTCGACGAAGCGCTGGCGGATGGTCTCGGCGTAGCGGCCGTCGTCGAGTTCGCCCAGGCAGGCCTGGAACAGCTCGGCGCGGCGCTCGAGGAAGTCTTCGCTGAGCAGATCCACCGGGCCGCGCTGGAACGGGTGAAAGAACGCACCCGGCAACGGCGCGAAGATCGCCGGCCAGCACAACAGGCCGAACAGTGAATTGATCAGGCTGTTCTCGACGTAATGCACCGGGCCGTCATCGGCGTGCAAGTGCGCTTGCACATGAAATTCCACCGACCGCGCCGGATCGATGCGCGGCAAGTGCAAATCGAGGCGCTCGACCTCTCTGGCCTTGGCACGCTTGAGCGGCGGGCCACCGAGTTTGCGCCGCAGGCGCGGGACGATGCGCTGCAAGCCCTGTTGCTCAGCCGCGCTTTGCGGGGCCTGTTCGGCCAGCGTGCCGAGTTCCAGCGCCAATGCATATTCGCCGCAGCGTTCGAGCACACGGATCATCCGCAGTCGTGCGCCCGGGTAGGCGCAGTCGCGGTAAACACTCAGGGCCAGGGGAAAGTCGCCGATGCGCTCGGCGTACTGGCCGATCTGGAACAACGCCTTGGCTTGTCGGCGGCGCAGCCACGGGTTGTCGAATTGCACGGCGTTGATCTGTTCGACGATCTCGTCCAGCGCTTCACCGGCTTCGAAGCGCAACTGGCATTGATGCAGGAACAGGCAGGCGTCGACGTCTTCGCGGCTGCGCAGGCCTCGGGAGTCGGCGCAGAACTCGACTTTTTCATAAGTGAAGATGCCCAGGTCGGCCAGCACGAACTCCGACCAGTCCTGATACAGATTGCCGAAGAACATCAGGCGCAGGCGATCGCACAGGTCCATCAGGGTCAGGCTGAACAGCCGCTCAGCCAGTTGCGGCGCCCAGACACGCAGGGTCTGCGCCTCGCTGAACTGTTCGGCCAGCACCGGCAGCCACTCGTCCTTGCGCCCTTTCGGCTGTTCTATAAAGGTGCCGAACGCTTGCAGCAGCTCGGCCTTGAGCAGGACATCGAACAGTTCTGCCAGTGTCAAATCCGCGTGTTCATCGAGCCAGCCGTAATCGAGCAACGGTCGCGCCGCCTCGGCGATGTCGCCGATTTCCAGATAATTGAGTTTGCTCGCGCGAAAGTGAATGCCCTTGCGCATGACCATGCGTACCAGCAATCCCTGCGAGGCTTGCGGCAGCGTATTGAAGTCGCGGATGAAGCCGTGCTCGCTAGTGCTCATCACATCGGCATAGCGAAGCCCAAGCCAATCAAGCACTTGCCGGAAGTTGTTGAGGTAATAGAACGGATCGTCGAGAGGGTTGGAGGTCACGGGAATTCAAAGCCACGGCAAGCGAACACTGGTTATGCGTACAGATACCAGCTCAGCCCTGCCCGGCGCAAACGGAAAAAGATCAATGGCATTTTTTCGTGCCGCTATCGAACTTTTCCGCCGCTGCTGGCACCAACCGCGTTACAGGGCCGACAATGCCCGCAATCACATTCAAGCAAGGAGTCAGAGGTGGGTATGAAAATCAAGATGCTGGGCATTCCTGTAGCGGTCGCCGCCCTGTTGGCGCTGGGCGGCTGTTCGACCCAGACCGTGGTGACGCTGCAGAACGGCACCCAGTACCTGACCGAGGACATGCCGAAGACCGAGACCGAGGACGGTTTCTATGAGTTCGAGGATATTTCCGGCGCCAAGGTCAAGGTTCGCGCCGATGAAGTAGCAACCGTGCGCAAGGAAGACTGACTTGGCCTGAATGATCGTTCCCATGCGCAGCAAAGGAATGCCTCCACGGACGCTCCGCGTTCGGCTCTCGAGTGGGACGCAGAGCGTCCCGGGCTGCATTCCCACGCGGAGCGTGGGAACGATCACATCGCAGCCTTCGGCAGCTCCTGGTAAAGATGTGTGAACGACGCAGATCCCGTGTGGGAGCGAGCTTGCTCGCGAAGGGGCCGGCACAGGCCCTGCATCAACCTCAGGCGATGACAACCCCGTCGGCGCTCAAGCTCCCCAGCGCCACCCCCACCAACGTCACCGAATCCCCGCCAAACGTCAGCACGGTATCCTGCCCGACCGCCGACGCATGGGCTCGCAAATCATCCCCCGGCAACACGCCCTGCACGCCAAGAAACACCAGTTTGTCATCGGCCGTGTAGCCAACCACACGATCCTGGCCAAACGCGCCGTTGAACAGAAACGTATCCACCCCGCCGCCCGATTCCAGCAGGTCATTGCCAGCACCACCGACAAACACGTCATTGCCCGCACCGCCGAGCAAATGATCATTGCCCTCCAGCCCGAACAGCCAGTCACCGCCGGCATGCGCCTTGAGCATGTCAGCAGCGGCCGTGCCTTTTACGTTCGATTCATAAGCGGTGAGGTTACTGCCGACTTTCAACCCCGTGGCCGTGACGCTGTGCAGCACGTCGTCCTTGAACATGCCCCAGAGAAAACCCGGCTCTTTGCTGACGATGCTGCCAATGTCACGGGTGATGCTGATCCCGCCGTTGGCATCGCGGATGTACAGGTTGCCGGCACCGTCGTTGGCGAAATCGAAGTTCTTCACCGTCTGCTGCAAGTCGAGGGTGTTGCTGCCCTGCCCGCCCAGAATGACGTTGTAGCCGCCGCTGTCACGGAAGCTGTCATTGCCGGCACGGCCTTCCAGATAGTCATTGCCGCTGCCGCCCTGGATCAGGTCGTTGCCGTCACTGCCGATGATGAAGGTGTTGCCCTTGTGGGTTTCGGCGTTGCGGTTGAGGTCCTGCACCCACGTGCTGGCCCGCGCCGGGTCGGACAGGTTGGCGACGATGATCGTCGAGTCGCGGCTGGTCAGGTCGTAGAACTTCGATTCCAGCACGCGGGTCATGCCGTCGCCGTAGCCAGTGGGCAGGTGCGAAATCCACGTCGGAATGTTCAGGATCGAATACGGCAGCACGTTCCAGGCGTTCGAGGCGTAGTGATCGTTGAAGCTGAGGATGTTGTCGGTGGTCGAGGCATGCGGCGCATCGTGCACACCCACCGAGGCACTGCTGAAGGTCGAACCGTCGAGGGCGCGAAACACCGGGTCGTTTTCGTAACCGATATTCAGCACCTTGTCGCCGCTGCTTTGCGTCGGCGAGGCGTAGGCGATGTAGTTGGAATCAGCGAAAAACCCGTCCCACTTGCCAGCGCTCAAGTCAGCCATGCTGTTCACCGCCAGACCGCCCAGGCTGTGGCCGCTGACCAGTACGTCCTTGCCGCTGAGGCCATTGGCCCGAGCGAATGCGACGACATCGTTGAGCAGATTGCCGAAAGCTTCGCCGACGTAGTTTTTTGCGTAATCGGCCGGGCCGAACGCCGCGAGCAGATCGTTGATCACATCGCCAATCGAATCACCAATGAGGATTTCGCGCGGACCGCTGGTGCCGCGAAAGGCGATACCCAGTTCGGTGAGATGCCCCTGGGCGTCGTATTTACCGAGGATTTCCACCTGCGCGCTGGTGTAGCCGGCCTTCTCGCCGAAGAACGTCCCGCGTGCGTCGGTCTTGCCGTCGTAGCCCAATTGCGCGGCGCTGATCGGTGTCCAGCCGGCCTTCTGTACGGCCTCGAGGGCGAGCTTTTCCGAATCGGGATTCCACGGGATACCGGGGATCACCCCTTGCGAACCGGTGCCGCCGATCAGCGCAGTGACCAGCGTCGCCGGCAGACCGAGGCCGAAGCCGTTGTGCTGGTAACCGGCGGCGAAGCCGTTATCGAGGTTGTGATAGGAATACAGCGTGATTGCCATGGCATCGCTGAACAGCGCCGCGGAATCGGCTGTGCCGAAGTTCTTGTAGTCGTATACACCCATTGCCATTGCCTCTCTTGTTGTTGGAATTGTCAGAGATAGCTCACAGCCAGAGCGCGAGGCTCCGGAGCATTCATTACATCGTGCACAGCCTCTGCAGGAACTGCCGAAGGCTGCGATCTTGTGGGACGCAGAGCGTCCCCGGCTGCATTCCCACGCAGAGCGTGGGAACGATCATGTGTACGCCGTACCTGTGGGAGCGAGCAGGCTCGCTCCCACATTTGGCTCTTCTGCACATTTGGATTTTTGTAATCGAACAATCCCATGTGCAGCGCTCCCTTTTCTTGAAAGACCGGCAGCCCATCAAGCGCTGCCGGTTACGCCTCAGAACTGCCAGTCGAGCGTCAGACCGACTCCGTGATCTTTCTCGTTCGAGCCGATCAGACCGTTGTAGTCGAGGTTGACCCGCACGTCGCGATTGAGCGCCAACCCGGCACGCACGCCGACCACGGCAGCGTCACGATCCATCGACACGCTTTGCACGGTGAACGCGCTGTTGCCATTGGCGAAGGCCAGATGGCTGTCGGCATCGACGCTGCTCAGGTTGTGCTGCCAGCCGAGGCTGGCGCCCAGTTCCAGCTGATGCTTGTCCGACACGGCAAAACTGCGCTTGGCGCGCACGCCGAGGGTCGACAGCACCACGTCGCGATTGTCTTCACCACCCTTGAGCGCGGCAGCGTCACCCTTTTCGGTGAAGCTGTCGGTGTTGAGGTGCACGTAGGACAGATTGGCGAACGGCTCCAGGTTCATCGGTTGCAGGCCCAGATCGTATGCGGCCTCGGTGAACACTTGCGCGGTGGTCGCGTCACGTTTGGTTTTCTGTTTACCGCTGACGTCGCCGAACTGCAGATCACGTTTGACGTCGATGCGATGCCAGCTGTACGCGCCGCCGACCGTCAGGCGCAACGCGTCGATTTCATGGCCCAGATACGCACCCAAGTGGTAGCTGTCGACCGACGCCGACGAATGCGTGCCGCTGCCCATGCTCAACGAACTGTCGCTGTAACCGGTGACGAAACCGAGACGGGTATCTTCAGCAATCAGACCGTCGACACCGGCCAGCAGCCCACCGATGGAGCTGTTGGAATCGGCATTGTCGTGTCCGCCGTCACTCTCGCCCCACGAGCCGAGGACCTTGACCCAGACGTTGCTGCGATCATCAGTCGGCGCATCGGCGTTGAACAGATCACGCTCACGCAGGCGCTCGCCGACGGCTTCGCGCAGGTAGCGGCTGTCGTTGATCAGCAGCGTGCCGATGGCCGGGTGAATCTCGCCGGACAACTGTTGAAAGGCCTGCTGCGCCGACGCCGCGTTGGGCGACAGCAACAGGGTTTCGAACAGCGCATTGCCCGCACCCAGACGTTCGGCAGCCGCACCAACGGCGCGCTGGTTCGGCGTCAGACCGACGCTGGCGAATGATGCCTCATTGCGCCCCACCGCCAGTTGAATGCCGCCCGCCGAGTAATCCAGAGTGCCGCCGAGGAAGGCGTAATTCGGCAAGACCTGACCGAAGCGCCCTTCAATGCCACCCGCCGCTTGCAGGATGTTGTAGCGGGTGCCGAGCAGGCTTTGCACTTCGCCGGTGCTGAGCAAGGTCGGGCTGTTTTCCAGCGACAGGTTCACCGTGGCACCGTCGATGATGGCTTTGCCGCCCGCGACGATCTGGTCGCTGCTGGTTGGCGACAGCTCTACGGCGTAGGTCGAACCCGGCGCGAAAGTCACGTCACCTGCCACATTCAGGGTGCCGATGGAATTGCCCGGTGCCACCGTACCGCCGCTGTTCACTGCCAGCGCGCCGATGCGGCCATTGCCGCCGAGGATGCCGCCATTGTTGACAGTGACCGCCGATTGCAGCGAACCGTTGATGGCCAGTCGACCCTGATTGACCAGGGTCGGGCCGCTGTAAGTGTTATTGCCGGTCAGCACCAGGGTGCCGATGCCTTGCTTGGTCAGACCGCCGTGGCCGCCAATGTCGTTGCGCCAGGTATCGAGGCCGCACGTGATGTCGCTGCACACGCGCTCGGTCGGTTTGCCCTGATCGATGATCGCGCCGATGCCCGGCAGATCGGCGACAAACTGGCCAGAGCCGTAAGCACCCTGCACGCGGAATTCCTCGGGAATGTCCTGCTCGGTGACGAACATCGCCGGGCCGTCGATGGCCTTGCGCAGGTTGATCATGCCCCAGCCGTACAAGGCGTCGATGCCCGGTGCGCCGAGGTCGGTCGCAGTGGTGCGCAACACGCTGGCGACCTGATCGCCGGACATATACGGGAAGCGCTCCATCAGCACCGCGATGGAACCGGCCACGTGCGGCGCGGCCATCGAGGTGCCGTTGTAGTTTTTGTAGCCGGTGGTCAAGTTGTCGGCGTTGGTGCCTTCGATGATCGAGCTGTAGATCTTGGTGCCCGGCGCCGAGACGCAGTAACTGGCGGTGTAGCCGCAACGCGAGGAGAACGTGCTGATCACGTACGGATTGGCGCTGGCGGTGTCCGGGTTCTGCTGCAATGCGGCGACGGTGATCCAGTTCGGCGCGATGTCCGGAACGAAGTAGCCGAGGCCGGCAATGGCATCCGGGTTGTTCAGGTTGTAGTCGTTGCCAGCGGCAAAAATGGTGACGATGCCGCTGCGTGCGGCGGCAATCGCGCCGTCGTAGGCGCCGCCAGGCTTGGTGCCGAGCAAGGTGCGGATTTCGTTGAACTGCAACTGCGCGTCGTTGACGGTGAAGTGCGGATACGCCGGATCGCGGCCGCCGAGGTCGAAGCGGTCGGTGATGCCGATGCCCCAGCTGTTATTGATGATCCGCGCTCCGCTGGCGATCAGCGCATCCCAACCGGCCTTGTACACCGCGCCGTCGTTGCCACGCACGATGCCGTCTTCAGGCCCCGGGTCGCCGTTGTCGGCGCTGATGATCTGCGCCCCGAACGCGACGCCGTGCATCACCCCGCCGTCGCGACTGCCCGCCGCGATACCGCCGACGTGGGTGCCATGGGCGCCGAGCTTGCCGTCGGAGCCGACCGAGGGCGAACCGTCATAGCGGAACGCGTCGCCGGCTTTCACCGGGATGTACGGGTCGGTGTATTCGCGGATACCGCTGGTGACCAGGGTGACGACTTTGTTACTGCCAGAGAACTCCGGATGCGCGGCGTAGACCGGCTGATCGAAGATGCCCAGTTTCACGCCTTTGCCGGTGTAGCCGGCGGCGTAGGCGTAATCCGCGCCGATCGCGCCCAGGCCCCAGTCGGCCTTGAATTCATTGCTGCGCCAGCTCGACGGATCGCCGCTGCGGCCGTTCTCAACGTAAGGCGCTGCCTGTGCCATCGCACTGGCACAGAGCATGGCGACTGTCAGGGTTTTCAGGGCAAAGCGGCCACCCGATTGCGCGGGGGTATTGTTGTTATCCATCCACGACCTTCCTTAGTGATGTTGCGAAAAATCCGGTTGTTTCAATTGATCGTTCCCACGCTCCGCGTGGGAATGCCTCTAGGGACGCTCCGCGTTCCAATGGGACGCAGAGCGTCCCGGGCTGCATTCCTTTGCTGCGCGTGGGAACGATCAGGTTTTGCGACTGCTGCGCAGTCGAGCGGGGATAAATCCCCTCGCCACAGTGGCTCAAACACATGCAATCAGAACTGCCAGTTCAGG
>NZ_JBEOPW010000028.1:0-39856 GCF_040310465.1 Pseudomonas sp. H26/SER47-MNA-CIBAN-0231 | reverse complement strand
CTATTGAAAAACCAGAGCGAATACTCACCCAAAGGCGTTTAGGGGCTAGGCATGAACCATAGAATCTCCCACAGGGGATTTATGTAAGCCGCAGATGATCGTTCCCACGCTCCGCGTGGGAATGCAGCCCGGGACGCTCCGCGTCCCTTCCAAAGCCGAACGCGGAGCGTCCGTTGATGCATTCCCACGCAGAGCGTGGGAACGATCGGTGTCAGCACAGACTTTCGTCCAGACAAAGAAAACGCCAACCCTGAGGTTGGCGTTTTTGCTTCAGCTTGTAGCTTGTAGCTTGTAGCTTGTAGCTTGCAGCTTGCAGCTAGTAACTCACAGCTGCCTTATTCCGGTTTCTTGCGTCCGAACCCCGGGCGCTGGCCCGAACCAGCCGGTGCGCCGCGACGCTTGCCCGAGGGCTTGTCGCCGTCGACCAGTTTGATCCCCGGACGCTTCGGCGCCGGTTTGGCCGGGCGCTTGTTGCTGGTGTCGGCTGGACGATCCGCCACTGGCGTACCGCGACCGGCCGGTGCACGACCTTCGCCACGCTCAGTACGGCCATTAGCCGGACGCGGTGCGCGCTCGCCGTCACGGGCAACCGGCTTGCGACCTGGACGCTCGCCTTCGATCTGCGGCTCACGGCTCGGGCGCGGTGCGGTGGGTGCGCCAGCGGCTGGACGCAGGGTACGCACGCGCTCGGTCTTGGCCATTGGCCGCGACGATTTGCGCTGCATGCGTTCGAGCTTGTCCTTGCTCTTGGCATTCAGCTGCGGCATTGCCACCGGCGTCAGGCCGACTTCGGCGCTGAGCACGTCGACTTCGTACTGGCTCATTTCGCGCCAGCGGCCCATCGGCAGGTCGGAGTTGAGGAACACCGGACCGAAACGCACGCGCTTCAGACGGCTGACCACCAGACCTTGGGATTCCCACAGACGACGCACTTCACGGTTGCGCCCTTCCATGACCACGCAGTGGTACCAATGGTTGAAGCCTTCACCGCCCGGCGCCTGTTGAATGTCGGTGAAACGCGCCGGACCGTCTTCCAGCACCACGCCAGCCTTGAGGCGTTCGATCATCTCGTCGTCGACTTCACCGCGTACACGCACGGCGTACTCGCGGTCCATCTCGTAGGACGGGTGCATCAGACGGTTGGCCAGCTCACCGTCAGTGGTGAACATCAGCAGACCGGTGGTGTTGATGTCGAGACGGCCGATGTTGATCCAGCGGCCTTCTTTCGGACGCGGCAGCTTGTCGAACACGGTCGGACGGCCTTCCGGGTCGTCACGGGTGCAGATTTCGCCGTCGGGCTTGTTGTACATGATCACGCGGCGCACCGATTCGGCGGCCTCTTCGCGTTTGATCACCTTGCCATCGATGGTGATGGCGTCGTGCATGTCGACGCGCAGGCCAAGGGTGGCGTCTTTGCCATTGACCTTGATCCGGCCCTGGCTGATCCAGGATTCCACGTCACGGCGCGAGCCGACGCCGATACGGGCGAGGACCTTCTGCAGCTTTTCGCCTGCTGGGCCGATTTCCTGGTCGTCTTTCTGATTGATGTCACTCATCTGGGCACCTCCCGGTGTGGTCTGTTCAGGCGGCGCCTGAAGTATTGAAAACTGGGTCCAGGCCGAAGGGATCGGCGAAGGGTCGCGAATCATACGCGGATGTGCGCCGTCGCGCATCAGAGACTAGCTGATCGATCAACAGTTATTTCTTTTTCCGCCGACCGGCACCACCGAGTTTGATCAGGCGCAGCGCGGCTTCGGCCAGCACGGTGCGCTTGTCGTCCTTGTCGAGCTTCTTCCAGGCCTTGATCTCGCGCTTGCTGCGACCGCAACCGAGGCAGATGTCTTCGGAGAATTTGCAGAGGCTGATGCAGGGGTCTTTGGTTGAGCTCATCGCAATCTCCAGAACGACATTTCACCCTGTGGGAGCGAGCCTGCTCGCGAAGGCGCAGTGTCATTCAGTATCGATGTATCTGACACACCGCCTTCGCGAGCAGGCTCGCTCCCACAAGGGTCTACATTGGTT
Source organism: Pseudomonas sp. H26/SER47-MNA-CIBAN-0231 (assembly GCF_040310465.1). NCBI lineage: Bacteria > Pseudomonadati > Pseudomonadota > Gammaproteobacteria > Pseudomonadales > Pseudomonadaceae > Pseudomonas > Pseudomonas sp. H26/SER47-MNA-CIBAN-0231. Next base: position 37,834 of record NZ_JBEOPW010000028.1, on the reverse strand, counting down.
TCTCAATAGGCGTCATTCTTCGAACTCGCGCCGTTCGGCCTCAATCGCCTCAGCCAGCGCGCGGGCTTCGGCTTCTTCTTCGCTGAGTTCCGGTTCCGGCTGTTCGAGGGCGGCGACAGCGGCCAGGAGTTTCTCGCGGGCTTCGGCGACACCGAGAATGTCTTCTTCCGGTTCGGCGTCAGGCGCCGCTTCAAGTTCAACTTCAACTTCAACAACCGGCGCGGTGATCTCAGGCTCGGGCACCGGTGCTTCGCCATCCACCGCATCGCGCAGCAAATCGTCGAAATCGGTTTTGATGCCCTCTTCCATGCTGTCCAGCTCCAGCAGCAGGGAATGGAAACTGGTTTCTTCCTTCTCCTCTTCCGGCTCCGCGCTGGCGTCGGCCAGTTCCTGCAGACTCTGCGGCACCGGCGCGTCGTCGAAGTCGAGCACCGGTTCGGCTTCCATCTCGCGCAGTTCGGCCAGCGGCGGCAGGTCTTCGAGGTTTTTCAGGTTGAAGTGGTCGAGAAACGCCTTGGTCGTGGCGAACATCGCCGGTTTGCCCGGCACGTCGCGATAGCCGACGACGCGGATCCACTCACGCTCGAGCAAGGTCTTGACGATGTTGCTGTTGACCGCCACGCCACGCACGTCTTCGATCTCGCCACGGGTGATCGGCTGGCGATAGGCGATCAGCGCGATGGTCTCCAGCAACGCACGGGAATAGCGCTGCGGGCGTTCTTCCCAGAGACGGCCGACCCACGGTGAAAACTTCTCGCGGATCTGCAAGCGATAGCCCGACGAGACTTCCTTGAGCTCGAAGGCACGGCCCTCGCAGGATTTGCCGAGCAGGGTCAGAGCTTTCTTGAAGACCGCCGGCTCCGGCCGCTCGCCTTCTTCAAACAGTTCATACAGGCGCTCAAGGGATTGCGGCTTTCCCGAGGCCAACAGAAAGGCTTCAAGCAGGGACGCCAGCTCGCGGGGTTCAGTCAGGTTCATACAGGGACTCGTTATTCGGCTCGGGCTCGCACGTGGATCGCGGCGAACGGCTCATTCTGCACCAGCTCGACCAAGGATTCCTTGACCAGTTCAAGGATTGCCATGAAGGTCACCACCACACCCAGGCGGCCTTCTTCAGCGGTGAACAGCTCGACAAACGGCACGAAGCCGCCGCCCTTGAGCCGTTCCAGCACATCGCTCATGCGCTCGCGGGTGGACAGCGCTTCGCGACTGACCTGGTGGCTTTCGAACATGTCGCCACGGCGCAGGACTTCGGCCATGCACATCAGAATCTCTTCCAGCGCGACGTCGGGCAACAGCTTGCGCGCCCGCGCTTCCGGGGCGTCGAGCCTGGGCACGATCACATCGCGACCGACCCGGCTCAGCCCATCGATACCTTCAGCGGCAGCCTTGAAGCGCTCGTATTCCTGCAAGCGGCGGATCAGTTCAGCGCGCGGGTCGTCTTCTTCATCTTCAACGGTTTCGGCGCGCGGCAGAAGCATGCGCGATTTGATCTCGGCGAGCATCGCCGCCATCACCAGGTATTCGGCGGCCAGCTCCAGACGCACCGATTGCATCAACTCGACATAGCCCATGTACTGGCGGGTGATTTCCGCCACCGGAATGTCGAGGATATTGATGTTCTGTTTGCGGATCAGGTACAGCAGCAGGTCGAGCGGGCCTTCGAAGGCTTCGAGAAAAACTTCCAGCGCATCCGGCGGGATGTACAGGTCCAGCGGCATTTCCATGACCGCCTGACCATAGACCATCGCGAACGGCAGTTCCTGCTGGGCACCGGCCTGGGGATCGACCACGGTTTCCACTGCGGACATTCAGGCCTCGACCATGAATGGCGTCGGATCGCCGCAACCGACGCGGACCACTTCCGGGTCGTCGCCGGTCAGGTCAATCACCGTTGAGGCCTTGATGCCGCCGAAGCCGCCGTCGATGATCAGATCGACCTGATGCTCGAGCAACTGGCGCATTTCGTACGGATCCGTAAGTGGGTCTTCATCGCCGGGCATGATCAGCGTGACGCTCATCAGCGGCTCGCCGAGTTCGGCCAGCAGCGCCAGCGCGATCGGATGGCTTGGCACGCGCAGGCCGATGGTGCGTTTTTTCGGATGCAGCAACAGGCGCGGCACTTCGCGGGTGGCGTTGAGAATAAAGGTGTAAGGCCCCGGCAGGTGCGCCTTGAGAATGCGGAAGGTGCCGGTGTCGATCTTGGCGTAATTGCCCAGTTGCGACAGGTCGCTGCAGATCAGCGCGAAGTTGTGCTTTTCATCGAGCTGACGCAGACGTCGCACACGCTCGATGGCGGTCTTGTCGCCGATCTGGCAACCAATGGCGTAGGACGAGTCCGTGGGATAAATCACCACCCCGCCTTTGCGGATGATCTCGACCGCCTGTTTGATCAGGCGCGCTTGCGGGTTTTCCGGATGTATCTGGAAAAATTGACTCACATTCTCTACCTGTTCAGACGGCGGCAATATCTGTGTCATGTTTGAACCGACACCACAGGGGTGGAAGGTCCTCGGGAACCGGCCGGTACTGGCCGATCTCGGACCAGCCGCCAGGGCCATGGAAGTCACTGCCGGCGCTGACCAGCAGACCGAACTCACGGGCAAGGATCGCCAGGCTGCCCACCTGTTCTGCGGGCTGATGGCCATTGACCACCTCGATAGCATGCCCGCCTGCTTGAATATAGTCGGCAATCAGCTTTCGGCGCTTGCTACGGGTGAAATCGTAGTGCCATGGATGCGCCAGGCTGACCCAGGCTCCGGCGGCGCGCAGGGTGGCGACGGTGTTTTCCAGCGTCGGCCAGTGCAGTTTGACGTCGCCGAGTTTGCCGGCGCCGAGCCATTTGCGAAATGCCTCGGCGCGATCCTTTACATAACCTTCACGCACCATCCAGTCGGCGAAATGCGGCCGGGCCGGCGCGTTGCCGCTGTCGCCCAGTTCCTGCTGGATCTGCCGGGCGCCGTCGAGGGCACCGGGCATCCCCTTGAGTGCGAGCTTGCGGCTTATTTCTTCCGACCGCAGCCAGCGGCCATCGTGCAATTTGGCGATCGCTTCAACCAACGGCGCAGCGTTGACGTCGAAACCGTAGCCCAATACGTGAATAGTCGCCCCGCCCCAGGTGCAGGACAATTCGACGCCGTTGACCAGTTGCATGCCCAACTCGGTGGCAGCAGTACGCGCCTCGGCGAGCCCCTCAAGGGTGTCGTGGTCGGTCAACGCCAGGACTCGCACGCCGTTTTCGAACGCTCGCGCAACCAGAACCGCAGGCGCCAGGGCGCCGTCGGAGGCCGTGCTGTGGCAGTGCAAATCAACATTCACGGGGAGTTGTAACCTCAAATCAGCTGGCGCTATCGCGCGCCCATATGTTTGTTATTATGCCGCCACATCCAGCTTCTGGCTCTCACTGTGAAACAATTCATCGATTTCATCCCGCTTCTGCTGTTCTTCATCGTTTACAAACTTGATCCACGGGTCGTCGACATTGCCGGCCAGCAAGTGACCGTAGGCGGTATCTACAGCGCCACGGCGATGCTGATCATCAGTTCGCTGGTGGTGTACGGCGCGCTGTTCATCAAGCAGCGCAAGCTGGAAAAGAGCCAATGGCTGACGCTGATCGCCTGCCTGGTATTCGGCAGCCTGACGCTGGCCTTCCACAGCGAAACCTTCCTGAAATGGAAAGCGCCGGTGGTCAACTGGCTGTTCGCTGCGGCGTTCATCGGTAGCCACTTCATCGGCGATCGCCTGCTGATCAAACGCATCATGGGCCACGCGCTGACCCTGCCAGACCCGGTCTGGACGCGCCTGAACATCGCCTGGATCGGCTTCTTCCTGTTTTGCGGCGCGGCAAACCTGTTCGTCGCCTTCACCTTCCAGAGCATCTGGGTCGACTTCAAGGTGTTCGGCAGCCTGGGCATGACCGTGCTGTTCCTGGTCGCACAGGGCGTTTACCTGTCGCGCCATCTGCATGACACCGATACCACAACGCCAAAAACCGAGGACTGACATGCTCTACGCCATCATTGCCACCGACGTTGCCAACTCGCTGGAAGCTCGCCTGGCCGCGCGCCCGGCGCATCTGGAACGCCTGCAAGCGCTCAAGGGCGAAGGCCGCATCGTGCTGGCCGGCCCGCACCCGGCCGTCGACAGCAATGATCCGGGCGCAGCGGGTTTCACCGGCAGCCTGATCGTCGCCGAGTTCGACTCCCTCAGCGCCGCACAGGCCTGGGCCGATGCCGACCCGTACATTGCCGCCGGCGTCTACGCCAATGTGATCGTCAAGCCGTTCAAGCAAGTCCTGCCGTAATCCCGCTATTGAAATGCCGAGGGGATTCATGTGGCGAGGGGATTCATCCCCGCTGGGTGGCGAAGCCGCCCCAAAACCCATCCAACGCGGTGTGTCTGACACACCGCATGCTCCCATTTCAGGACTGCTACGCAGCCCAACGGGGCGGTGCGACGTTTCGCTAAACCCCTCGCCACAGAATATTCATCAGCCACAAATTATTTGTCAGCCACCAACATCACCCCCTGCGCACTGAACCTTCTCGCTTCTCATCCATCTCAATCGCTCATTATTCTCGTTTGCCTGCCGACAACCTGCCCAATATCCATTTGGAAAACAGGTGTCGCGATGCGCAAGGGTCCGTTGTGTCTGATGTTGCTCACGTTGTCGATCATGGCCCCCGCCCATGGTGAGGAAACCACCGAAAGCGGCAGCTCCACGCCATTGTCATTGAGCGCCGGCAGCCAGATCACCGAGCTGCAACAGCGGCTCAAGGCCAGTGAACAGCAGCGCGAAGAACTGAACAAACAACTGCAAAATGCCGACAACACTCGCGAAAGCGCCCAGCTCGCCCGGCTGCGCCAGGAGAACCAGCGTCTGAAGCTGCAACTCAAGGAAGCCCAGGCCAGCCCGCTGCCGCGTTTGCTGACCGATCAACAGCAGTGGTTCGTCACTGGCGCCGGGGTAGCGCTATTGGCGCTGCTCTGCGGTATCTTTGCCAGTGGTGCAAGCCGAAAACGTCGGCAATGGCTAAATTGAGTGAGTCATGAGCGAGCTGTTACTGATTGATGATGACCAGGAGTTGTGCGAACTCCTGAGTAGCTGGTTGAGCCAGGAAGGCTTCCAGGTGCGCGCCTGCCACGACGGCCAGAGCGCCCGCAAGGCGTTGGCCGAAACCGCCCCGGCGGCGGTAGTGCTGGACGTGATGCTGCCCGACGGCAGCGGTCTGGAACTGCTCAAGCAATTGCGCAACGACCACGCCGACCTGCCGGTGCTGATGCTGTCAGCGCGTGGCGAACCGCTGGACCGCATCCTCGGCCTCGAACTGGGCGCCGACGATTACCTGGCCAAACCCTGCGACCCCCGCGAACTGACCGCGCGCCTGCGCGCCGTGTTGCGCCGCAGCCATCCGGCCGCCGTATCGACGCAACTTGAGCTGGGTGATCTGAGTTTCAGCCCGGTGCGCGGCGTAGTCAGCATCGACGAAAAAGAACTGACCCTGACCGTCTCCGAAAGCCGCCTGCTCGAAGCCCTCCTCAAGCAGCCCGGCGAGCCGCTGGACAAACAGGAACTGGCGCAACTGGCCCTCGGCCGCAAGCTGACCCTGTACGACCGCAGCCTCGACATGCACGTCAGCAACCTGCGCAAAAAAATCGGCCCCCACCCCGACGGCCGCCCGCGCATCGTTGCGCTGCGTAGCCGTGGTTACTACTACAGTCTATAAGACCTGCGCCGTGTAGAAGTGAGCCTGCTCGCGATGGCGGTGTGTCAGTCAACACATTCTTTTCTGGCACACCGCCATCGCGAGCAGGCTCACTCCTACAGAGGGGTATCTGATCGTTTCCGCGCTCTGTATGGAATGCAGCCGTCGGTGGCTTTGCAGTGGTTAATCGGGCATCGAACGAATAATGTCGGCCAAATCGTCCTTGGTTATCTCGTTGGCCTTAATGGCAGCGGCAATGTCTTTTTTGGAAAGTGGAAAACGCTTGAAAATTTCTTGCAAAGTATTCGCATCAACATTTGCCAGCCAGAGCGGATCAATGAAAGAACCGCCGTACTCAGGCTTCATCGGTACTTCTTCGTGGGCAATCGTACCCTTATGATTGAGATACACCACATAACGATCATGCCCTTCAGGAAAGCTTTTATCGTGATATAGCGTAGTACCCTGCGGCAGCACGTAGTAATTTTCGTCGCCGATTGGGCCCTCGATCAGCAACGGTTCTTTAGTTTTGATCATCTTCATATCGTGCCCCTGCGAACCATGATCAAAAATCAGGAATGCCAAAAAAATCGCATTGACCGATAAAGCTGCCATCAGCCATGGGCCGAGTTGCCTGGTAAACGTTTTATTAGTCATAGGGAAGCTCGGTATTCGCTTTGTTAAGGCACGCAGCCGTTGTTCTTTCGCTGAGCGACAATGTCGTCTAAATGAGTGATCACAGCCTCGGCCCGTGCATTATCCAAAAGATCGCAGCCTTCAGCACCTCCTGCACTGGATATGTGTAAGGCCGGGCACGAAACGTCTTTACCGAAGCTTTACGCTGCGCTGACCGCCGCTGACCTTGATCTGCGTAATCTGAACTCATCCGGAACGTACCGGGAACGAGACAAGGAGATACACCATGCGCAAGACTCTTATCGCTCTGATGTTCGCTGCCGCTCTGCCAACCGTGGCCATGGCCATGCCGCAGGATGGCGGTCCGCTGGGTGGTCCGCTGGATGGCCCGCGCCACGGCGGTCAGATGCACGGCGGCATGCACGGCAAAGGTCCGTACAGCCAGCTCGACCTGACCCGCGAACAGCGCGAGCAGATTCGCAAGATCATGGGCGAGCAGATGCACGAGCGTAAGCAGGTGGTCGACAAGTACCTGGAGAAACTCTCGCCGGCCGACCAGAAAGCCATGAAGGACGAGATCGCGGCCAACCACAAGAAAGCCGAGTCCGATGTCCGTGCACTGCTTAAGCCCGAGCAACAGAAGCAGTTCGACGAGATCCAGAAGAAACGCGCCGAACGCCGCGCCGAATGGGCCGAGTTCAAGGCCTGGAAAGCGCAGCAGGCACAAAAGGCGCAATAATGGCTTGACCCTGGGCCCGACGACTCACCTCGTCGGGCCTGTTCCATTCAAATCGAATGTGGGAGCGAGCCTGCTCGCGAAGGCGGTGTATCAGCCAGCGATGGTTTGACTGACACTGCGTCTTCGCGAGCAGGCTCGCTCCCACATTTGAACGGTGTGATTTTCGAGGAGTTTCTGTGCGTTCACTGTTCTGGCGGATTCTTGCGAGCTTCTGGCTGGCCATCGCTCTGGTAGCCGGGCTGTCGATTCTGCTCGGGCACATGCTCAATCAGGACGCGTGGATTCTCAGCCGCCATCCCGGCCTCAACACGCTGGCCGCAGAATGGACGCAGACCTACGAAGCCCAGGGCGAAGAAGCCGCGCAGGATATCCTCGAACAACGTAAACGCCAGTATCACATCGACGTTCAGGTGCTCAACGAAACCGGCGATCCGGTGGTGCGTGGCACCTTCCCGCGCCGGGCCGCAGCATTCGAAGCGCGGCAGAACAACGACGATCGCCGCCTGCCGTGGCGGCGCCTGACCGACGAAATCACCAGCGAAAAAACCGGTGATACCTACCTGTTCATCTACCGCATCCCGCACCCCGAGCTCGACGCCTGGCACCGCGAAAGCCTGCTCTGGCCGCTGAGTGCGCTGGGCATCGCGCTGGTGGTGTTGACTCTGTTCAGTTTGCTCGTGACTTTCTCCATCACCCGCCCACTGAGTCGCTTGCGCGGCGCGGTGCATGATCTGGGGCAGACGACTTATCAACAGAACAGCTTGGCGAAACTGGCCAACCGCCGTGACGAATTCGGCGTGCTGGCCACCGATTTCAACCGCATGGGCGCGCGCCTGCAAAGCCTGATCGGCAGTCAGCGCCAATTGCTGCGCGATGTCTCCCACGAACTGCGCTCACCACTGGCGCGCCTGCGCATTGCGTTGGCTTTGGCCGAGCGTGCCAACCCGCAAGAGCGCGAAAAACTGTGGCCACGCCTGACCCGCGAATGCGATCGGCTGGAGGCGTTGATCAGTGAAATTCTGGTGCTGGCGCGAGTCGATGCCGACAACGCCAGCGCTGAAGAAGTCGACCTGAATGCGTTGCTCGCCACGCTGCAAAAGGATGCGCAGCTCAGCTCCCCCGAGCAGACCGTGCGCCTGCAAGCTGAGCCACAACTGAATCTCAAAGGCTGGCCGACGATGATAGAGCGCGCCGTGGACAATTTGCTGCGCAACGCCCAGCGCTTCAACCCGAGCGATCAGCCGATTGAATTGCAGGCTGCGCGGCAGGGAGAGCGGATTGTCATCAGCGTGCGCGACCACGGGCCGGGGGTGCAGACCGAACATCTGAGTCAGTTGGGCGAGCCGTTCTACCGGGCGCCGGGGCAGACCGCTGCCGGGCATGGCCTGGGGCTGGCGATTGCCAAACGCGCGGCGGAACGGCATGGCGGCACGCTAACGCTGGCCAATCATCCGCAGGGTGGCTTTGTGGCGAGTCTGGAATTGCCGTTGGTACCGGGAGTCGTGGTCCAGCCCTGAAAAAGCCCCTCACCCCAACCCTCTCCCGGAGGGAGAGGGGGCCGACCGAGTTGTCTGCCGTTGTGCATCGACCTGAAAGACCGAGTCGATTATGGACTCGCAGAAACAACACGTCCGGTATCCCGACTCTGGATTCAGCGAAGGTCGCTCAGGTCGGTGTAACTCCAAAGCATCCCCCAATCAGTCCCCTCTCCCTCTGGGAGAGGGTTAGGGTGAGGGGCTTGTGATCTTCAGACCTTACCTGGCCAGGCGCTGACGAACTCAGCCAGATCAACCTTCTCCGCCACGCGCGGCTCTTTCTGCGGCGTGCCGAGATAGAGAAACGCGATCACCTCCTCGCCTTCCACCAGCCCCAAGCCTTCGGCCACATGCTTTGAGTACGCCAGATCCCCGGTGCGCCACACTGCGCCAATCCCCTGCGCATACGCCGCCAGCAGAATCCCGTGAGCCGCACAGCCGGCCGTGAGCAGTTGCTCGGCCTTCGGGTATTTCACGTGTTCCTGCAATTTCGCGATGACCACAACCACCAGCGGCGCGCGCAGTGGGCCGTTGCGAGCCTTATCGATCATCGCTTCGGTGACTTCGCCGGCTTGCTGGCGGGCCGCCTCGGCCAGCAACTCGCCCATTTGCTCACGCGCTGCGCCTTCGACGGTCAAAAAGCGGTACGGCTGCAAGTGTCCGTGATCCGGGGCACGCAAGGCCGCGCCGAACAGGGCTTCGCGCTGCTCGGCAGTGGGGGCCGGTTCGACCAGGCGGGGAACGGAAACACGGTTGAGCAACGCGTCGAGAGCCTGCATCGGCCACCTCCTTTGAAAAATGTGCGGCTATTCTAGCTTCATCTGCGCAGCGCCTGCCGGTTTACATGCCTTGCCCCACAGGTAGAATGGCGCCCTTCTCCCACCAGCCCGAGCGGATTTCATGGCGTTGCCGACCTTACGGATCATTGGTTTTATCATCGGCATCTTCCTGATAACCCTGGCTGTGGCCATGGTCGTGCCGATGGCCACGCTGGTGATTTTCGAGCGCACCAGCGACCTGCCGTCGTTCCTCTGGGCGAGCATGATCACCTTCGTCGCCGGCCTCGCTCTGGTGATACCCGGCAGACCGGAACACATCCACCTGCGCCCGCGCGATATGTATCTGCTGACGGTCAGCAGCTGGCTGGTGGTGTGCATTTTCGCCGCGCTGCCGTTTCTGCTGACCCAGCACATCAGCTACACCGACTCGTTCTTCGAAAGCATGTCCGGCATCACCGCCACCGGCTCCACCGTGCTCAACGGCCTGGACAACATGTCGCCGGGGATTCTGATGTGGCGGTCGCTGCTGCACTGGATCGGCGGCATCGGCTTCATCGGCATGGCGGTGGCGATTCTGCCGCTGCTGCGCATCGGTGGCATGCGCCTGTTCCAGACCGAATCCTCGGACCGCTCGGAGAAGGTCATGCCGCGTTCGCACATGGTGGCGCGGTTGATTGTGGCGGCCTACGTCGGCATCACCATTCTCGGCAGTCTGGCGTTCTGGTGGGCCGGAATGAGCCCGTTCGATGCGATCAACCACGCGATGTCGGCGATTTCCACCGGTGGTTTCTCGACCTCCGACCAGTCGCTGGCCAAGTGGACGCAACCGGCGGTGCACTGGGTGGCGATCGTCATCATGATCCTCGGCAGCCTGCCGTTCACCCTGTACGTGGCGACGCTGCGCGGCAACCGCCGTGCGTTGATCAGGGATCAACAGGTGCAGGGTTTGCTGGCAATGCTGCTGGTGACCTGGCTGGTGCTCGGCACCTGGTACTGGTGGACCACCAAGCTGCATTGGCTGGAAGCGCTGCGGCATGTGGCGCTGAACGTGACCTCGGTGGTCACCACCACCGGCTTCGCCCTCGGTGACTACAGCCTGTGGGGCAACTTCTCGCTGATGCTGTTTTTCTATCTGGGCTTTGTCGGCGGCTGCTCAGGATCGACGGCGGGCGGGATCAAGATTTTCCGTTTCCAGGTCGCCTATATCCTGCTCAAGGCCAACCTTAATCAGCTGATCCACCCGCGCGCGGTGATCAAACAGAAGTACAACGGTCACCGCCTCGACGAAGAAATTGTCCGTTCGATCCTGACATTCTCGTTTTTCTTCGCCATCACCATCTGCGTGATCGCGCTGCTGCTGTCGCTGCTCGGGGTCGACTGGATGACCGCACTGACCGGTGCCGCCAGCACCGTGTCCGGCGTCGGCCCGGGCCTGGGCGAAACCATCGGCCCGGCCGGCAACTTCGCGACCCTGCCGGATGCGGCGAAATGGATTCTGTCGTTCGGCATGCTGCTCGGCCGACTGGAGATCATTACGGTGTTTGTGCTGTGTATTCCGGCGTTCTGGCGTCATTGACCGCATCTGGCACCTGCGCCAGGCGCAAGCGGTACTCGCCGGGCGTGGTGTCGAACCAGCGGCGGAACGCGCGGAAGAAGTTGCTCGGGTCGGCAAAGCCCAGCAGGTAGGCGATTTCCAGCAAGGTCATGCTCGGTTGCGCCAGATATTGTTCGGCCAGTTCACGCCGGGTGTCGTCGAGCAACTGCTGAAAACTGGTGCCCTCCTCCTGCAAGCGCCGCTGCAAGGTGCGTTGCGACAGGTGCAGCGTCTGCGCCACGGTGTCGCGCTTGGGCTCGCCCTGGGGCAGCAAACGACACAGCACCTGGCGTGCCCGGTGTGTCACGCGACTCTCGGAGAACCGCGCCAGATATTCCCCGGCAAAGCGATCATGCAACAGCGCCATGGCTTCATTGGCGGTCGGCAGCGGCGCCTCCATGTCGGCCCGTTCGAAGATCAACGCGTCGTATGGCGCGTTGAACACCAGCGGTGCGTGAAAGGCTTCTTTATAAGGTTGCAGGTTTGTCGGCTGATCGCCCTGAACCAACACTTTGACCGGGTGCAGCGGGCGCCCGGTCAGCCAGCCGCACAGCGCCAGTGCACAGGCCAGTGACGCTTCGGCGCTCTGCCGGGTCGGCGGTAGATGATCGCCATGCACGGTGAGAATCAGCGCATAACCTTCCTCGAGCAGGCGAAAGCTCAAGTCAGCGCTTTCGGCAATGATGCGTTGATAGCGCACCAGACGCTGGAAGCCTTCAGCCAGGGTATTGCTCGACATCAGCGCATAGCCGGCGACATGAAACGAGGCCGGGCGCACCACTTTGCCCATGTTCAGGCCGATCGCGGGGTTGCCGGAAACCTCGACCGCGCGCTGCCAGAGCCGGGTCATGGAGTCTTGCGGGAAGCGTGCATCCGGATCTTCAAGGGCGCTGAAATCCAGCCCCAGCTGCCTGAACAGTACCCGGCAATCCAGGCCGTCCATCTCCAGTGCTTTGACAATCCCCATCGCCCAGCTTGCAGAAGTCGTTCGTTCGCTCATGGTTGTTATTCTTTTACATGACGGGCTGCAGATAACCGCCCTATTTGCGAAGGATACTAAAGTGGCGCCGATTGTCACTGGCCCACGCCAATGATCACTCTAGACTCAAATAAGCTGCCCGACGCACAACTTGTCGCCAGAACAATCACCACAGAGAGCGCGGTCGTGGAAAACATCAAGCAGTTCAACAGCTTCGCCGAGTTCTATCCGTATTACCTCGCCGAACACAGCAACAGCACCTGCCGTCGTTTGCATTTCATCGGCACTTCTCTGGTCATCTTCATTCTCGCCCTGAGCATCGCCAAAGGCGCCTGGCTGCTGTTGCTGGCGTTGCCTGTGGCCGGTTACAGCTTTGCCTGGATCGGCCATTTCTTTTTCGAGAAAAACCGCCCGGCGACATTTCAGCATCCGCTGTACAGCCTGCTCGGCGATTTCGTCATGTACCGCGACATGATTCTCGGTCGCGTGGCGTTCTGAATGAGGGTCTGCCAATGAATGCCCATGCTCGCTTCACCCATATGAAGGACGGCACCGAGGAAGACTGGGCGATTATCGCCGCCGATTTCAGTGCCTATGCCAGACAGCTGCCATCGCGGATCCTCGCGCATTTGAAGCTGCTTGAAGGCGACTTCGGTGGTTTCCCGGTGGATCGCCTGACCCACTCGTTGCAAACCGCGACCCGCGCGTTTCGCGACGGGCGTGACGAGGAATACGTGGTCTGCGCGCTGTTGCACGACATCGGCGACACCCTCGGTTCCTACAACCATCCGGACATCGCCGCAGCGATTATCAAGCCGTTCGTGAGTGCGGAAAATCTGTGGATGGTGGAGAAGCACGGCATCTTTCAGGGCTATTACTTCTTTCATCACCTGGGCATGGATCGGCATTTGCGCGAGCAATTCAAGGACCATCCGCAGTTCCACGCCACTGCCGAGTTCTGTGCCAAATACGATGCGGCGGCGTTTGATCCGGCGTATGACACGTTGCCGCTGAGTTTCTTCGAGCCGATGATGGAAAGGCTGTTTGCGCAGCCGAAGAACTCGATCTACAAAGCCGCGATGCAAGAACACAGCCCCGCTTGATGTTGTTTGTTCTGCCCTCATCGCTGGCAAGCCAGCTCCCACAGGGTTCTGTGCCGTTTACAAAACCTGTGGGAGCTGGCTTGCCAGCGATGAGGCCCCTTCAAACACCTGAGAACTAAGCGATCTCAGCAACTTTGGCAGCTTTCAACTCCGCCTCCCGCGCCTGGGCATCCGCCAATCGATACAACTCGATCGTGCCGTCCCAATGCTCGATCAACGCGGTGCACGATTCGACCCAATCGCCGCAATTGAGGTAGTCCACCTCCCCCACCTTGCGAATCTCGGCATGGTGAATATGCCCGCAAACCACGCCATGCAGTTCGCGCTTCACGCATTCGTGGGCGATGGCTTCTTCAAAGTCGCTGATGAAACTCACCGCTGTCTTGACCTTGTGCTTCAGGTACGCCGACAGCGACCAGTAACCGTAGCCATAACGGGCACGCCAGTGATTGAGCCAGCGGTTGAGGGTCAGGGTGAATTCGTAGGCGGAGTCGCCGAGAAACGCCAGCCAGCGGTGATAGCGAGTAATCACATCGAACTGATCGCCGTGAATCACCAGCAAATGCCGGCCATCGGCGGTGACATGCACCGCTTCGTCGACCAACTGGATATTGCCCAGAATCAGCTTCGAATAGCGCCGCAGGAATTCGTCATGGTTGCCGGTGACGTAGATGACCTCGGTGCCGCGCTTGCTCATGGTCAGCAGACGGCGGATGACGTTGGTGTGCGCTTGCGGCCAGTACATGCCGCTGCGCAGTTTCCAGCCGTCGATGATGTCACCGACCAAATAAACCTTGTCGGCGTGGTAGCCCTTGAGAAATTGCGACAAGTGCTCGGCCTGGCAATCCCGGGTGCCCAGGTGCACATCGGAGATCCACAGGGTTCGCACCCGTTGTTTGCGGCTGGGTCGGGCGAGCTCGGCGCTGGTCATGGGCAACCCTCTGCGATGTTTTCGCCAGCTTGCGCGCGCCCGGTTAATCGACCGTGACAAGCGTGAGTCAGTCGTGTGACAGCGCATCCGGCGTACGGCGGTGTAGACTGAGGGCCACTTCGGAGACAACCTGCCATGCGACCGATCCTCACCCTGCGCCAGTACACCCGCGACCTCATTGTGCACAGCCACGAGCACCCGCAGTTGGTGTTCGGGCTGTCCGGTGCGCTGGATTTCGAGGTCGAGGGCTGTGGCAGCCAAGTGCGTCAGCAGAGTGTTGTGGTGGTTCCGTCCGGCGCTCATCATGCCTGCGACAGTCCCCAAGGCAGCAGCTGCCTGGTGCTCGACATCCCTGAAGGGCAATGGGTGCAGGACTCGCTGGGCGCGCATGCCGAGGCCAGTCGCCGCTTGCTCGATCATCCGGGGCGGCTGTCGCTGGACTCGGGGCAGAGCCAATTGGTCAGCTGGCTGGCGAACAGTCCGGTCAGCGATCCGTTGATCGCGCAGCAAGGCGCGGTGTTGCTGCTGGCCAGTCTCAATCACGCGCAACCTGCCGAACTCCGCGCGCGTCGCCTGCCCTACGCCGCGCTGGATGCGCACATCGAGCAATACGCCGGCTATCCGCTGCAAGTCGCTGACCTGGCGCGCGTGGCCGGGTTGTCCAGTGCGCGCCTGCACGCACGGTTCATGGCCGAATGCGGACAGACGCCGATGGATTACATCCGCAGTCGACGCCTGCATCTCGCGGTGCAACTGCTGCGCGACACTGCGTTACCGATTGGTGAAGTAGCCAGTCGCGTCGGTTACAGCTCGCAGAGTGCGTTCTCGGCCGCAGTCCTACGTGAGTTCGGCTCGTCGCCCGGACATCTTCGGCGCGATTCCTGCGACAAAAGACGATAGCCTGCCGACAGACTTGCAGGCCGAGACACGGTTCAATGGCCCCATGAAGTTGAACCTGAAAAAAGGAATGCAATGACTCCGCGTACCGCCCTCGGCGCTCTGCATATTGGCGCTTTGATGTTTGGCCTGACCGGTGTGTTCGGCAAACTCGCTGCCGCATCCCCTGCTGTGATCGTCTTTGGACGTGCGGCTTTTGCCGTGCTCGCCCTGGCATTTTTCGCCCGTTTCTTCAGCCAGCATGGTTGGCAGAAACTTCAGGCCGTGGACTGGCGGCGCCTCGCCCTCAGCGGCGTGTTGCTGGCTGGGCACTGGGTGAGTTTTTTCGTATCGGTGAAGATCGCCGGGGTGGCCATCGCCACCTTGGGCTTTGCCAGTTTTCCGGCGTTCACGGTGATTCTCGAAGGATTGATCTTCCGCGAACGCATCCGCCCCAATGAAATCGTCCTGGTGGTATTGGTCAGCATCGGTCTGGTGCTGGTGACGCCCGCATTCGATCTGGGCAGTGGCGCGACCGTCGGCTTGCTATGGGCAGTGTTGTCCGGCCTGCTGTTTTCCCTGCTGTCGCTGACCAACCGCGCCAGTTCCGGGCGCATCCCGGCGGTGCAGGCGGCGTTGTGCCAGAACGTCGTCGTGGCATTGTGTCTGTTGCCGGTCGCGGCGCCGCATTTGAGTCAGGTTCGAGCGCTGGACTGGTTGTGGATCGCCCTGCTCGGAGTGTTCTGCACGGGCGTGGCGCACAGCCTGTTCGTCGCCAGTCTGGCGGTGATCAAGGCGCGCACGGCGGCAGTGGTGTTCGCCATGGAGCCAGTCTACGGCATCACCCTCGCCTGGCTGCTGTTCAGTGAAACCCCGACCCTGCGGATGCTCATCGGTGGCGCGTTGATCATCGTCGCGATTGTGGTGTCGGCGCGGATGTCAGGCGGCAGTGACAAGACAACCGTCGCCGCCGAGGCCGCCTCTCACTGAGTGCGGTCGTTGTGGCCGAGGTCGCGGTCAGGATCGATCTGATCGCGCACTCGCTGTTTCAATACCTTGGCCTCGGGAAAACCACCGTCGGCCTTGCGCTCCCAGATCTGCACACCCGCACAAGTGATGTAAAACACCCCGCCGGTGCCCGGTACCAATGACACCTTTCCCAAGTCATCAGCGAAGGTGCTGAGCAGTTCCTGAGCCAGCCACGCCGCGCGCAGCAGCCACTGGCATTGAGTGCAATAAGTGATGACAACTTCGGCTTTGGCGACGGTCATGATCGCTGAAACTCCTGAGACAGAGGGCGCCGCTATAATAGCCGGCTTTACCGCTTGCCCCGAGACTCACAATGCGCCGTTTGCTGTTCTGCCTGCTGCTTGGTTTCCTTCCCCTGCTGGTTCTCGCCAGTGAGGCGCCACGACCGAAAGTCGGCCTGGTGCTGTCCGGCGGCGCTGCGCGCGGGCTGGCGCACATCGGCGTGCTCAAGGCGCTGGAAGAACAAGGCATCAGGATCGACGCGATTGCCGGCACCAGCATGGGCGCCGTGGTCGGCGGCCTGTACGCCTCGGGCTACAAGATCGATGAACTGGAAAAGCTCGCCCTGAGCATCGACTGGCAAGCGGCGCTGTCCGACGCGCCGCCGCGTGAGGACGTGCCATTTCGACGCAAGCAGGACGACCGCGACTTTCTGGTGAAGCAGAAACTCAGCTTCCGCGACGACGGCAGCCTCGGCCTGCCATTGGGGGTGATTCAGGGCCAGAACCTCGCACTGTTGCTGGAAAGCCTGTTGGCGCACACCAGCGACACCCGCGACTTCGACAAACTGCCGATCCCGTTTCGCGCCGTGACCACCGATATCGCCAATGGCGAAAAAGTGGTGTTTCGCAAAGGCCACCTGCCGCAAGTGATCCGCGCGAGCATGTCGATCCCGGCGGTGTTCGCCCCGGTCGAGCTCGATGGGCGCTTGCTGGTGGACGGCGGCATGACCGACAACATCCCGCTGGATGTCGCGCGGGAGATGGGCGTCGACGTCGCCATCGTGGTCGATATCGGCACACCTCTGCGCAATCGCAAGCAACTGACCACGGTGGTCGATGTGCTCAATCAGTCGATCACCCTGATGACCCGGCGCAACTCCGAAGAACAACTGGCGACTCTGCATGCCAATGACGTGTTGATCCAGCCTGCGCTGGCCGCGTTCGGCGTGACCGATTTCGGCAAGGCTCAAGAGATGATCGACGCCGGTTATCGCGCCACGCGGATCCTCGATGCGCGGCTGGCGCAACTCAAGCCGACGGAAACCCAGGACGCGGAACTGAACGCCGCGCGCCAGCCGGGGCAGCGCACGCCGATCATTACCGCGATCCGCGTCGAAAATGACTCGAAAGTTGACGATGACGTAATTCGCTATTACATCCGCCAACCGATCGGCGCGCCGCTGGACCTGGGCCGCCTGCATTCGGACATGGGCACGCTGTACGGCCTCGATTACTTCGATCAAGTGCGTTACCGCGTGGTGCACAAAGGCCAGGATCACACCCTGGTCATCAGCGCCAGCGGCAAACGCAGCGGCACCGATTATTTGCGGGTCGGCCTCAATCTGTCGGACGACATGCGCGGCGACAGTGCTTTCAACCTCGGCGCCAGTTACCGCGTCAACGGCATTAACCGCCTCGGCGCGGAATGGCTGACCCGCGCGCAGATCGGCGACAAGCAGGAGCTGTACAGCGAGTTCTATCAGCCGCTGGACGTTGGCTCGCGTTACTTCGTCGCGCCCTACGCCTCGTTCGAGGCGCAGAACGTTGACTCGGTGCTGGATAACGATCCGATCGCCCAGTATCGGGTCGAGCGCTACGGCTTCGGCCTCAACCTTGGGCGGCAGATCGGCAACAACGGTGAAGTGCGACTCGGCGTCGGCCAGGCCTGGGGCAAGGCTGACGTGCGCATCGGTGATCAGGATCTGCCGAGCGAGAGCTTCAACGAAGGCTTCTATACCGTGAAGTATTCCTACGACTCGCTGGACAACGTCTACTTTCCGCACGAGGGCAAGGATGTCAGTCTGACCTTCGCCCAGTTCGAACCGGGCCTGGGTTCAGACAATCGCTATCGCCAGTGGGAACTGAATTTCGACAAGGCCATGAGCCATGGCCCCGACACGCTGATTCTCGGCGGGCGCTACGGGCGCACCCTGGACGACGCTAATGTGGTGACCTCAAGCTTCCTGCTCGGCGGCGCGCGGCAGTTGTCGGGGTTCCGTGAGGATGCGCTGTCCGGGCAGAACGTCAGCCTGATGCGCGCGGTGTACTACCGCCGCCTGACGCCGCGCTCGTACCTGCCGCTGGACTTCCCGCTGTACGCCGGGGCCTCGCTGGAACGCGGTCGGGCGTGGAACAACGACAATGAATTCGACAGCGGCTACATCAATGCCGCGAGTGTGTTTATCGGCTTCGACACGCCGCTGGGGCCGTTGAACTTCACGTATGGGTTGAATGATGCGGATGAGCAGGCGGTTTATCTGAATCTGGGGCAGACGTTCTGACGCCTTCGCGAGCAGGCTCGCCCCCACAATGGAATGCGCTCTATCCTGTGGGAGCGAGCCTGCTCGCGAAGGCGGTCTCGGGTGAACCCGAAATCCATTGGCGCTCAGCGAATCCCCGCCAACAACGTCCTTGCCGTCTGCTTCAACGGCTCATCCCCTTCCCTGAGCAATTCATTGAGCAGCGCGATCGCGCTGTCGATGTCGCCATCGTCGATGCAGGTTTGTGCCTGTTCGAGCTTGCCGGCGGCCTCGGTGTCGGTCTCGGTGGACTCGGGTAATTGCAGATCCAGAGGTTCCAGCACCAGCGACGGCTCGGGATCGCCGAACTCGTTGAGAAAGTCATCGTCGAGCGGCTGGGCGTCGGGTTCGGGTATCCATTCAAGTTCGGCTTCTTCAGCAGATGCAGCCTGTGGCAGGTCAAAATCGACAGGCAGCACTGACAAGCTAGTGCCCAGCTCTGGATCATCGATTGGCGGTGCGGCGGAATCGGTGCGGCTGTCGTTCAGATCCCAATTTGAATCCATCGACAGCTCGCCCAGATTCAATTCGAAATCATCCTCGAGAGCGCCGGGCGACGATGCGAGCGGCGCGGCTGCGGTCGCTGCCAAGGCCACGGGCAGTTCGGGCGGTATTGGCGTTGCCGCAAATACCGCCGGTGCGGCGCCTGCCAGTTTTGCATGGCGAGCGCGGATTTCAATCAGTTCGCGGTCATCGACGCCAAGCGCACGCAGGCGGTTTTCCTGCTGCTCAAAAGCGGCGCTGTCACCCTGGCGCCCAAGAACCTCCAGCAACTGCAGACCGAGATCAATGCGTTCAGGCTCCTTGTGCAAGGCATCGCGCAGCAGCCCGGCCGCTTCGCTGAGCCGGCCGTAGGCCAGATAGATGCCCACAGCCTCCAGCACGTCGCCGGCACCGGGTTCGTCGCGATGATCGGCGGCCGCGTGCGCACCGACAGATTGTTGAAGTTCAGGCTCATCAACGTTGTCTTCGGCGCTCACAGGCAATAGCGGCATCGGCGTGCCATCTGCTGTGGAACGTTGCTGACGGCGGCGTATGAGCAACGCTGCCAGCACGCCCAGCAGCAATATCAGTCCGCCGAGCAGCGGCCAGTTCACGCCATCGTCTGCCGCCTCGACCGGGGCTGAAACAGCGGCCGGAGCCGGCGCGACCACAGGTGGTGGCGGCGCTTTCTGCACTTCGGCCAAGCGGGTTTGCAACTCCTCGATCTGCTTCTTTCCGTCGGCTATTTGCACTTGCTGCTCTTGCAGCCTGAGGTTCTGTTCGTCGAGGGTCTTTTGCAGTTGCTGGGTGAGCAGCACGCTGGCGGCCAGTTGCTCGGCCTGCGCATCGTTGGCAGGTGCCGCCGGCGTTGGCGGCACAGGCGCCGCAGTGCGTTTGCCCTGGGCAGCCTGAGGCGGTGCGGTAACCGGTTCGACGGTTGGAAATTCGGAGGATTGCGGGCGCGGATCCGGCTCGTCGGTGGCGGGCACGATGCCCGGCGAACCCGGCGGGTCGATCAGCACCGTGTACTCGCGCAGCAGACGGCCGTTGGGCTGATCGAGCTGCACGAGAAAATTCAGGAAAGGTTCGTTGACCGGTTTGCCGGACGTCACCCGGATCATCTGGCGGCTGCCGCGCAGGATCGGGGTAAACTTGAGGTCATTGAGAAAGAACACCCGCTCGACGCCCGCCCGGCCGAATTCATCTGCCGAAGCCAGGCTGGCCGAGAGATCATTTTGCGTCAACGTGCCGACATCGACCAGCGCGATGTCGGCCTTGAACGGCTGATTGAGGGCTGAGTGAACAGTGATTTCGCCCAACCCCAACGCCATCGACCAGGTCGAATGGCTGAAAACGCCAGCGAGCAGCAGCCATTTGGCGCCCCCGCGCAGCACGTGCCGACTTGCGAGCATGAGCATCCCTTAAATAAGCAAAACCGGTTTGTATGCGTTCGCACATCCGGTACGAACACGATATTGCCCAGTAGTTCTTATAGTCGGCTCAGCGCGATCTCTCAAAAAATCACTGGCGGGATGTGCCTCAAGATTTTTCCAGGTTGGCCAGAATGTGCCCGTGTACGCGCATGCACACCTTCAAATCCGCCTCATCGACGCCCTCGAACAATTCGTGGCGCAGCTGCGTGGCAATGGTTTCGATCTGTTCGATCAGGGGCAGCGCAGGTGCGCAGAGCACGATTTTTTTCGCCCGACGGTCTTCCATCACTGACTGGCGTTGCACCAGTCCCTGGTTTTCCAGACTATCGAGCAAGCGCGCCAGGGTCGGGCCTTCGACGCCGACACTCTGCGCCAGTTCGCGTTGGGTCGGTGCCTCTTCAAAACGCGCCAGATGCAGCAGCACCAGCCAGCGCGCCTGCGACAGGCCCAGCCCGGCGAGGCGACGATCCAGTTCGGCACGCCAGCCACGGGACATCTGGGCCAGTTGCATACCAAAGCGATGTTGATCGGTTAACGGCATAAAACACTCACGGTTAGACTGAAAATACGGAAAATCTAATTATTAGTCAGCTAAGCATGGGCGGCAGTTATAGGCAAGAGTCGCTCTGTACTGAATCGTTACAACTGCACGGGGCTTGGCGCATACGTCGTTTCACATCTCGAATTCAGACTGCAAAGCCGCCCGCACGCAATACAGCACGCCTTCCGGTACTCGCCCGGCAAACAGCTCAGCCACTTCAGCGACGGACGGCAACTCGCCCTCCCCGTCGAGGAACGCGTCCTGCACTTCGCCCATCAGCTCTTCTGGCAAATCCAGCGCCTGCTCCAGCGACAACTGCTGCTTGCCGATGGCTTCGGCGAGCATGGCGTAGACGTTCTTCTCCGAGCACTGCAACTGCCCGGCGATCTGCAGCGGGGTCATGCCGGCGCGGGCCAGGGTGATCAGCTCGTGACGGACATCGGCGACCACCTTCGGCGCCTCCGCCTCGCCGCCGAGCACTTCGAGGAAGGCTTCGCCATAGCGCTCCAGTTTGCGTGCGCCGACGCCGCTGACCCGGGCCATTTCCGCCAGCGAAGTCGGCTGGCTGCGGAGCATTTCCAATAGCGTCGAGTCGGGGAAGATGACATATGGCGGCACGCCGTGTTCTTCGGCGAGCTTGCGCCGTAGTGCGCGCAAGGCTTCCCACTGTTCGCGTTCTTCGCCGCGCACCAGTTGGCTGGCCTGGCTCTTGCTGCCGGTTTTGGCGGTGACTTGCGGTTTCAGGTCGCGGCGCAGTTCCAGTTTCACTTCGCCTTTGAGCAAAGGCCGGCAACTGTCATTCAAGCGCAGACCGCCATAACCCTCGTGGTCGACATCGGCCAACCCACGCGCCACCAGTTGGCGGAACAGCGAGCGCCACTCGCTCTCGCTCAACGCCTTGCCAACGCCGAACACCGACAAATGCTGATGGCCGAAGCTGCGCACCTTTTCGTTGTCCTTGCCCAGCAACACGTCGACCAGATGACCGACGCCATAGCGCTGGCCGGTGCGGAAAATCGCCGACAAGGCCTGACGTGCAGGCTCGGTGGCGTCCCAGGTCTGCACGCCGTCGACACAGTTGTCGCAATGCCCGCACGGTTCGGGCATGTCTTCGTCGAAATAGGCCAGTAACGCCTGCCGGCGGCAGCGGGTTTCTTCGCACAGCGAGAGCATGGCGTCGAGCTTGTGCTGCTCCAGACGCTTGTGGCGCTCGTCGCCTTCGGAGTTCTGCAGCATCTGCTTGAGCATCACCACGTCTTGCAGACCGTAGGCCATCCACGCATCCGCCGGCAGACCGTCACGGCCGCCGCGACCGGTTTCCTGGTAATACGCCTCAAGGGATTTCGGCAGATCGAGGTGCGCGACAAAGCGTACGTTGGGCTTGTCGATGCCCATGCCGAACGCCACGGTGGCGACCATGATCAGGCCTTCCTCATTGAGGAAGCGCTTCTGGTGATAGGCGCGCAGATCGTTGGGCAGACCGGCGTGATACGGCAGCGCCGGGAAGCCCTGCTCGCTGAGAAACGCCGCAACTTCTTCGACCTTCTTGCGCGACAGGCAATAAACGATGCCGGCATCGCTGCGCCGCTCGGCGAGGAACGCCAGCAACTGTTTGCGCGGCTGTTCCTTGGGCACGATGCGATAGAAGATGTTTGGGCGGTCGAAGCTCGACAGGAAGCGCTCGGCGTTCTGCAGGTGCAGGCGATCGACAATTTCTTCGCGGGTGCGCTTGTCGGCGGTCGCGGTGAGGGCAATGCGCGGAACGTTGGGGAACAGCTCTGCCAATTGACCCAGTTGCAGGTATTCGCGGCGGAAATCGTGGCCCCATTGCGATACGCAATGCGCTTCGTCGATGGCGAACAAGGCGATTTCCAGGCTTTGCAGGAATGCCAGCATGCGCGGCTGCACCAAGCGCTCGGGCGCCAGATAGAGCATTTTCACTTCACCGCGTTTGATCCGCAGAGCGAGATCGCGCTGCTGCTCGGCACTCAGCGTGGAGTTCAGCGCAGCGGCGGCCACGCCCAGTTCTTCGAGGGTGGCGACCTGATCGTCCATCAGCGCGATCAACGGCGACACGACCACCGCCAGACCTTCACGCAACAGCGCCGGCACCTGGAAGCACAACGACTTGCCGCCACCGGTAGGCATCAGCACCAGCGCATCACCGCCGCTGGCCACGCGCTCAATGATCGCACCCTGACGGCCACGGAAACTGTCGTAGCCGAAGATGTCCTTGAGGACGCGTTGAGCCTGTTCGAGCATAAAAACTCCAAAAATCTACCGATACATCCCTGCTCAGGCTGGTTCAGAGCAGCTTCGGCTGCTTAAACAAAACGTAAGAACACATTGCATGACCAGCGCAGCGCCGGCAGGGATCGCAAAACGCGGCAGTATACCCGAGGCCTTCGCCGCAGAGGGTGCCGCTGAGAAGACACCTGATAAACCTGCCACATACAAAACCCTGTGGGAGCGAGCCTGCTCGCGAAAGCGGCCTGTCAGTCGATGTAAAAGTGCCTGATCCACCGCCTTCGCGAGCAGGCTCGCTCCCACAGGGTTATTCATCTTTCCAGTAAGGCCGGTAATTCGGGCAAATCTGCCAAGCGGCTGGCTAGAGCGCGCAAGAAGGCCTAGAATTCCCGCATTGTTTATTCCCCAAGGTAGCCCCGTAATGTCCTTCGCTGAGCAACTGACCCGCCTGCAAGTCTTCCTCGACGCCGACGAGCTGCACGACGAGGCGCTGGATTACGTCGCCGCCCACGGTTACCTGACCGCGCTGTCGATCTGCTCCGAAGACGTTCCGGAGCGCGAGTGGATCGACGCGCTGTTCGCCGAAGAGCCGCATTACACCGACGAAGCCCAGCGTGCCGAAATCGAAGCCACGCTGATCGGCCTCAAGGCGCACATCGCTCGCCAACTGGCCTCGGATGAAGAATTCGAATTGCCGTGCGAACTGGATCTGGGCGAAGAGCCGGACGACTCCGAACTGCGCGGCTGGTGCATCGGTTTCATGGAAGGCGTGTTCCTGTGCGAAGCGGCCTGGTTCGAAACCGCCGAAGAAGAAGTCAGCGAAATGCTCCTGCCGATCATGGTCGGTTCCGGCCTGTTCGACGAGCAGCCTGAGTTCGAAGACATCGCCAAGGACGCCAACCTGATGGACGACATGATCGTTCAGATCCCGGAAGCCCTGACCGCGCTGTATCTGCTGTGCCAGGCCCCCGACGAAAAACCGGCGATCCTCAAGCCTCGTCATCACTAAGAACCGGCCTATGGACAACCCCATAGGCAACCGACCCCTGATGTTGCGCTACTTCCTGCTGGCCATCGGCTGGCTCAGCGTGGCATTGGGTGTGATCGGGATTTTCCTGCCCGTCCTGCCCACCACCCCTTTCCTTCTGCTCGCCGCAGCCTGCTTCGCGCGCAGTTCTCCGCGTTTCTATCAATGGCTGGTCGAGCATCCACGGCTCGGGCCATGGATCCGCGATTACCTCGATGGCAACGGCATTCCGCTCAAGGGCAAGGTCTACGCGATCGGGCTGATGTGGGCGAGCATTCTGTTCTCGTGTTATCTGGTGCCGCTGGTTTGGGCGCGTGGGTTCATGCTGACCAGTGCGGTGCTGGTGACGGTTTATATTTTGCGGCAGAAGACCTTGAAAAAACGCTGATCGCCCCACCGTCGGCAGCACAACCGTTCATCCGATATCCGTCCGCACCTGTCAGAGTTGACAGGTGCGCGCTTTAACGTCGCATGATTAATTCTTCCGTATCGGCGCTGACAGCCCAGGTAAGCGCCCCGTGTGGAAGGCGAACATTCATGAACAGCTCACAATACCTGATATTCCCTCCTGCGCCGCGTTCCGGTATCGGTGTGCTGGCCCTCTATCCGCCGCAACCACTCCTGCACAAGCTGCAAACTGACAAGAGCTACGGTATCAACATCGCCATGGCTGCTCAGAACATTAACGGATTGGGCTTCCGTCTCCCGGAGTATCTGTCTCAAGGCATTGGTGACCATATCAAAGTCTTCATCGATAAACCCGATGTCACTAACCCTTTGTCCGTGATTGATTTCATCCTTACGGAGGAGGATTTTGAGGCCGATGGAAAGATTCCTAAAACCGTACTTTTTTACATTTCAGCTGAAATCCTCGAGGAGAAATTCCTGCCGTTTACAGACGTCAGGCTGGATTGCTGGATGATAGTCACAAGACCGAGCGGCAACCCATCGGAATCGCCACACGCACAGCTCTGGTTCAAATACCCCGCACCCGGCGAGGCGGACACTGATGGTGGAAAGTCCCTCAATCAGGGCCTCAAGCTGCCGCTCGCATCGGAAAGCATCGTCGATCAGAACGTCATCGACGCAGGCATGGATGTCACGGTCAAGCATTACTTCAATCAGCAGATCGGTGATACGGTCGTGCTGACATTTGGTTCGCTTCGGCTGGACTTCGTCGTGACTGACGCCTCGGCCGACATCGTTTTCACGCTTACAGCTGAACAACTCGGCGAATTGCCAAAAACCAGCAGTCTGGTGGTGCGCTGGAGCGTCTATGACGTTGTCGAGAACTCCAGTGGCTTTTCGGAACCGCTCATTCTGCCGTTCAAGCCCGGAATAACTTTGTTGGCCGCGCCGATTTTCGAGCAGTCCGATGGCGACGACGTTCTACACCATGACTGGCTTGCAGGCGGCCCGACGAACATTCTCCTGACGGGCAGTTTTGCGATCAACGATGTGATCGACCTGACACTGGAAGGATTCACCCGAAACAACGTGCCAGTCACTCATACCTATTCTTTAACGGTGACCGTCGCCAGCAAGACACTGAACTTTCCCGTGGAAAATTTCCGCATTCAAAATGTGATAGGTGGAAGTTTACGGGCAACCTATATCCTGACCAGAGCAGGTCAGCCCAAGCTCTCCAAACCTGCTGACGTAACCGTTGCGGGTAAATCGTTGCCACTGGGAGCGCCGGAGGTCACCCCACTGGTGGAAGGCGAACTGGCGGTCGATACTGCCAAAGCACTAATAAATGTCGCCAGCTTCTGGCCCTTGAAACAAGGGGCAGAGGTCAAGCTGCACTGGCAGACCACAGACATCAATGGCAAGTTGGTACAGTTCACTTGGGGACAGCTGGTAACCGATCCTTCAAAGCCCATCGTTTTCGAGGCCGAGAACGAGTACATCAAGCCCTACGCCAGCGCGAGACTGGCCGTGCAGGCCACCATCACCAATCCCGGCGAAAGTGAAGTCTTTTCCGATATCGCGCAGTTGAAGATCGGCGATCCCAAGGAGCTTGTCCTCACGCCGCATTCACTGGTATCACCTTTCACTAATCCGCTTGATCCCTTGGCAGCGCTGCCGGGCATGCTCGTGGAGTATCTCGATGCCACGACCGAAAAAGCCCGTCTGGTATGCACACCACTGCCTCTGGGATTTGATCGCTTCCCGCTGGTAGATCTGGATTCGGCCAAACAAGCCCGCTTTCCGTTCGACAGGCGCCTCATTGTGGCGCTTCACGGTGAAACCGTGCGATTCAAATTCAACCTGAATCAGGACGGCAAGAAAATCGGATCATCTCCGGAAACAGAGATTTCTTTCAAACTGATCGCTGATCAGGATCCCAGGTTTCCGCGACCGCGAATCATTGGCATTGATAACGCAATACTGGACGTAAAAAAACTGACCAGCGCAGACAAATTGGCGGTCAACCTCTGGCACGGACAACGGCCGGGCCAGAGCATGACGCTGGTGCTGATCGGCATCGACAGCACAAACAACCCTGTCCGCCACGTCATCATCAACGCGGAGGCGAGCGTCACCAGCGCCGGGCTGATACGGGAACTGTCAACGCCGACGCTGGAAGTGTTGAGAAATCTCAAAAGCGGCAGTACGGCGACATTGATATTTTCCGTGCGCCTGGGGTTGCGCGGCAATCCAGTGGAATTTCCCCACCAGACCTATCAGATCGAATCTCTGGTTGAGCTGCAGCCGGTCATCACACTGATTAAGGACTCGCAGAACCGGGAGATTCCGCATAGCGACTTTACGGTTGACCCCAATGTCACGGTTGAAGGGACTGCGAGTACAGAGCAGCAGGTTGAAGTGCTGGTGGATGGCAAGCCGGTGGAGACGTTGACCACAGACAAGGACGGCAAATTCTCAGTGCTACTGAAGGGGCTCGTTGTCGATGTACTGACAATCGTGCAGATTCGGGCGCTCTATGGTGAAGGTCTGCTCTCTCCTTTGCGTTCGTTCACGCTACGCAAAGCGCTGCAAGTCAACAATAGCGCCATGGCCCTGCATGGACCGAGAGTTTATGCATGGCCCCACAGTGCGGACTTTCCAGGTAACACTCAAATCCGTGCTGCTGTCCCGTCTACCGGCGTTCCCCCGATCACTTACAGAAGCAGTAATTCGAACGTGGCCCATGTTGACGGCAACGGGAAAGTCACCGGTATGCGTAACGGCAATACCTACATCACGGTGCAAGACCGATTCAGCTCATTTTCATACAACGTTGATGTTCGGAATATCTACCAGCTGTCCGTGTCTGGGTATGCAATGAACCATTACCAGGCAGTAAATTGGATGAACAGTGTTTATGGTTCAGTTCCTTTAAACAATTATTTTAATAGCATGTACGCTGTCTATGGCAAAGACCATAACTGGCCGCTAGCTTCTGGCTGGATAACATGGATGTGCACCGGCGCTGCATGTGGGCACAATCAGGGGGGTTACTACGTTTGGCGAGGCGGCGGATATCTCTGCCGTAACGACTTGAGCATCGGATATTGGGCATGGTGCCTCAGACCTTATTGACAACTGTGCCGTGCCATTGCTGCTGAGCAGCAGATCATGCTCGGGAAGTTGGCGGTGAATCGGATTCTGGATAATTTGGGCTGTCGGCGTGAGCTTGTGTCAAACACCGGCTGATTGTCCGGTGCCATCTCTGGCCCCTTTGCGAGCAGGCTCGCTCCCACATTGAAATGCATTCCACTGTGGGAGCGAGCCTGCTCGCGAAGACTGACGTGTGAGCAACGCAGTACCATCAGGCAGAAAAAACCGCCGTCCCTATGAGCTGGACGGCGGTTTTTTTGTTTCAGACGGCGCTTACACCGTATCCACCTTCAACGAATGATCATTAAGCATGCCGCTGATGATCGTCGCCGTGTCGTGACCGCTGGCAATCATGCCGCCCGCCCCTGGTGTCACGCCGTAGTGGCTGGCGAGGTTGACGCCGGCCAGATCAATCGTCTGGTTCGGCGTGCCGCCGGCCATGGCGCTGACGTCGATGCTGGTCATCACCGAGGCGCCGCTGCCGCTGACGGTGAAGTGCAGATAGTCGTCCAGCGACGCGGTACTGGTGTTTTCGCCTTGCAGCAGTTGCGACAGGTCGAGCTTGTCGGTACCGGGGGTGAAGTCGGTGATCAGGTCGTGACCGCTGTTGCCCTTGAGCCATTGGAAGGTGTCAGCCCCTGCCCCGCCTGTCAGCGTATTGTTGCCCATGCCACCGATCAGCAAGTCATCGCCAGCGCCGCCATTGAGGAAGTCGTTGCCGAGGCCGCCGTTGATCACGTTGTTGTTGCCGTCGCCGGTGAGGCTGTCGTTGAAGTTCGAGCCGATCAGGTTTTCGATACCGGTCAAGGTGTCAGTACCGGCGCCGAGGGTGTTCTGCGCACCGAGCAGGCCGAGATTGACGGTGACGGCGGCCGTGGCGTGGGCGTAGCTGGCGGTGTCGCTGCCAGTGCCGCCATCGAGCAGATCGTTGCCCGCGCCGCTGTAGAGCAAATCGTTACCGCCGTCGCCGTGCATTTCGTTGTTGCCAGAGCCTGCGCTGAGCACGTCGTTGCCTTCGCCGGCATTGATCACGTTGTTGCCGCTGCCCGCTACCAACACGTCGTCGCCAGCAGTGCCGGTCAGGGTGTGGCCGTCCTGATAGCTGATGCTGACGTTGGCCGTGTCGCTGCCGCCGTGGTTATCGTTGGCGGTGTAGGTGCCGTGGTAGTCCGGCGTGATGTCGTGGGCCCCCGCATAGTTGAGGGTCATGGTCAGTTGGTAGTTTTCCGCGGCGTTCGGGTTGCCGCCACCATTACCAATGTTGGTGACGTGGATCTGGTAGACGCCGTCCGCCGAGGCGCTGAGGGTCTGGCCGTCCGCCAGCGCCATCCAGGCACCGCCGTTGAGCGAATACTCCATGCTGATCTTACCGGCACCCAGATTGTGATCGAGGTTGAGGGTTTCGCCCTGACGCAGATTGACGGTGATGCGATCTTCGTCATTGGCATTGCTGTTGCTCACCATGCCCAGATAACCGCTGACCACCAGCACGGCGGTCATGGTCGCGGCATTGGCGCTGAAGGCGCTGCGCACATTGGCCAGGTTCTGGTTGGCCGCATTATTGTTCTGCCCAGTGAAACCGATCAGGCCGGTACCGGTGAAGTCCGCCGCTTTCGAGACCCAACCGGTGTTGAAACTGGTTGGCGTAGCGTTGAGGGTGTCGCCGTTCGGATCGCTGTCATTGGCCAGCAGCAGCTCACCCGGCACCACGATGTTGCCCGAGAGCACGTTGGTGATGACGTGATCGTCCATCGCCACCGGTGGCGCGTTGGGAATCACTTTCACCGTCAGGGTGGAGCTGGCCAGATCGCCATCGTTGTCGCTGACGGTGAAGCCGATGTTTTCGGTGATCACCACGGCGGTGGTTTTCTGCGAGGTGTAGCTGTATTCGCCGGTATCGAGGTTGACCACCAGCGTGCCGCTGTTGTTGGTGGCGATACTGACGGTGTTGTTGGCGGTATTGAAAGTGCCGTGGTTGACGCCGCCGCTCGCGGTCAACGAACCCTGGCCACTGAGGGCTTTCGGATCGTAGGTGTAGGTGGTGCCGTCGACCAGGATCGACTTGATGAAACCGCCATCGGCACCGAACGAACCGCCCTCGCCCAGCAGCGAACCGGTAACCGGCGCGCCCTGCACGGTGCCGGACAATACCGAGTTGAGCTGATTGAGATCGGTGACCACCACCGCATTGGTATTGGTGTGGTTGATGCCGTCGTAGGCCAGCGGATCGAGGTTGGCGTTGCTCACGCCACTGCCCAGACCAATGGCGTAGTTCTTGATGTTGTTAGCGTCGAGGAAGTTTTTCAGCGCGGCTTCGTCAGCCGTGCCGATGTCGCCCTCGTTGGGCTTGCCGTCGGAGAAGAAGTAGCCGACGTTCTGCGCCCCGGTGAGTTTGCCGGAGGTGTTGAACGCGGTCTGCATCACCGCCACGGCGGCGTCGTAGTTGGTGCCGCCGCCGGCGTTGAGGCCGGCGAGGAGTGTCTTGGCGGTGGCGACATCCACCCACACGGTGGTGCGGTCGGCGGCATTGCTGCTGAACGTCACCAACTGCACTTTCACATCGCCCAGATCATCGTACTTGTCGAGCAAGGCACCAATGGCCTGCTTGGCCAGTGCCAGCCGCGACAGGCCCGGCACGCCAGAGGGATCGGCCATGCTGCCGGAGATGTCGAGGACGATGAGGATGTTGGAATCGATCTCCACTGCGGTAACTGAGCGATCCGAGGCAACGGCTTTCGGCACATCGTCGACGATGTTCACCACAAGCGTGCTGGTGGTGCTGTTGCCCAGCGCATCGGTGGCTTTGTAGGTGAACGTTTCGCTGAGGGTGTTCGGCCCGTCGTTGGCGTTCGGCGCGGTTTTCGGCGCCGAGGTCAGCGTGTAGGTGTAGGTGCCGTCAGCGTTGAGCTGCAGTTGCCCGTAGCTGCCGGTGGCGTTGCCGACCAGGGTGTAAGTGATCGCGCCGCTGCCGCCACTGACCGAACCGACCAGCGTGCCGCTGGCGGTTTCGCCGGTGTTGCCCGGTTCGCTGCCGATGACTGTGCCGGGGGCGAGATCCTGGCCATCCTTGTTCAGGTCGAGGGCTTTTTCGTAGACCGTGACATCCTGATCCACCGAGGCGACCAGTTTGCTGTCGGCCACGTTGATGGTCAGCGTTGTGGTGCTTTCGTCGCCATCGCTGTCACGGATGGTGTAGGTGAACGTGTCGGTCGAGCCCGGCGGGCTCACCGAGTTCGGGTTGCTGTGGTAAACCGCGTTGCCCGCCGCGTCGAGGGTCAGGTAGCCGTAGTTGCCGTTGATGTTGCTGTTGAGCCCGCCGCTGGCTGACGTCGCGGTGTTGCTGCCGGCGCGCACGCCAACCACCGTGGCGGCGCCGTCGGCACCGCTGAGGTCATTGCCGAGCACACTGACATTGACCGTGCCGCCCTCCGCCACCGAGCCGGTATCGGCGTTGGCAGTCGGCAGATCGTCGACGATGTTGACGTTGATCTGACCGCTGGCGGTACTGCCATCGGTATCAGTGGCGAGCACGTCGAAGCTCTCACTGAGGCTGTTGGCGCCGTTGGCGTTCGGATGGGCTTCGTTGTCGACCAGCGTGTAGCTGTAACTGACCAGTCCGGTGGCCGGGTCGTAACCGGTGATGGTGAACGTACTGCCCAATGGCGAGACCACCGATTGCGGCAAACCGGCGGCGACGCCATTGCTGATCACCGCAATGCCGCCGACCGTCAGGGTTTGCAGGCCATCAAGCGCAGTGACGGTGAAGCTGCCGCTTTGGGTCAGCGCCGAGGTGTCGGGGCTGCTGCCGTCGCTGAGGTTTTTCTCGTAGACGGTGATTTCACCGCCCTTCACGTTGAGGCCGTCGAGGCACACCGGATCGTCGTTGTTATGGATGTTCAGCACCAGGTTGGCGGTGCTGGTGTCGCCGTCCGCGTCGGTGATGGTGTAGGCGAAGGTTTCCGTGCCGTTGCCGCCGCCGTGGAGGTTTTTGAAGTCGGCGTCGTTGGCGTCCAGCGTGTAGGTGTAAGTGCCGTTGGCGTTGAGCACCAGCGTGCCGTAAGTGCCAGTGAAAGTACCGGCGGTTACCGGGCCGCTGGCGACGCGGTCGGCGCCCTGCACGTCGTTGTCGAGGACGTTGCCGGTCAGGGTCAACTGGTCTTCGGTCGCGTTGGTCGCGTTGCTGTCATTCAGCGCTTTCGGCACGTCATCGACGATGCTCACGACGATTGTGCTGGTGACGACGTTGCCGAGAGAATCGGTGGCCTGATAGGTGAAGGTTTCGCTCAGGCTGTTGGCGCCGTCGTCAGCGTGCGGCGTAGTGGTCGCTGGCGAAGTCAGGGTGTAGGTGTAAGTGCCATTGGCATTGAGGACGATCTGCCCGTAATTGCCGGTGGCGCTGCCGACCAGTGCATAACTGATCGCGCCGACCGCACCGGTGACCGAGCCGACCAGGGTGCCGGAAGCGGTTTCGCCAGTGCTGTTCGGATCGCTGCCGACCACACTGCCCGCTGCCAGATCCTGGCCATCCTGGTTCAGGTCGAGGGCTTTTTCGTAGACGGTGACGTCAGTGTCGCTGACCGCTTTCAGGCAGCTGTTGTAGACATCGATGGTGATGGTGGTGGTGCTTTCGTCACCGTCGGCATCGCGCACGGTGTAGGAGAACACATCCACCGCGCCCGGGCCGTTCACCGTGTTCGGATTGCTGTGATAAACGGCGTTGCCGTTGGCATCAAGCGTGAGGTAGCCGTAGGTGCCGTTGATCTGCGAATTGAGTCCGCCGATGGCCGAAGTCGAGGTGTCGGCACCGGCACGCACGCCGACCACTGCGCCGGTAATCGCCGGGCCATCCGCGCCGCCGACATCGTTGTTGAGTACGTTGCCGCTGACGGTGCCACCCTCGGCCACCGAAGCCGCGTCCGCATGCGCGGTCGGCAAATCATCAACGATGTTGACGTTGATCTGGCCGCTGGCGGTGCTGCCATCGGTGTCAGTCGCCACCACGTCGAAGTTCTCGGTGAGGCTGTTGGCGCCGTTGGCGGTTGGATGGGCTTCGTTGTCGGCCAGGGTGTAGCTGTAGCTGACCACGCCGGTCGCCGGATCATAACCGCTGATGGTCAAGGTGCTGCCAAGCGGCGTGATCACTGATTGCGGAAACCCTGCGGCCACGCCGTTGGTGATCACCGCGATGCCGCCAACCGTGAGGGTCTGCAGACCATCGAGAGCGCTGACGGTGAAAGTGCCGTTCTGGGTCAGCGCGGGCGTGTTGGGGCTGGTGCCGTCGCTGAGGTTTTTTTCGTAGACGGTAAGTTCGCCACCGTTGACGTCGAGGCCATTGAGCAGCACCGGATCATCGTTGTTGTGAATCTGCAGAACGAGGTTGGCAGTGCTGGTATCGCCGTCGGCGTCGGTGATGGTGTAGGCGAAGGTCTCTGTGCCGTTACCGCCGCCGGTCAAGGCTTTGAAATCGGCGTCACTGGTATTGAGCGTATAGGTGTAAGTGCCGTCGGCGTTCAGAACCAAAGTTCCGAACGTGCCAGTGAAAGTGCCGGGCGTGACTGGACCCGTTGGGACGCGGTCGGCGCCTTGCACGTCGTTGGTCAGGACGTTGCCGGTCAGGGTCAGTTGGCTTTCCGAGGCGGTACCGTTGCTGTCGTCGTTGGCTTTCGGCAGGTCATCGACGATGTTCACGTCGAGGGTACCGGTGGCGGTGGTGCCGTTGTCATCGACCACCGTGACCGCGAACTGCTCAGGCAGATTGTTCGCGCCGTTGGCGTTCGGATGCGCTTCGTTATCAGCCAAGGTGTAGCTGTAACTGACCACGCCGGTTGCAGCGTTGAAACCGGTAATCGTCAGCGTGCTGC
Source organism: Pseudomonas sp. H26/SER47-MNA-CIBAN-0231 (assembly GCF_040310465.1). NCBI lineage: Bacteria > Pseudomonadati > Pseudomonadota > Gammaproteobacteria > Pseudomonadales > Pseudomonadaceae > Pseudomonas > Pseudomonas sp. H26/SER47-MNA-CIBAN-0231. Next base: position 4,251 of record NZ_JBEOPW010000028.1, on the reverse strand, counting down.
CCAGTGGTGTGGTGATCGATTGCGGGAAGCCTGCGGCGACGCCATTGGTCACCACGGCGATGCCGCCGACGGTCAGCGTGGTGACGCCGTCCAGTGCGGTGATGGTGAAGGTGCCGTTTTGTGTCAGGCCGGTGGCGTCCGGGGCGCTGCCGTCGCTGAGGTTTTTTTCGTAAACCGTGAGCTCGCCGCCAGCGACGTTCAGGCCATCGATGATTACTGGATCGTCGTTGTTGTGAATCTGCAGAACCAGATTGGCAGTGCTGGAATCGCCGTCGGAATCAGTGATGGTGTAGGCGAAGGTCTCTGTGCCGTTGCCACCGCCGGTCAAGGCTTTGAAATCGGCATCGCTGGTATTCAGGGTGTAGGTATATGTGCCGTCGGCGTTCAGCACCAATGTGCCGTAAGTACCGGTGAAAGTGCCCGGCGTGACCGGTCCGGTGGGTACGCGGTCGGCGCCTTGGATGTCGTTGGTGAGGACGTTTCCGGTCAGGGTCAGCAAGGTTTCCGAGGCAATGCCGTTGGCGTCGTCAAACGCTTTGGGCACGTCGTCGGTGATGTTCACGTCGAGGGTGCCGGTGGCCGTCGTGCCGTTGTCATCGACTACCGTGACGGCGAATTGCTCGGGCAGATTATTGGCGCCGTTGGCGTCCGGATGCGCTTCGTTATCAGCCAGGGTGTAGCTGTAACTGACCACGCCGGTTGCAGCGTTGAAACCGGTAATCGTCAGCGTGCTGCCCAGTGGCGTGGTGATCGATTGCGGGAAGCCTGCGGCGACGCCATTGGTCACCACGGCGATGCCGCCAACGGTCAGCGTGGTGACGCCGTCCAGTGCGGTGATGGTGAACGTGCCGTTTTGCGTCAGCGCGCCAGTGTCCGGGGCGCTGCCGTCGCTGAGGTTTTTTTCGTAAACCGTGAGCTCGCCGCCAGCGACGTTCAGGCCATCGATGATTACTGGATCGTCGTTGTTGTGAATCTGCAGAACGAGGTTGGCAGTGCTGGTATCGCCGTCGGAATCAGTGATGGTGTAGGCGAAGGTCTCTGTGCCGTTGCCACCGCCGGTCAAGGCTTTGAAATCGGCATCGCTGGTATTCAGGGTGTAGGTGTAGGTGCCGTCGGCGTTCAGAACCAAGGTGCCGTAAGTACCGGTGAAAGTACCCGGCGTGACCGGTCCGGTGGGTACGCGGTCGGCGCCTTGGATGTCGTTGGTGAGGACGTTTCCGGTCAGGGTCAGCAAGGTTTCCGAGGCAATGCCGTTGGCGTCGTCAAACGCTTTGGGCACGTCGTCGGTGATGTTCACGTCGAGGGTGCCGGTGGCGCTGTCGCCATTGCTGTCGGTGGCGATCACGGTGAACTGTTCGCTGAGATTGTTCACGCCATCGCCGGCCGCATGAGTCTCGTTGCCGTTGAGGGTGTAGCTGTAGCTGACCGTGCCAGTGGCCGCGTTGTAACCGGTGATGGTCAGGGTGTTGCCCAGTTGCGTGGTGATCGACTGGGGAAAGCCGATCGGCACGCCGCCAACAATCACGTTGATGCCGCCGATGCTCAGGCTGTTCAAACCATCCGCTGCCGAGACCGTGAAGCTGCCACTTTGCGTCAACGCGCCTGGATTGGCCGCTGTACCGTCAGGCAGATTGGCTTCATTGAGGTTGAGTTCGCCATCCGCCCCATTGAGGCCGTTGAGGATGACCGGATTGTTCACCGGTGGCGGTGGCACCACGACCGGCGCTGGCGTGTCGTCGCCATTGTCGGTGTCCGCGTCGCGACGATACTCGGGAAATTCGGGAATACCGTTGAAGCCAGCGGTGGGGAAACCAATGATCGGATCGACTCGGCCGCCGACTTCGGTGAGCAGAACGAAACTGTGCCCGCCGCCCAGTTCACCGGTATTGCCGGTGGGCGCGTTGGGGCCGGCAGCGGTGGCTTCGGCGGCTTTGCTCGGGTCTTCACCGGCGGCGATGGCTTGCTGGATTTGCTCGACATCGGTCAGTTGCGCCTGGCTCGGGGTCTGCGCTTCGTCGACGTTCACCGGCACAGCCTGGTCGGCCAGCAATTGCCCGCTCATGGTAATGCTGCTGCCCCGGCCGAGGGTCAATTCCTCGCCGTTTTGCAGTTTCACTGCCACCGCGCCTTCCGCGCCGGTGATCAGTTGATCGCCAGCGTACAAACGATCGCCTTCGAACAGCGGACGCTTGATGCCGTCGCTCGCCTGGGCGAACACCTGACCAATGACTTTTGTGACCGTACCAATGAGCGCTGCCATGTGAAATCCTCCGCTGCCGACCACCGTCGGCACTGGTTCGCGAAGCAGCCCATGGCTCAATCGGGTTGCCGGGGGCGACGCTCGCACCCTCGACAGTTCGTTTCGCAGGCCCGGTTTGAGGTGAATTGTCAGCGCTATCAAGCACTTGCCAACCCTGTTCAATCCATCGACCCACTAGCGCTACGTAACGGTGGTGAATCACCCGAGTGACAAAAATCTGTCGCTCATTCCCCGCTACGCGTCCCTCCCCTTCAGCAGTACTTCGCAGTGTCTCGCAAAGTGAATGGAACTTTCCTCAAGCCTTTTCGAGCTCCATAAAGCGCATAAAACAAAGGCTTTCGAGCTGAACAATGTGCTGCTTTTGAAAAACCGCATAAGTTTTTTTTGGAATAAACCTTATGAAAATTTTTTCTTAGCTACGCTCTAGGATGTTCTTAGCTCTGTTGTTACAAGAGTGAAACGCTTACACCCTAAATTTACGTCAAATATTTGGCGACGGTAACACAACATTGAGATCCAGGGAGATGCACCCATGCGCGTTTTAACCCCCCTCTGCAGCGCGGTTTTGCTGGCCATGGCTTGCACTTCCCAAGCCCAGGCGATGAACCTCACCGAGGCGATTCAGAGCACCATCGCCACCCACCCGGAGCTGGCTTCGCGCGTGGACGCCCGCTTGTCAGCGGATGAACAGGTGAAAGTGGCCAAGGGCGGGTTTTATCCGTCGGTCGATCTGAACGCTGCCTACGGGCGCGGCTACAGCGACAACACCAACACTCGCGCCTTCGGTAATCACAATACCGAAATCCTCAACTACACCCAGTCGGAGCTGCGCTTGCGGCAGATGATCTTCGACGGCTTCAACACCGCCAACGAGGTCGAGCGCACCAAGGGCGTGTCCAATTCGCGCGCCTACTACGCGCAAGGCACCGCGCAGGATCTGGCCCTGCGCACCATCGAGGTCTACCTCGAAGTGCTCAAGCGGCGTGAACTGGTGACGCTGGCCAAGAACAACCTGCAGGCGCACTTGCGTGTCAACGATCAGATCGGCCTGCGCACCGAGCGCGGCATCGGCAGCACCGCCGACTCCGATCAATCGGTTGCCCGTCGTGCACTGGCGCAGAACAACCTCGACACCGCCGAAGTCGATCTGGCCGACGCCGAATCGAATTTCTACAGCGTGGTCGGACGCATGCCCGATGAGCTGGAAACCCCGGCCTCGACTCGCGGTGAGATGCCGCCGGACCTGCGTGAAGCGCAGCAGAGCATGGTCGACAACAACCCGTACCTGAAATCGGCCCAGGCTGACGTGCAGTCCGCCGAGAGCCAGTACGAAGTCGCCAAGTCGCCGTTCTACCCGCGCTTCGATGCCGAAGCAGCAGTCGGCGCAAACAACAACGTGCAGGGTGATGAAGGCCACGACAACGAATGGCGTGTCGGTGTGGTGATGAACTACAACCTGTTCCGTGGCGGCAGCGACAAGGCACGCCTGGCCGCGAATGCCCACGACATCAACCAGGCGATGGACATCCGCAACAACGCCCTGCGTCAGCTCAACGAGAACATTCGTCTGGCCTGGAACGCCATGGAAAACGCCAAGAAGCAGACGCCGACCGCTCGCGAATATGCCGAAACCACCAAACGCGTGCGCGCCGCTTATCAGGACCAGTTCGGCCTCGGCCAACGCACCTTGCTCGACCTGCTCGACAGCGAAAACGAGCTGTACAACGCCAACCGTCGCTACACCGAAATCCGCTACACCGAGGAATACTCGATGTACCGCGTGCTGGCGAACATGGGCCAGTTGCTGAGCAAACAACGCGTGGTGCTGCCGGCTGATGCGATTGCCACGACCGAAGTAAAAAACCAGGCGCGCCTGCCGGAACTGAAGTAAACGGTGCAGGAACTGACTTTGCCCTGATCGTTCCCACGCTCTGCGTGGGAATGCCTCAAGGGACGCTCCGCGTCCAGTGACGCGGAGCGTCACGGGCTGC